>CAMONC010000006.1 GCA_946620235.1 uncultured Lachnospiraceae bacterium | reverse complement strand
AGCCGGCAAACTGATGTTAGATGAGTGAGGTACGAAGATAAAATATTCATACAAATAAATGCCGGAACAGATGAAAGGAACACGTTATCAATTTCATGTCGGCAGAATACCATGCCGCTTTTATGAGCACCATCAAGAACAATCAGTATGAGGACCCATGGGGACGGAGTCAGTGGTTCATTTTGAAATGAACCGCTGACTCCGTCCCCGGGGTTCATCGTTATATATATGCATCAAATGCGGGTGCTATATGATATAATTATTGTGTTATGTTTTATTCGAGTTTCGGTATACTAGCAATACTTGTACATATCATCATTAATTATGACGTGCTGATCAAGAATGACTATCGCGACGTCATGCCTGCGAGCTCATCCTACAGACAGTTTCTGATCGGCATTTTGATTTACTATGTGTCTGATATATGTTGGGGATTGCTCTATGAACACCGGCTCATAGTGCTGACCTATGCGGACACGGTTCTGTATTTTCTGTCGATGGTCGTATCTGTCCTGCTCTGGTCCAGATATGTCACGGAGTATCTGGATGAGAGTTCCTTATTCAGCAGAACGATCAGAAGTGTCGGTATGGTCATATTGATGTACGAGATCATCAATCTGATCATAAACTTCTTCAGACCGGTTGTGTTCAGCTTTTCCGAGGATGGGACATATCAGCCCATGACGGCCAGATACGTTACACTGGCCATACAGATAGTATTCTATTTATGCACCTCTTTATATTCGCTGTATACGGCAGTCCGGGGCGTGGGTGTTACCAGAAGGCATCATCGTACCGTAGGACTATGCGGGGTGACTATGGTGGCTTTCATCATCCTTCAGGCATATGATCCTTTTCTTCCGTTCTATGCCATAGGCTGCATGCTGGGCACATGTCTGCTGCATACATTTGTTCTGGAGGACGAGAAAGCGGAGCGTAAGAAGCATCTTGAGGAACTCCTGCACAAGGAAAAGACGCAGCGCGAGGAGTTGGAGGCTGCCAGACACAAAGCTTATACGGACTCGTTGACCGGAGTGAAGAGCAAACATGCATATCTTGAGGCGGAGATGGTACTGGATGAGAAGATCGCATGCGATGAAAAGGGCTCTTTTGGACTGATAGTTTTTGACCTGAACGGGCTGAAAACGATCAACGATACATTGGGGCATGAGGCCGGAGATCAGTATATAAAGGATGGCTGTGCTCTCATATGCCGTACCTTTGTTCACAGCCCTGTGTTCAGGATAGGCGGAGACGAGTTTGTGGTTATTCTGGAGGGCAGAGATTACAATAACAGGAATGGCCTGATCAGTGACTTCGACAGACAGGTCCATGAGAATATTATAAACGGTAAGGTGATCGTATCGTCCGGTATGGATGAATATCGTCCGGGAATGGATGATCGGGTGCAGAGTGTCTTTGAACGAGCTGACCGTCAGATGTATGAGCATAAAAAGTACTTAAAGAAACTGACCGCCCGCAGTTCGTCGCAGCTCGATCACTTTACACCGTGAGCAAGCAGATATTCGTGCCACGGTTCGTAGCATGATCCTTTAAGATGTATGTCATCGAAAGTGATATCGGAGCGTAATGCTCCGTTTTCATCATCTACGGCTTCATTGATGTTCAGATAGAAGACATGACGATCGTCCGCAAGAGATGCGATAGCATCATTGCGGGCATTTATATTTGTGTTGTTATACAGGCTGTCAGTATCGCTCTTGGATTGAGAAACATGCATGATGCTGTTTATGAATATGAACGCATCGGGCTGTGCTTCCCGTATTCCGTTGACTACCTGCTCATATGCATCGCGGAAGTATTCCGCATTTCCCACACCTATTTCATTGATACCCACCATGATGTAGATCTTGCCGTATTGTTTTTCGTCGAGAACTTCCCAGAGAGATTTCTGGGTTCCGTCAAATGAACGGATGGCTTTGCCGTCAAGCAGGTTATATATGGTCAGTGCTTTTTTGACATAGAAGTCCGCTCTGGTATCCAGCGGTTCACAGTATTCGGAGAGACCTACCATACGTGAGTCTCCGATGAAGAGTGCATCGTTGAAATAATCATCATCTACGGGACCGTGATACATGAGACGGCTGTCATCATCAGTACCGCTTTCTTCCATAGCTGTCATTTCATCTGCAACTCCGATGCTGGCGTCTTCGCCTTCTGTTGATGTATCGTCAACGGCGCTCGAGGATAGCTCGGTATCGGAGATAGTGTCGACAACGGGGGCTTCATTTGTTGTTTCCGTTTCATCGATAACCGCAGGCGCCTCCGGTTCCATGGCTTCTTCATCGGCGACAGTAGTGTTTTCCGCGCTTTGAAGTGTCTGAGTATCTGCATCTGACTTTACTATTCCGTTCCATGGATAGACTCCGTCGTTTATTCCCTGCATGGCCAGAGCGAGCACGGGGGTTTCCACAGGATCATAGACATATGAAGCATAAGCCCGGGGCAACTGGAAATAACTCCATATTGTGAGGAGCAAAGTGGAGATCACCAGCGCTATGAGCAGTGCATAATGGCGTCTTTTATTCCTTTTTTTTCTGTTTTTTCTTTGTTCAGCCATCGTCAGAAACTCATATACATAAAAGGATTCGTTACGGCTCCGCAGTAACTGTATATGCTGAGCCAGAACATGATAAACAGCAGGATGGTCCATACAACACCGAAACGGTGTTTGTTAAACGATCTGCGGACACCGGGGAACAGACATATCAGTCCAGTTACTATATATATCCATCCTTCAGCCCACACCCGGGTGTAATCGGATGTGTTGATCACCGAGGTGGGGACAGTCAGTCCGATCAGTCTCATAAAGTAAGCTTTCAGATCACCGAAGTCACGCATTGCAAAAACGATCCACGTAAGAGGAATGATCAGCCACACATGGATATGTCCGAATATCTGGAAAATGATCTCATTTTTGGAAAGAACGAATTTTTCCCACAGGATCAGCACAAGGAGGATACCTGCCCATATCAGGAAGTTTAAGGTTACTCCGTGCCATATGCCTGTCAGCAGCCAGACTGTGAACAGGTTGAAAGCAGTCCTGACTCCTCCTTTTCGGCTGCCTCCCATAGGGATATATACATAGTCACGGAACCATTCCCCGAGAGTAATGTGCCATCTGCGGTAGAAGTCGGAGACGGACGTTGCAGCATATGGATTCTTGAAGTTACGTATAAACTTGAAGCCTACCATTACTCCCAGTCCGGCGGCCATCAGGGAATAGCCCCAGAAATCGAAATAGAGATTCAATGAGTAGATCACCACACCCAGCCATGCAAGCGGTGTGGATATGCTGTCATATCCGATGGTCCCGAGTTCTTTCCACAGTACGGTCAGATGGTCGGCTATTATGATTTTCAGAAAAAGTCCGGCGATGAAGTAAGTAAGTCCGTCGCATATGTGAGACAGAGCATTCTTGAAACGGCTGATCCTCCGCTCGGAAGAATCGGTTATACGATTGGGATTGTCGAGAGTGTGTGAGAATCTGGCGATGGGACCGGAGATGATCTGTGTAAAATCGGCCGTATATGCTCCCAGATCCTTGAATGCAGCCCGTTTGATCCTGCCGGTATACAGATCTGCCTGGTACGAGATCAGCTTGAATACATAGAAACTGATACCCAGTGGCAACGCAGCTTTGAGTACGGTATCGTCAGGCAGGATGAGGGTGAAGTCGCAGGCACACAGTGCTTTGAATACGATCAGTATTCCCAGATTGAATATAACAGCTATCGTAAATACGATCTTTTTTCCGGAGGCAGTGCCGGATGACAATGCGTAGTTGATAACTATGGCAAGTATGAGTAACGGAAGGGTAGCAGGGGCGTTTACCGCATAGAACAGCAACCCTGCAAGAAACAGGACCCAGGTGCGAAGTTTATAAGGGGCGATATAGTATATGATAAGAAACAGGGGAAGAGCCCTGAATATAAAATCCGGATCAGAAAAAAGCATATATAACTCCGAAATATTTGATATCTCTCAAATAATAACATAAAAATCCATTGCTGATTATAGTTAACAGCAGGATGATAATATGTTAAAATTATTCAGATTATACATTTCTATTTCCAGAGGTTGAATGGCATGCAATCAGATATTGTAGTTAAGGAGGACGAGCTGCTAAATCCAGCCGATTATCCGGAGGAACAGAGACAGCTGGTTAATGATTTTAATAACAGGATCAGGCGCATCACGGGTATAGTGACCGGGCTTGGTAAAGAGTACCATACGATATGGATAGTGAATATAAACGATCTCAGTATGAAACTATACCGCAGTACCGGCGAAAGTACGTCTCGCGGGGCACTTGAACTTGGATACAGATATAAGACATTTGACAGGATGATGGCGGAGTATGTGGAAACATACGTAGTCGACAGGTCCGAGAGTGTACAGAGGGAGGTTAACTCCGCAACCGTTCTTGAACGCATAAAGGACGGCAGCCTGTATACGGTGGATTATATGCGTATGACAGATGACGGTATGCTGTCTTATCATCAGATGGCTTTTGCACTGGCAGGCACTCCCGGGGATGCCGATCAGTTCATCCTTGCTTACAGGGATATAGACAAGTCCATCCGTAAGCATATAGCGGATAAGCAGTACCTCAGAGAGCAGCTGGATATAGTGAATGCCTTGAGCCGTGACTATTACAATATATTCAAGATCGATATCAACAACGGTACGGTTGTTATACTCAAGCTTGACGGCTATGTGACCAAGGGTATGGATAAACCTTCCGATAAGGTATATCCGTATGATGTGCTTTGCAAGCAGTATATTAAGGACAGAGTATATTCCGAAGATCAGCCGGCTATGTATGAAGCCATGAGTTTTGAGACTGTTTGCGAGAAGATGAGGGAACAGGACGAGTATGTATCCAGTTACCGTGTCATGGATAACGGAGAGGTTCATTACTATCAGTTTACCTATATTCCCGTCAACCCCGCAAACCTTTCAAGCGGTATACTTGCCGGTTTCAAAAATGTAGATGATGTCGTAGAGTCGGCGAGAGAGCGTGAAGCTCTTGCGATCCTGGCTGAGACCGATATCATGACCGGTATTCTCAACAGAGGCAGCGGTGAGCGTAAAGTCATAGACGCACTCGCAAACAACAGACACGGCATGCTCTGCATCATGGATATCGATAACTTCAAGTTTATCAATGATAATTTCGGCCATGATGTGGGCGACAAGGTCATCAGAGGCATAGCTGACATATTGAGCAATGAGTTCAGGGAGAGGGATATAGTCTTCAGGCTCGGCGGTGACGAGTATGCCGTATATGCATATAATGTTACGGATGAAGAATCCGGAAGGATGATATTCGAGAGAGTGTTCTCCAAGATCAACGAACTTAAGATACCCGAGCTTGACGGACACCCCATATCTGTCAGCGCCGGAGCTGTTATTTCCGACAGTGAGCCGCATGAGGGCTTTGAAGATCTATACAAGAAAGCCGATTCGTGTGTATATAAGAGCAAGTCGATCGATGGTTGTGCCGTGCACTTTTGCCATTGATTCAGTTTACAGAGATTTGATAAGTGGTTCACGTATTTATCATTAACCCCGCCTATAGTGATAAAGAGTATGCAGACAATCTCAGGGATAAGCTTTCACGCATTCCTGATCTGACTTACTATGTGTTCACGACAGGCACGGCCGGTGATGAGACGCAGCTTGCATCTACCATTGAGGATATTTTCGAAGGAGAGCAGCTGCGTATTTATTGTTGCGGCAGTATATCATCCGCCAGTAAAGTGCTGAATGGTATCAGCGATATCAGCAAGATAGAGCTGGCGATCATTCCACTTCAGAAGGTCAATTATCT
Organism: uncultured Lachnospiraceae bacterium; assembly: GCA_946620235.1. GTDB lineage: Bacteria > Bacillota > Clostridia > Lachnospirales > Lachnospiraceae > XBB2008. Next base: position 33,105 of record CAMONC010000006.1, on the reverse strand, counting down.
TGCCGCATTCGGAGATCCGAATGCATTTGCGGATGTTGAGGCTATGATCACCGGTAATGTGACCAGAGTGGATTATATCCGGACGAATCACGGGCTGGCTCTCAATAATGTTTCCTTCGGCATGGATTCATATTCGCACAAGTGCTATGAGAATCTGGCTGAAATGCTGATCTTCGGCAGATATTTGCCGATGTTTCTGGCTAATCTGTATGCGATATTCGTAACTCCCAATTATATCTATAATATCGAATATGACGGTCATTCCTATACCCGGCGGGCAATGGAGATAAGCTTCTACAATGTACCGATCACAGCGAGAAATGTTTCGTTTTCGGATGAATGGCACGCAACCGATGGTAAGGTGACATATATACAGGTGTCCAGATTTGGCGTTTTGGGGCGGATCATATACGCATATCAGGCTATGAAGCATAAGGTCAGATTCACCGAGGATGATCCGAAAAACACTATGCGCAATCTGGAGTCGGCCAGAGTACGACATATCAACGGTGCGCCCATCTGGGGTGCATTGGATGGGAAACTTGTGCTTGCAACCGACTGGAATATAGAAGTGGTAAAACAGGGATTGAAGTTTGTAGTTCCCGCGGAGGTTTCCGATGCGAGAGAATAAACTTGGATCCTTTACCAATTCCATACTCAGTTTTCTGGACATCCTCATTTATTTCGTGATAATCAACACATCGGTCTCTTTGAGCGAGAATCAGATCATATTCTTAAATCTGTTTCTGGTCATCGCCAGTGTTATCCTGATAGTCAGTATGCTGAGCGGTGATATCAATCCGGCGATCCCGCGCATGGTCATTACGGTTGTATATGCGTCGCTGTGTTTCATTTCCCTTTTTGTTAACGGCAGCAACTATATGATGTTCCAGCTTATGATGATGGCACTTGGGGCTGTCACACTGTTTCTGGACAAACGTGCCTTGAATCTTTCCATGGTCCTCAACTGTATCATGACAGTGCTGGCATGGATGATACAGATCCCGGGAGTGAAGTATGTTTTTAACGGCCGGGATTATCTGCTTAATATATTGATCCTGTTCTGCGAGTATCTGGTGCTCTATACGGTACAGGGCATACTTCAGAAGAAACGTCTGGCTGAAGATGAAAGTAAGCAGACTGTTGAGGAGTTGATCAAGGTTATTGCTGCCAAGAGAGAGGCGGCATTGGACGCCAACAGAGCCAAGAGTGATTTCCTTGCGAATATGTCTCATGAGATCAGAACACCCATTAACGCCGTTCTCGGATTCAATGAGATGATCCTCAGGGAAAACACGGATCCTAATGTAAAGGAATTCGCACTAGATATCAGAAGTTCCGGCAATTCACTTCTGTCACTGATCAATGACATACTGGACTTCTCCAAGATCGAGGCCGGCAAGATGGAGATCCTGCCCGTAACATATGATCTGGGAAGTCTGCTCAACGATATGATCAATCTCATCGGATTCAGGGCTACCGAGAAGGGGCTGATACTGCGGGTGGATATAGATCCTTCACTGCCTCATATCCTGTATGGTGATGAAGTCAGGATCAAACAGGTTATAACCAATATACTGACCAATGCCGTGAAATACACGACCGAAGGATATGTGGATCTGAAAGTCGATTATGAACAGATAGACGACTATCAGATATCCCTTTATGTCGGTGTGTCCGACACAGGTCAGGGCATCAAGGAAGAAGATATCGATAAGCTGTTTACACCGTTTGAGAGACTGGATCAGGTAAGGAACCGTAATATCGAGGGTTCGGGACTCGGAATCCCTCTCACATGTACACTGCTTAATCTGATGGGCTCGGATCTCGAGGTAGAGTCTGCATACGGCGTCGGATCTACTTTCTCATTCAGGATCAGACAGGAAGTTGAAAACTGGGAGCCGATCGGATCTCTGAATGAAGCTTTACGCAGGGCGAGAAAGGATACACAGGATAAACATCAGTACTTTATTGCACCCGCTGCCAGAGTACTGGTTGTTGACGATATTCCGATCAATATCAAAGTGTTCAGGTCGTTGCTTACCCGCACGAAGATACGTATCGATGCCGCCTCCAATGGCATGGAGGCTTTGACCATGATGCGCAAGACCAAATATGATGTTATATTCCTGGATCATATGATGCCGGAGATGGATGGTCTGGAAACATTTGAGCGCATGAAATCCGATCGATTCAATGTCAACCGGTATGAGACACCGGTCATTGCTCTGACTGCAAATGCCGTGTCGGGTGCGAGAGAGTTGTATATCGATAAGGGTTTCGAAGACTATCTGACTAAACCCATTGAGTCCGTTAAGCTGGAAAACATGCTGATAAAGTATCTGGATCCTCAGCTTGTGACCATGATCGAACCTGATGCAGCAGATATACCCGAAGCAAAACCAAACGAAGCGAAGGAGACAACGACACCTCATGCAGAGGAGGAAGCCGATCACCTGCTGGCGGCTCTTCGCAGGATACCCATGATCGACGTTGATGCCGGGATCGAGGCATCCGGTAGCAGAGAGATATATGAGGAAGTTCTCCGCGACTATACGGAGACCATTGAACCTTATGCAGATCGGATTGAGGGATTCTATAATCAGAGGGATGTGGAGAATTACAGGATACAGGTTCATGCACTCAAGAGTACATCACGTATGGCCGGAGCTCTGCGCCTGTCAGAGTTAGCACGTGATCTGGAACGAGCGGCGGATCTGTCTGATCTGGCATATATCCAGACGAACACGACTGAACTGCTGAGAATGTACAGGGAACTCAGGGCGCCTCTTCGAGAAGCGTTTGGCTGTTCGGATACCGATGAGGGCTCCGATCTGCCCGAGATAGAAACGGACATGCTTCAGGAAGCATTTACCGCTCTTCGGGAAGCTGTTGATTCTTTCGACCATGATCTGATAGAATCTGTTATGTTCGAATTGGAGAATTACAGTCTCCCTGATAAATATGCAGATGTATATTCCCGCCTTAAGTTCTTGGTAGCTGAGGTGGCTTATGAAGATATGGCAGCGTTGCTTGATAAGACGATGCAGGATATGTGAGGAGTATTATGAGAAGATCGGTAAGCCGGATATGGCCAATGGTTTTGGGGCTGGCAGCAAGTATTCTGATATTTGCGGTTGCATTTACTCAGACGGTATATGCAGCGGAGGATCGCGACGAGGCGGGGATCTTTGCTTATGTTCCTTTTGGCGAAGGACGTTCCGTTAATATATCGTTAACCGATGTGGGTGGAAAGATTTATCTTTTTTTGCCCTCCGGTGTGTCTGCCCAGAGTGTGGTGTTCCATTATGACAGCTCGACATCCGAGTATGTTTTCTCCGATGGTACGGTTTTGGAATCGGACAGGAATGTGAATATAACACCGTATCTGTCCAAGGACACCGGCGATGGCAGCCGGATCCTGAATCTGACCTGCCGTAAAAATGCTACCGAAAGCTCTTTCGATGTTTATGTTATGCAATCGGCTAAGATACCTGCTGTTTATGTGGAGAGTTCAGATCCCGAACACGGACGTGGTTTTGTAGAGACATCCAAGTCCAATCACGGTTCCGGCAGACTGACGATGCTCACATCTGCCGGTAAGGCTGTATATGATGGCGAGCTGGCGCAGATCAAAGCCAGAGGCAATACGACTTTCGAGGCGGATAAGAAAGCATATCAGATAAAACTTCAGACTGCTGTGGATCTGACGCAGTCGGGAGTGCCTGCAAACAGCAGTAAGACCTGGATACTGCTTGCTAATGCTTACGATCCCACATTGATCCACAACACGACGGCATACCGTATGGCTGCGGAGTTTGGGATCGATGCACCTGATTGCAGGAGCGTGGACCTGTATTATGACGGTGTATACAGAGGTAATTACCTGCTCTGTGAGAAGATACAGATAGGATCCGGCAGAGTGGATATCAATGATCTCGAGAAACTTAATGACAAGGCGAATGACGGCCGTGATCTTGAAAAGGCAGCTACCGCAACCGGTGCCAATAAATACGGCGATATATACAGATATGTGACCGGAGTGAATAATCCCGAGGATTACAGCGGAGGATATCTGCTCGAGCTGGATAATGCATATTATAGGGATGAGAGGTGCTACTTCATCACATCTACCGGGGTGGCATTTACCGTCAAGAGCCCGGAGAACTGTTCCAAAGAGGAGATGATCTACATCTCGGAATACGTGGAGAGCCTGATTCAGGCATCACTAAACGGCGGCATTATGCCTGATGATGAGAGCAGTGTATGGGATCATATGGATATTAAGTCACTGGCACGGTTTTTTGTGTTGCAGGAGACTGTTTCGAATTCCGACTCATTTGCAAGCTCTACATATTTCTATCTGAATAACGGTGGGAAACTCACTGCCGGTCCTGTATGGGATTTTGATGATTCATACGGTATCAGAGCGGATCATGCATCGATCGAGGGCTTTATCGGCGGAGGATTCATCGAGCCGTTTATGAACCTTCCCGAGTTCAGGAGTGAGGTAAAATCTTTTGTATCATCAAATAAATATACCAAATCTGCCGCAGGGAAGACAGACAGTTATGTATCGGAGATTTCCGCATCGCAGAAGATGGATCGCATCCTCTGGAACGGACATGACCATCTGTATCTGGAGCAGGCTACGTATGACGAAGATATCGCATATATGAAAAACTATGCTGCAGGCCGCGTGAAATGGCTTAAAGGAGTCTTTGCATCCTGGTGATTGACAATTATCTTTCTTTGCGGTAATATACAACTTGTCGCGCAGGAATGGCGGAATTGGCAGACGCGCACGGTTCAGGTCCGTGTGGTAGCAATACCATGAGAGTTCAAGTCTCTTTTCCTGCATTAAAAGCCTTGATCTTCAGGGCTTTTTTATTTTTCTGAATAGTCATGAACGAAATAAAACATCTGGCCTGATCGGGAGGGGATACCGAATGCAAACACCTGTAAATGAAAATGCAACAAAGAATGCCCGGGCGCTGTTGAACTATCTGAGTGATACGGCGGGACATGCCATCATCACGGGACAGCATACCCAGACCAACTATATGGAGGAGGCTGTATATATCCGTGAGAAGACCGGCAAGCTCCCGAAGCTTCGCGGTTTTGAACTTTTATCATATTCTCCGAATATCAACTATGAGGGAGCTTCATTTGAATGCCTTAAGGAGATATATGACAACAGGGGAACTCTGGATACGGCGATGCGTTGGGCGAAGGAATCCGACGGCATTGTAACGTTTACTTTTCACTGGTTTTCGCCTCTGGGAGGTCATGACAAAAGCTTCTACATGGAGAAGACTGATTTCGATGCTTCCCGTGTTCTGAAGGAAGGAACGCCGGAGAGGGAGGCTTTTTATCACGATATGGATGTTCTCGCAGAGCTTCTTAAGCCTTTCTGTGACGAAGATATCCCGATCCTGTGGAGACCTTTTCACGAGTCGGAGGGAACCTGGTTCTGGTGGGGAGCTCAGGGACCGGAGACAGCCCGGGAGTTATATAAGCTGATGTACGAGCACTTTACCCGTAAGCATCATCTTGATAATCTGCTGTGGGTATGGAATTGCCCTTTGAAAGAAGGCTATCCCGGGGATGAGTATGTCGATGTCATCTCCAGGGACATATATCTCGAAAGCTATAAGCCTACCGATTATGCTGATGAATACCGGGAACTGGTAGAGAATACCGGCTGTCATAAAGTGGCAGCCATAGCGGAGAACGGTTATCTTCCGGATGTGGCTATGCTCTCGGAATCCCATATTCCGTGGGCATACTATATGACATGGTCAAGAGAGTTCTGCATTGGAGAACAGTACAACACCGTGGAACATCTCAGGGAGTTGTATGCAAGCGACTATGCGATAAGCGAATAAGCGTATGAAACAGAAAAAAACAAAACTGTTGTGGAGCCTCATATTACTGGCCCTGATACTGGCATGGCTGGTATATACGAGGGATCAGGCTCCGCAGATATCTCAGGTTGTGACGCAGGAAACTGATCCGGAGTCACGTGAGGGATCGCTCAGCATAGTAGACAGCGATCCCGATAAGATTCCCGACTATGAGGGAGAAGCCTGTATCATACTTAATGACGGGATCCCGAATTTTAATGCGTGGGATATAGAGAATATCTCCGGTGAGCATTTCAGTGAACATGACGAGCTGGGCAGATGCGGAACGGCAGTGGCCATGCTGGATCGATCGATGATGCCGACAGGCCCCAGGGGAGACATCGGCGAGATACATCCCACCGGATGGAAGCAAAGGCGATACGACGGACTCATAGACTCCGATCCACCGTATCTGTATAACAGAAGCCACCTCATAGCCTATGCACTGACCGGTCAGAATGCGAATGAGCTCAATCTGATCACAGGCACCAGATACCTGAATTATGATATCATGCGTCCTTGGGAGGAAGATGTCATGGACTATATCGCGGATGGACGCAATCATGTGCTGTATCGCGTAAGCCCTTTGTTCAGGGATGACGAGCTTCTGGCCAGAGGTGTCGAGATGGAGGCATATTCCGTAGAGGACAAGGGGAAGGGAATATGCTATCACGTGTTTATCTACAATGTGCAACCCGGAGTCGAACTGGATTACCGGACCGGAGCCAATCATCTGGCAGAATGAGCCGGATGCTGTCTGTGCCGATGGATGGGACGGAAGCAGGGGGCTTTGATTTTATTTCGTTGATACGATATACTTATCAATTGTGCAGACTTATATTTAGGAGGAATTATGGAAGACGTTATAGAATTCAGATACGATACACAGCTTTTGCTGGATAAGTACAATACCGAAGGCGAGGATGTGGATGATCTCGCAGATGACCTTGTGGATGAGGTCAGGGATCATATACTTGAGCATTTCAAGGGAGACTGCCTGGTGGTGGCAGGAGACAGCGGAGAGGACGATGTGGCAGGAGAGAAGGCTATACTCAAGCTGCATTTCCACACCAATGAACCCTGGCAGGTGCTCGAATACTGCAGAACTCTCGGCGAGATATATGATATTGTCGTAGAGGATATGGACAGACAGTCCAGAGGATTAAAAGGATAATACAGGGGACAGATATGGATACGGAAAAGAAAGTAATGCTATCCGGCATACAGCCCAGCGGCGACCTGCATCTGGGTAATTATCTCGGAGCGATCAAGAACTGGGCCGACAGAGTCAATGAGTTTGAATGCTATTATTTTATGGCAGATCTGCATACCATTACGGTGCGTCAGGATCCGAAGGAACTCAGAAGACGCTCTTTGGAGATGCTGGCTCTGTATATCGCATGCGGACTCGATCCTCAGAAGAATACACTGTTTCTGCAGTCTCATGTACCGGCTCATGCTCAGCTGGGGTGGGTGCTTGACTGCTATACGATGTTCGGTGAGCTGAGCCGCATGACTCAGTTCAAGGATAAGTCAGAGAAGCATAAGGATAACATCAACGCCGGACTTTTCACATATCCCGCACTTATGGCGGCGGATATCCTGCTTTATCAGCCTCATTATGTACCTGTAGGTGAAGATCAGAAGCAGCATGTGGAGCTTACCAGGGATCTGGCGATCCGTTTCAATAATATCTACGGGGATGTATTCCGCGTGCCCGAGCCTTATATCAGCAAGGTCGGTGCTCGTATCTACGGACTGACCACACCCGGACAGAAGATGTCCAAGTCGGAACCGAACGGATGTGTATTCCTGATGGATGAACCTGACGTGATCATGAAGAAATTCAAACGTGCCGTAACGGATTCCGATACCGAGAATCCCGTCAGATACGATAAGGAGAATAAACCCGGCGTGGCCAATCTGATGGCTATCTATTCCACCATAACCGGCAAGAGTTATGAGGATATTGAGAAGGAATTCGAAGGTCAGGGTTACGGAGTGTTCAAGCCTGCCGTGGGTGATGCGGTTGTTTCGATGCTCACACCCATCAGGGAGGAGGCTTCCAGACTGATCGCAGACAAGGAGTATCTGAACACTGTATACAGAGAAGGCGCCGAGAAAGCATCTTATATTGCGGAGAAAACCTTGCGCAAGGTATATAAGAAGGTCGGATTCTATCAACTTTGATCTGCTTCGCGAATTAATAATTTGTTTATAATTTAAAAAAAGGAATTCGAAAGTCTGCATTGAACATTATCAATGTAGACTTTTTTTATCCGGGGTCACCATGAACATCAGAGAACGACAGGAACAACGTGAAAGAGAGTATCTGAGTCCCTATGCGGCATTAAGCGCCGAATCTAAAGGCCGGCTCGTACATGAGGAAGAGTGCGATATCCGTACTGTTTTTCAGAGAGACAGGGACAGGATCATCCACTCCAAATCATTCAGGCGTCTGAAGGATAAAACACAGGTTTTTCTTACACCCGAGGGTGACCATTATCGTACCAGACTCACTCATACCCTAGAGGTTTCCCAGACGGCCAGGACTATAGCGAAAGCACTCAGATTGAATGAGGATCTGACCGAGGCGATCGCACTTGGACATGATCTGGGACATACTCCTTTCGGACATGCCGGGGAGAGAGCTCTTGATGAAGTATGTCCTCTCGGATTTGCTCATAATGAGCAGTCAGTCAGGACTGTGGATCTGCTTGAGAAGGACGGGCAGGGACTGAACCTTACGATGGAGGTACGTGATGGCATACTTAATCATCAGATGAGTTCCCATCCGGCTACATTGGAGGGCCAGGTTGTCAGGCTTGCGGATAAGATCGCATATATCCATCATGATGTGGATGATGCGATACGTGCAGGGATCCTTACCGAAAAAGATCTGCCGGCGGGTATCACCGAGAGGATCGGGCATACCTGCAACAAGAGACTGGATTGTTTTATTCACGATATAGTTACATACAGTACGGACAGAGGTGAGATAGGTATGTCCGCCGAGATCGGAGAGGCTATGCAGGCTCTTCGTGATTATATGTTTGAGCACGTGTATACAAATCCCGTAGCCAAGGCCGAGGAAGGCAAAGCGGAAGCACTGGTGAAGACTCTCTACGATTATTATCTGGATCATACCGAGATGCTTCCCAAATACCTGCTGGAGATCCTGTATCGCGGGGAAGCGGTGGAGCAGGTCGTCTGCGATCATATAGCATCCATGACCGACAGATATGCTACCGCAAAATATGAAGAGATATTTGTGCCCAAGACGTGGCACGGCTGATCTATGAGATATCCTGACGAACTGATCGAAGAGGTCAGATCCAAAAACGATATATTGGATGTCGTCGGAAGCTATGTTCATCTGCAGAAAAGGGGTAATACTTATTTCGGTTTATGTCCCTTTCATAATGAGAAAACGGCTTCCTTCTCCGTCACTCCGTCGAAGCAGATGTACTATTGTTTCGGCTGCCAGAGAGGGGGCAATGTCTTCACCTTTCTGCAGGAGTACGAGAACTACACGTTCAACGAGGCACTGGCGGTTCTGGCTGAAAAAGCCGGTGTGACCTTGCCCGAGACAAGCATCTCGGCCGAAGACAGATCGAAAGATACGCTTCGAAAGCGTATGCTGGAGGTAAATAAAGAAGCAGCCAAATACTATGCATATGCACTCAGGTCACCTCAGGGTGAAGCGGGATATAAGTATCTGACCGGACGCGGACTGACCGATGAGACATTACTCAAATTCGGTCTCGGATTTGCACAGGTTTCGAGCGATGATCTGGTGAAATATCTGAAGTCCAAAGGATATGATGATAAGCTGCTGATCGATACCGGGCTGGCATCCTATGATGAGAAACACGGATTACATGACAAGTTCTGGAACAGAGTGATGTATCCGATACAGGACGCCAATCATCGCGTGATAGGATTCGGTGGCAGAGTCATGGGCGATGCGAAGCCGAAGTACCTCAATACTCAGGAAACGCTCATTTTCAATAAGAGACTCAATCTGTACGGACTCAATCTTGCCAGAAGCACACGTGCGGATTATTTCATCCTGTGTGAAGGCTATATGGATGTTATAGCCATGCATCAGGCGGGATTCAATATGGCGATAGCCAGTCTGGGCACGGCTTTTACAGAGGGACAGGCAAATCTCATCAAGAGATTCATACGCAAGGTTTATCTGGCATATGACTCGGACGGAGCCGGAGTGAATGCGACGCTAAAGGCCATAGCCGCACTCAAGGCCATGGAGTTGCCGTGCCGTGTCATCAGCATGGAGCCGTATAAGGATGCCGATGAATTCATCCGTAATCTTGGGGCGGAGGAGTTTCAGAAGCGCATAGATGAGGCTAAGGATTCATTCTTTTTTGAAACGGATGTCATGGCAGCGGATTACGACATGAAGGATCCCGGCTCAAGATCCGATTTCACCGATGCACTGGCTGTGAAACTGTGTGAGTTCGAAGATGAGGTACGCAGGGATAATTACCTGATAGCAGCCGCCGACAGGTATCAGATCCCTGTCGACCAGCTGAGACGTCGTGTGATAGCCAAGGCTGCGATGGGTGTGAAGCCTGCACACGAGGAACCGAAAAGCGGTATTCAGAAGAAGGTTTCTACAGAAGACCTGGTTCTGAAGAAGCAGAGATATCTGATCACATGGCTTAGTGAAGATACATCTATATATCCGATAGTCAGGAAGTATATCGAGCCGTCCGATTTTACCGATCCGTTGTATGCGGAAGTTGCCAGGCAACTTTACGCCGACCTCGAGGCGGGACGTATGAATCCGGCGGCCATAGTTACCACGTTTGATGACGAGCAGGACCAGAGCAGGGTGGCGGAGCTGTTTAATACCACACTGGTTCTGGATGCCGATTCCGAGAGAGGACAGGCACTGCACGATATCATATATATGGTCAAAAAGAACGCAGTCGAAGTGCGAAGTGCCTCGGATACGATGGATGCGGAATCCATCACAAGGCAGATGAGTGATAAGAAAGCACTGGAGGAACTGCGTAAGACAACCATAAATCTATAAACAGAAAGAGGTAGAACATGCCAAGAAAAAAGAAAACCCCCGAAGTGATCGAGGAAGAGATTATCCCGGTCGAGGAAGATGTGGAAGCGGAGGGAGATGACATTATCAATGATGACGGACTCGATGACGGTATAGAGCTTCCTCCCAATGCCGAGGAGAAGCTGAATGAGCTGATCGAACTGGGCAAAAAGAAAAAGAATGTTCTTGAACTCAATGAGATTGCCGACTTCCTGTCAGAAGCAAATCTGGATGATGAACAGCTCAGCCATGTCATGGATGTTCTGGCACAGCATGAGATCGACATCCTGAGCATGAGTGACACGGATGAGGACGTCGACGATGATCCGATGGATGATCTGGATGAGGATTCGGAACTCGAAGATGAGGAAGTGGATCTCGACAATATCGAAGGATTCATTCCCGAGGGAGTGAGTCTGGAGGATCCCGTGCGCATGTATCTGAAGGAGATCGGTAAGGTTCCCCTTCTGAGTGCGGATGAGGAGATCGAGCTTGCCCAGCTGATGGAAGAAGGCGGGGAAGCCGGTGAGGAAGCAAAAAAGAAACTCGCCGAGGCAAACCTGCGTCTGGTTGTCTCCATTGCCAAAAGATACGTAGGACGCGGTATGCTTTTCCTTGACCTGATTCAGGAAGGTAATCTCGGACTGATCAAGGCTGTTGAGAAATTTGACTATCACAAGGGCTATAAATTCTCTACTTATGCGACATGGTGGATCAGACAGGCCATAACCAGAGCGATCGCCGATCAGGCCAGAACGATCCGTATACCTGTGCATATGGTTGAGACAATCAATAAGTTGATACGTGTTTCACGTCAGCTGCTTCAGGAACTCGGGCGTGAACCTACCCCGGAAGAGATCGCGGCTGCGATGGGTATGCCTGTAGAGAGAGTAAGAGAGATCCTGAAGATATCTCAGGAACCCGTATCTCTTGAGACACCTATAGGTGAAGAGGAAGATTCGCATCTCGGTGATTTCATCCAGGATGACAATGTTCCCGTACCTGCAGATGCAGCGGCATTTACCCTGCTCAAGGAGCAGCTGGTTGAGGTCCTCGGTACTCTGACCGAGAGAGAGCAGAAGGTTCTGAGACTGAGATTCGGACTTGATGACGGACGTGCACGTACTCTCGAAGAAGTTGGCAAGGAGTTCAACGTGACCAGAGAGAGGATCAGACAGATAGAGGCAAAGGCACTGCGTAAGCTCCGTCACCCGAGCCGAAGCCGCAAGCTTAAGGACTATCTTGAATGACAGGAAGTGATCTGTCCTGCAGATTAAAGGCCATAGCGGATATGGTGCCGCCGGGCATGTGTGTATATGATGTCGGCTGCGATCATGCATTCCTGTCAATATACCTGGTAAAGCACGGAGGTGCCACCGGCGCCGTGGCATCGGATGTAAATCCGGGACCGTTGAAAGCTGCCGCGGAACATGTAGCCGACGAGGGTCTCGAGGACAGGATCAGGATAGTCTTGAGTGATGGTTTACATAATATAGAAAACCCCGACCGTCCTGCAGTATTGATCATAGCGGGAATGGGAGGCCCTCTTATACTGGATATCCTGAGGGAGAGTCCCGAAACGGTTTCGGCTTTTGAACAGATCATCATTTCTCCGCAGTCCCGTATAGAGGATGTACGGGCATATGTTCCGAAGCTGGGACTCATGATCACGGACGAAGTTATGGTCAGGGATGCGGACAAGTACTATACGATCATCAAGCTCATCCACGGTGGTAGCAAGACATCGGAGCATGGAGATAATTCTGCAGAGTGCGGAACCGGTGCTTATGAACGGACAGATCCGGAGTGGGATGAAATACTTGGCAGCAGAGCGATGCATGCTTATGAACTGTATGGCTACAAGCTGATCGAAGCGGCCGATCCGGTGTTTATGGACTACCTGAAATGGGAACATAGTGTGCTGGAGGGGATACGATCCGAGCTGAAGGAGCAAGCACATTCAGGCAGATACAGAGAAGTAACAGAAGATATCAGGCTCAATGAACTGATATACAAACGTATGGAGGGGATACGATATGGTTACGATCACAATTGACGGAAAAGAGTATTACTACGAAGAAGGCATCAAGTATGAGATCATAGCTAAGGAGTTTCAGAAAAACTATGACGATCCTATCGCGCTCGTGGTAGTTAACGGCAAGATACGCGAGCTGATGAAGAGAGTAAGCTCTGACTGCACGCTTGACTTCATAACATGCAGAGATATGATCGGACATAAGACATATGTGCGTACCGCCATCATGATGATGATGAAAGCCATACATGATGAGTACGGCACAGGCTCTACGAATCATGTGAAAGTGAATTTCACGATAGGCCCCGGATACTATTGTTCTTTGGGTGATGATCTCCATATAGATGCCGATGGTGTAGAGCGGATCAAGGCACGTATGCAGGAGATGATCGATGCCGATATTCCTTTTACCAAGAAGTCATATCCGACGGAAGAAGCACTGGCGCTGTTCAGAAAGCTCGGGATGACCGATAAGGAGCAGCTCTTTAAATACCGCAGATCATCGAGCATAAACATTTACTGTCTGGGTGATTATTATGATTATTATTACGGATATATGATGCCGAGCACATCATATGTCACCAGGTTTGATCTGATGCAATACGAGGACGGCATCATGCTGGTACTGCCTCAGCACGGTACCGGGAACGGAATGGAGGAATTCGTACCCAGACCGAAGCTGTTTAAGACTCTGATGCTGGCATCCGAGTGGGCCGGAGATATGGGTATCGATACCGTCGGTGATCTGAATGACTGGATATGCTCGGGTAATGTGGAGGATCTGATCCTGGTTCAGGAGGCCCTGCAGGAGAGACGTATAGGTGAGATAGCTCATGAGATATCCGACAGAGACGGAGTGAAGTTCGTCATGATCGCAGGACCGAGCTCATCCGGCAAGACCACTTTCTCGCACAGACTGTCGATCCAGCTCCGCACATACGGTCTCACACCGCATCCGATAGCACTGGATAATTACTATAAGGATCATAAGGATACTCCTCTTGACGAGGACGGCAAGCCGGATTATGAATGTCTGGAAGCTTTGGATGTAGAGCAGTTCAACAAGGATATGACTGCGCTCATGAACGGTGAGCGTGTGGAACTGCCGGCATACAACTTCAAGACCGGTAAGAGAGAGTATAATGGCGATTTCCTGGAGCTCGGGGAGGACGACATACTGGTAATAGAGGGGATACACGGACTCAATGAGAAGATGTCATACTCGTTACCCGCTGAGAGCAAGTACAAGATATATATTTCGGCTCTGACAGCACTGAATGTCGATGATCATAACCGTATACCCACCACGGACGGCAGACTGATCAGACGTATGGTCAGGGATGCGAGAACCAGAGGCGCTTCCGCTCAGAAGACCATATCAATGTGGCCTTCCGTCAGAAAGGGCGAGGAGAAATATATATTCCCGTTCCAGGAAGACGCGGATGCTATGTTTAACTCCGCACTGATATATGAGCTGGCTGTACTTAAGCCTTATGCGGAGCCGTTGCTCTATGGTATACAAAAGGGAGAACCGGAGTATTTCGAAGCCAGGAGGCTGCTGAAGTTCCTGGAGTACTTCCTGACTATAGGATCCGATGATCTGCCGAATAACTCTTTGGTGAGAGAGTTCGTCGGTGGCGGATGTTTCAAACTGTAAAAAACGGCGATGTATTCGCCGGTTGCAGTGTGAGAATGTGAACCGAGCCGGACTGTAAGCCGGGTTCTGTCTGGAATGATCATCTATCTAGGACTGACGTTACCGACAGCCTCGAGCGACCTACCTGAGGACGGCCGGGCAAGCCTTAACCCTCTGTTTGGTCTTGCTTCGGATGGGGTTTACACAGCCTCACCCGTTACCGGATGAGCGGTAGTCTCTTACACTGCCATTTCACCATCACTATACATCAGTATAGCAGTTTTATTTCTGTTGCACTGGCCTGGGAGTCGCCTCCACCGGACGTTATCCGGCATCCTGCCCTGTGAAGCCCGGACTTTCCTCACCTGCCGAAAGGCAGCCGCGATCATTCGTCCGACTCAAGTTCAGGTGATATAATAGCATGCGAGGGAATCATTATGCAATACAGACTCGATAAATACGGTAACGAGCTTTCGGTGCTCGGATTCGGTTGTATGAGATTTACCGGATCGGCCGGTCATATTGATCTGGATAAAGCGGAAAAGGAGATTCTGGCAGCCTTTCATCTGGGTGTGAACTACTATGACACTGCCTATATCTACAACGGCAGTGAAGCGGCGATCGGAGAGATATTCGAACGCAACAACATGCGTGATAAGATATATATTGCTACCAAGCTGCCTCACTATATGATCAAGTCCCGTGATGATATGGACAGGATATTCGAAGAGCAGTGTAAGCGTCTCCGTACCGATCATATTGATTATTATCTGATGCATATGCTGACGGATATAGCATCATGGGAGCGCATCAGGAATCTGGGTATCACCGACTGGATCGAGGAACGCAAGGCAAAAGGCCAGATACGTCAGGTCGGTTTCTCATATCACGGCAATTCGGATATGTTCATCCGCATCCTGGATGACTATGATTGGGATTTTTGTCAGATACAGTATAATTATATAGATGAGCATTCACAGGCCGGACGCACCGGACTGGAGTATGCGGAATCCAAAGGGATACCTGTGGTTATCATGGAACCCCTGCGGGGAGGCAAACTGATCAATCTGCCCGCACCGGCTCTTGAGGCCATCAATTCACATCCGTCACATCGTTCCGCGGCTGAGTGGGGACTCGGATGGCTTTACGATCAGAGCGGAGTCAAGGTTGTGCTCTCCGGAATGAATTCTGTAGAGATGGTAGAGGAGAACTGTCGCATAGCTTCCAAGTATGAGCCGGGCAGCTTTACCGATGAAGATCATAAGACCATAGCTGAGATAGTCCGACAGTATCATGCGCATATGAGGGTCGGCTGTACCGGCTGCAGGTATTGTATGCCGTGCCCGCGTAACGTGGATATCCCCGGTACTTTTGCGGCATATAACAGACAGGCTGTGGACGGTAAACTCGGCGGTCTGAAGGAGTACTTTATGTGTACGGCTCTGCGTAAAGATTACACCGGGCCGGCTAACTGCGTGGAATGCGGTGCGTGTGAGCAACATTGCCCTCAGAAGATAGAGATCCGCAAGGAACTGAAGAATGCACGAAAAGCACTTGAAACGCCGATATATAGGATTGCCCGCAAGTTTGCACCGTTGTTCATTAAGTTCTAGCTGTCAGCATTAAGCTGAATAATCATAAAAAAGGAGAAAGCAAATGTCAGACAACAGATCCGAAGAAAGACGTAAAATCAACCGAGTGGAGTTCCCGTCCAACACAGTGATCGTGGTATGTGATACCCAGGAAAAGATCTACTGCCGCACCGAGAATGTGAGCCCTCTGGGCATGGGTATCAGAGTACCCGCAGGAACACCTCATATCCTGAATATGGATGTGATTGTGGTTGCCGAGACTCTTATCATGTATGCGGATGTCCTCAGAGAGGATCCTCAGGAGGACGGAACCATGATGCTGGGTGTGCAGGCTCGTAGATTTACGCCTGAAGTACTGCAATATCTGTTTGACCACGTAGGTGACTAAAGAGAAAAGAGGTTTTATCATGACTAAGATTGATATCGTTTCGGGGTTTCTGGGCGCCGGTAAGACAACCCTGATCAAAAAACTGCTGGCCGAAGCGCTGAGCGGTTCTCAAACTGTGCTCATTGAGAATGAGTTCGGTGAGATAGGCATAGACGGCGGATTCCTAAAGAGTGCCGGCATTGAGATCCGTGAGATGAATTCCGGATGTATATGCTGCTCGCTGGTAGGTGACTTCGGGGAAGCATTGAAGGAGGTACTGGATCAGTATCACCCTGACAGGATCATCATAGAGCCTTCAGGTGTAGGTAAGCTTTCCGATGTTATGAAAGCAGTCAATGATGCCATGGCGGATCAGGATGTGGAGCTTAATTCGGCAGTGGCAGTCGTGGATGCCAAGAAGGCTAAGATGTATGCAAAGAACTTTGGCGAGTTCTTTATCAACCAGATAGAACATGCCGGGACTGTAGTTCTGAGCAGAACAGGCGATATCTCCGAAGATAAGCTGAAGGAGTGCGTGGATCTCATCAGAGAGCACAATTCCAAGGCTACGGTCATAACCACCGTATGGGATGAGCTCTCGGGCAAGAGCATCCTGGAGACTATCGAAGGTGCTACCGATCTTGAGGCAGAACTTATGAAGGAAGCTATACGTGTAGCTGAGGAACATGAGCACGAGCATCATCATCACCATCACGACGCTGACGATGAAGACGAGCACGAGCATCATCACCACCATCACGACGATGACGATGAAGACGAGCATGAGCACCATCACCATCATGATCATGACCATGAACATCATCATCACCATGCGGATGATATATTTGACAGCTGGGGGTATGAGACTCCGGCCAGATATTCTGCGGACGAGATCGACCGTATCCTCGATGAACTCGATTCGGAGAAGTACGGTGCTGTACTGAGGGCCAAGGGTATGGTTCCCGACTCCGAGGGCGGATGGATATACTTCGATTACGTACCCGGAGAGAAGAATGTGCGTGCCGGTGAACCCGATGTCACAGGTAAGTTCTGCGTGATCGGAGCAGAGCTGGATGTACACGGACTGGAAGGACTGATAAAGAAGTGAGACCGGTATATATGATCACGGGGTTCCTGGAGAGCGGGAAAACCGAGTTTATCAATTACACATTGGCACAGCCTTATTTTCAGGCAAAAGGGACTACACTTCTGATACTGTGCGAGGAGGGTGAGATCGAGTATGATCCGGAGCTCCTTAAGAATACACGTACCGTCAAAGAGGTCATCGAGAATGAGTCCGATTTCACTCCCGAGAAGCTTCAGGAGCTTGATAAGGCATACAAGCCCGAGAGAGTTATCGTTGAATTTAACGGAATGTGGAATTATAAGAACGTGAAGCTGCCGTGGTTCTGGAGCATAGAACAGCAGATCACGACCATAGATGCTTCCACTTTTCCGATGTACTACAGCAACATGAAGTCACTCTTAAATGAGATGATCAAGAAGTCCGAACTCATCATATTCAACAGATGTGACGGCTTGGGAGAGGAACTCGCAACATATAAGAGAAATATAAAGGCGGTCAATCCCAAGGCGGACATAGTCTTTGAGGATGCTCAGGGCGAGATCAGTCAGATTTTTGAAGCGGATCTGCCGTTTGATCTGAATGCGGATATCATAGAACTGGATAATTACGGATTCGGTATCTTTTTCATCGATGCCATGGATCATCTTGACAGATATCTGGGGAAAAAGATACGATATCTCGCTCAGGTCATGAAGCCCGACGGAGTAGGAGCCGATTATTTCGTGCCGGGCAGGATGGCTATGACATGCTGTGCTGAGGATATGTCATTTCTCGGATATCTGTGCAGGTATGACAAAACATCCGAACTTGAGAATAAGGACTGGATCACGATCACGGCACGGGTGGATAAAGCCGCACTGCCGGAGTATGAAGGTCATGAAGGACCTGTTCTGGAGGCATTGGAGGTAGTTCCGGCGAAGGAACCGTCTCCCAGGGATCAGGTCATAAGCTTCAGTTAATACACATAAATTGCAGGAGGATTGACATGTCCAGAGTATTCATCATAGTGCTTGACAGCTGTGGCATAGGCGAGATGCCGGATGCGGCAAGTTTCGGTGATGCGGGAGCGAATACACTTAAGAGCTGCTCGACGGATCCGGGTTTTGACCTGAGCAATATGAAGCAGCTCGGACTCTTCAATATAGACGGCATAGATTATCTGGAAGGGGTAAGTGATCCGAAGGGTGCTTTTGCCAGACTTGCGGAACGCTCAAACGGCAAGGATACGACCATCGGTCATTGGGAGATAGCAGGTGTATATTCCCCCAAGGCTCTGCCCACGTATCCCGATGGATTCCCCGATGAAGTCATAGATGAGTTTAAACGCCTGACGGGACGCGGAGTCCTTTGTAACAAGCCCTACTCAGGAACCGTAGTCATCAATGAATACGGTGATGAGCATATGCGGACAGGGGATCTGATCGTCTACACATCCGCAGATTCGGTTTTTCAGATCGCGGCCCATGAAGATATCGTGCCCGTAGAGCAACTCTATGAGTACTGTCAGACAGCCAGAGACATGCTTAAGGGTGAGCATGCGGTCGGACGTGTTATAGCCAGACCTTTCATAGGAACGAGCGGAGCTTATACCCGTACACCCCGCAGACATGATTTTTCACTTCTGCCTCCGAGTGTGACGATGCTCGATCAGCTTCAGGCTGCCGGACTTGATGTCATATCTGTCGGCAAGATCAGAGATATATTTGCGGGAAAAGGCATAACCGAGTCCAACCCGACCACAGGTAATCCGGACGGGATCGATAAGACCATCGCTATCATGGACAGGGATTTTGAGGGCCTGTGCTTCGTGAACCTCGTGGATACCGATATGATATACGGCCACCGCAGAGATATACCGGGATATGCCGGAGCACTCACATATTTTGACAAAAAACTGCCGATCATGCTGGATAAGCTGAGACCCGATGATTATCTGATGATCACGGCAGATCACGGATGTGATCCCGGATATATGAAGACCACGGATCATACGCGGGAGTATATTCCTTTTCTGATGGCAGGAGAGCGGGTTCGTAAGGGAAACCGCGGCACCGGGGACACATTTGCCGATATCGGAGCCACCGTACTTGATATTTTTGGAATCAAACCTGAGTTTTCAGGAAAGAGCATGCTGTAAAAGATTAAACCGGGAGATATAATGCCTAACGATATTAATTCAGAGATAAACCGCCGGCGTACATTTGCGATCATTTCGCATCCGGATGCCGGTAAAACAACATTGACCGAGAAACTGCTTCTGTACGGAGGAGCGATCAACCTTGCCGGATCGGTAAAGGGCAAGGCAACTGCCAGACACGCAGTCAGTGACTGGATGGAGATAGAGAAGCAACGTGGTATATCTGTTACCAGCTCGGTTCTTCAGTTCGAATATGACGGCTTTTGCATAAACATACTTGACACTCCGGGACATCAGGATTTCTCGGAGGATACATATCGTACCCTGATGGCAGCCGATTCCGCCGTGATGGTCATAGATGCCGCGAAGGGCGTGGAACCTCAGACACGAAAGCTGTTTAAGGTATGTGTCATGAGACATATACCTATTTTCACGTTTATAAACAAAATGGACCGTGACGCGAACGATACCTTTGACCTCCTGGATGACATAGAGAAGGAGCTCGGCATAGCCACTTGTCCGGTAAACTGGCCCATAGGTTCCGGCAAGAACTTCAAAGGTGTATACGACAGGACCGGGCGCGCGGTCAACCTCTACTATGATACACAAAAAGGTACCAAAGAGGGAGAGACGCATATAATAGGGCTGGATGATGCCGATGCGCTACGTGCCGAGATCGGCGACGCTGCGTATCAGAAGCTCGTTGACGAGATTGAGCTTTTGGACGGTGCCAGCGCTGAGTTTGATCTGGATACGGTACGTGCCGGCAATCTGACTCCGGTGTTCTTCGGGTCGGCTTTGACCAACTTCGGTGTGGAGATATTCCTTAAGCATTTCCTTGAGATGACCACGACTCCTCTGGCACGTAAGTCCGATGCCGGTATCATAGATCCTACGGAACATGATTTTTCCGCATTTGTTTTCAAGATACAGGCGAATATGAACAAGGCTCACCGTGACAGGCTCGCATTCATGCGGATATGCTCCGGACGCTATGATGCACAGATGGAAGTCAAGCACGTACAGTCCGGAAAGGTCATGAGACTTTCGCAGCCTCAGACGATCATGGCAGATGACCGCAAGATCCTGACAGAAGCGTATGCCGGAGACATCATAGGTGTATTCGATCCGGGTATTTTCTCTATCGGCGATACCATAGCCTGCCCGAAGGATGAATTCAGATACGAAGGCATACCGACGTTTGCTCCCGAGCATTTCGCTAGAGTCAGACAGCTTGATACGATGAAACGTAAGCAGTTTGTAAAGGGCGTGACTCAGATAGCCCAGGAGGGTGCGATCCAGATATTCAAGGAAATCGGAAGCGGCCTGGAGGAAGTAATAGTCGGAGTGGTCGGAGTACTGCAATTTGATGTCCTGAAATATCGGCTGGAGAATGAATATAATGTCGAGATCAAGCTCGAACCCCTGCCTTATGAATACATCAGATGGATACAGAACTATAACGAGGTCGATGTACCCAGACTGACCGGTACATCCGACATGAAGAAGGTATCCGATCTGAAGGACAGACCGTTGCTTCTGTTCGTAAATGAATGGAGCATCGGCATGACAATGGAGAGAAATGAAGGCCTCGTTTTGTCGGAATTCGGGTCGGCCGAATAAATATCTGATCTCATGCGTTTCGGTGCTTATGTGTCTGGTCATGTGTCTGACCGGTTGTGCCTTTTCAATAGAGACACCGGATGACTATGAGCGGCAGATCGAACCCATTCCCGCAGACACCGGGCATGCCGAAACCGGCGATCAGAGTCAATCCCATGAAGTAGGACAGGCTGAATTCCCGGATGCGTATGACGGCGAAACGGATGAAACCGAGTATGAAGTCGAGGGGGCGGAGAGTACCGGAGGTATTGAAGGTCTCTACGGTTATACCGACGAAGAGATTGCGGCATCCGGTGCTTCAAATGTCGGCAGATTTGCCTATGAGAGACTGGATCAGACCGGTAAAAGAGTATATAACGAGATATACCTGACACTCAGGGACCGTCTTGATGATTATGAACTGGATTGCAAGGACACGGACGAGATCGATCGCATTTTCCTGTGCGTGATGATGGACCATCCGGAACTGTTCTGGGTGAACGGATATGTATATACCAGATACACGCGAGGTGATGTGCTGGAAGCTATCGGATTCAGATGCGTGAGCACCATGGATGCCGATACGATCAGCATGAGACAGGCATCCATAGATGCATATGTAGATAATTGTCTGGCCGGGATGCCCGATGCCGATGATTATACCCGGATCAAATACGTATACGAATATATCATCAAGAATACCGACTATGACCCTGATTCAGCTGATAACCAGAATATCTGCTCGGTTTTCATCAACGGCAGGAGCGTATGTCAGGGCTATGCCAAGGCTACACAGTATCTGCTGAACAAGGTCGGGATTCCCTGCACTCTGGTCAGAGGAGTAGTGGTGGATCAGGGAAATCATTCGTGGAATCTGGTGAGAGCCGACGGTTCGTATTATTACATGGATACTACATGGGGAGATGCGAACTATCGCAGGGAGGAAGGCCTGGAAGGAAGCTTTCCGTCCATCAGTTATGATTATCTGTGCGTACCCGGATATGAGATATTCAAGACTCACACGCCCGACTCTCCCGTGGATCTCCCTAACTGCACAGCCATTGCCGACAATTATTATGTCAGGGAGGGAGCGTATTTCACTGCGATAGATGAAGTGGGATTCAGTACGCTGTTTGAAAGGGCATCCGCTCAGGGCAGCGAGTTCGTGTCCCTGAAAGCTTCAAGCGAAGCCGCTTATGCGGATATAAAGCGATACCTCCTGGATGATCAGCATGTTTTTGACTATCTGAATACAAATGAACTGGGCACCACTATCAGTTATTGGGAAAACAGGGATCTGCTGACGATCAGCTTCGGATTAAGAGGTCAGTGAGACTTGATCCGGGCTTTAGGCTGATCCGTATTGGATTGAAGTTCACAGGTGGTTTTGCTATACTAAATGAGTGTGTAAGAGTACACAGAGAGGATAAACTATGGAAGAAAAGAAGACTGCCAAAGGCAAAAAAGGCATGCAGGGTCCCTGCTCCGTAAAGATCGCCGATGAAGTTGTCGGAATGATCGCAGCTCTTGCCGCATCGGAGGTCGAGGGCGTACATGGGATGGCAGGCGATGCGACCAGAGAATTGCTTGATAAGGTAGGGGTTCGTCCTTCAGGCAGAGGAGTTAAGGTCGATGTGAACGGTAAGGATGTGAAGCTCTTCATGTCCATCGTGATGGAGTACGGCTATAACATCCCCACTACATGTCAGCAGGTTCAGGATAAGGTTAAGACCACCGTGGAAAACATGACCGGCCTGGAAGTTGTCGATGTCAGCGTCAAGATATCCGGCATCAGCGTTTCCGGTAAAGACCAATGACCAGAAGCAGATTGCGTGAATCCATATACAAGCTCCTGTTTCGTGTTGAATTCTATCCGCCCGAACAGTTGGACGAGCAGATCACACTGTTTTTTGAGTCCGATGAATGGCCCGAGAATGCCAAAGACAGTGAGCAAAGCTATGTCAGAGATAAATTCAGGTCAATAGTTGAGAAAATCCCCGAGATAGATGAAGCGGTAGACCAGAACAGTAAGAACTGGACTACCACGCGTATGTCGAGGTCCGACCTGACGATCATCCGTTTGGGTATATACGAGATCCGGTATGATGATGATATTCCCACTTCAGTGGCTATCAATGAAGCGGTCGAACTGGCCAAGAAATACGGTCAGGATTCATCAGGAGGATTCGTAAACGGTGTACTGGCAAAGTTTGCATAGATGATATATATGAATTGGGACACATGGGCAGACTCATAGTATATTATGGGTCTGCCTGTGAGCATTAAGAGACCTGTGAGAAACGCATATACAGTCAGCGATCTAAACAGATATATCAAAAATATGTTCAGTCAGGATTTCGTCCTGAAGTCGGTGAAGGTGTCCGGTGAAGTCAGTAATTGCAAATACCATTCATCGGGACACATTTATTTCACCTTGAAGGATGAGAACGGATCACTGGCCTGTGTCATGTTTTCTTCAAACCGTAGCGGCTTGACATTCACGCTTTCCGACGGCATGAAGGTCGAGGCGGAAGGACGTGTCGACGTATATGAGCGGAACGGATCATACCAGCTGTATGCGACGAAGATACTTCAGGCCGGAGCGGGAGACCTTTATCTCAGATATGAAGCTCTGAAAAAGGAACTTGAAGAGAGAGGGATGTTCGCTGCCGAGTACAAATCACCGCTTCCGAGATACATACGTACTCTGGGAGTCGTGACGGCATCCACCGGTGCGGCTGTTCGTGATATCATCAATATCACCCGCAGACGTAACCCATATGTGCAGATCATCCTGCATCCCGCACAGGTACAGGGGGACGGAGCTGCGGAGTCGATAGTCCGTGGCATACACGACCTTGAGAGCCGACATGTGGATGTGATGATAGTAGGCCGTGGCGGCGGTTCCATTGAGGATCTGTGGGCATTTAACGAAGAAATGGTTGCCCAGGCGATATTTGATTCACCGGTTCCGATCATCTCCGCGGTCGGTCACGAGACGGATTTCACTATAGCGGATTTTGTGGCTGACATGAGAGCTCCCACACCGTCAGCGGCTGCCGAACTGGCTGTGTATGAAGCCGATAGGCTGGATCGTGACATGGGATCTCTGCGTGACAGACTCGAGTCGGCTATGTATGAGCATATAAGGAGAGGCCGTGAACGTGCCGGGAGACTGTCACTGTCACTCAAGACGGTAAGTCCTTCGAACAAGCTTATCCAGAAACGCACTTACGCCATGAACCTGGAGGACCGTATCGAGACCGCCATGAAAGGCGTGATGACTCGTAAGAGACATATGCTGGAGATGTACATCACGAAGCTTAAAGGCCTGTCCCCGTTAGACAAGTTGAATCAGGGGTATTCGGTGGCTGTTTCCGGCAAAGGCGTGCGTATGCGCAGGATAGAAGATGCAGAGACAGGAGATACATACAGACTGTATCTGAGTAACGGTTATCTGGACAGTCGCGTGGAGGGTAAATATGAGCAGGAATGAAAATATAGAGATCGAAGAACTCGGTACTCAGGTTCCGGAGGAATCGTTAGAGGATACATTCAAGCTTATCGAGGATGTGATAGACAAGCTTGAGGATCCCGATATAGCCATAGAGGATGCATTTAAAGAGTATGAGTCAGGCATGAAGCTGCTAAAGGGATGCAATGACAAACTTGACCGTATAGAGAAAAAGGTTTTGGCCGTCAGTGAAAATGGAGAGCTGAATGAATTTTGACGAAGAATTAAAAACACGCATATCAAGAACCGAGGAGATAGTATCAGCATATCTGCCTGAGCCGGGAGACTATGGTGCACGCGTCATGGAAGCGATGAACTACAGTTTTCTCGCCGGCGGCAAACGTATACGTCCCATGCTGATGATCGAGACTCATATCCTGTGTGGGGGAGACGGCAGACTGGTAGCTCCTTTCATGGCGGCACTGGAGATGATACATACATATTCACTCGTGCATGATGACCTGCCGGCAATGGACGGAGATGAGCTCAGACGCGGCAAGCCCACTACGTGGAAACAGTATGATGAAGCATGTGCGATACTGGCCGGCGACGGTTTGCCCAACTACTCTGTGGAAACGGCAGCTCTTGCTTTTGATATGGCAGAGGATCATGAGGATTATATCAGGGTTGCGGCATCCATGAAGATACTCTATCATCACGCCGGAATATACGGGATGATAGGCGGTCAGTGTGCCGATATCGAGGCGGAAGAGATCAAAGACCTTCCCGAGGACATGCTCATATATATACATCGTAACAAGACTGCGGCTCTTATCCGTGCTGCAATGACCATTGGAGCGGTACTTGCCGGGGCGGAAGATGAGACCATACGTCTGATAGACCGTGCAGCAGACTGTATAGGCATAGCATTCCAGATACAGGATGATCTGCTGGATGTCACGGGTACAGATGAGACTCTGGGCAAACCCGTGGGATCCGATGAGCGAAACAATAAGACCACATATGTGACTCTGCATGGAATCGAGGAATCACGTGAAGCTGTGGAACGGCTGAGCAGAGAAGCATTGGATATAGTCAGAGATATGAGACACCGTAACGAGTTTCTGGAGAATCTCATTACATGGATGATAAACAGGGACAGGTAGTGAGATGTATCTGGAACAGATCAAACAGCCTAATGACATAAAGAATATCCCAGCATCGGCATTGCCGGAGCTGGCAGACGAGATCCGGGACTTCCTGATCCGTACCATCTCGGTAACGGGCGGACATCTGGGGAGCAATCTGGGAGCAGTGGAACTGACCATGGCTCTGCATCTGTCACTTGATCTGCCGAATGATGAGATCATCTGGGATGTCGGCCATCAGTCATATACGCATAAGATACTGACCGGCAGACGTGAGGGCTTCGTACACCTGCGTCAGTACGGCGGTATGAGTGGATTCCCGAAGCGTAACGAGAGTGACTGCGATGCATTTGATACCGGTCACAGTTCCACATCCATATCTGCGGGACTCGGTCTGGTCAAGGCACGTGATCTGAAGAAAGAGTCCAGAACTATAGTTTCCGTGATCGGAGACGGATCCCTGACCGGCGGTATGGCATATGAAGCACTTAATAACGCTTCCAGGCTGGATACTAATTTTATTATCATTCTGAATGACAATGAGATGTCCATTTCCGAGAATGTCGGAGGTATGTCCAAATATCTCAACAGTATCCGTACCTCAGAGAAATATCTGAATCTGCGTGACGGTATCTATTATTCTCTGGCCGGCAGGTCCAAACGCACGGATGAACTGATAGAGCGTATACGACGCACCAAAAGAACGATCAAGAGCATGGTAGTTCCGGGCATGTTTTTTGAGGATATGGGCATTACATATCTGGGGCCTGTGGACGGTCATGATATAGATTCTCTTACGAGAGCCATAAGTGAGGCTAAGAAGGTCCGCGGAGCCGTGATCGTGCATGTTCTGACACAGAAGGGCAGAGGATATGAACCTGCGATCAAGCATCCCGCCAGATTCCACGGGGCGGAACCATTTGAGATAGAGACGGGGCTCCCCGCCAAACCTCGTACATCGGCTAACTATACGGACATTTTTTCTACAGTCATGTGTAAGCTCGGAGCGAGAGATCCCGAAGTTGTCGCCATCACAGCAGCAATGCCTGACGGTACCGGACTCAAGAGATTCCGTAATATGTTCCCTGACCGGTTTTTCGATGTGGGCATTGCCGAGGAGCATGCAGTGACTTTCGCAGCGGGGCTCGCTGCGGGCGGAATGAAGCCTATCGTAGCAGTATATTCATCGTTTCTGCAGAGAGGATATGACCAGATCATACATGATGTGTGTCTGCAGAAGTTGCCTGTGGTATTTGCCATAGACAGGGCGGGACTGGTAGGTAGCGACGGTGAGACACATCAGGGTATTTTTGACCTGTCATATCTGTCCAGCATACCGGATATCATGGTCATGGCACCCAAGAATAAATGGGAACTCTCGGACATGATCAAATTCGCTGTAAGGTCCGGTGTACCGGCGGCTGTCAGATATCCCAGAGGTACGGCGTATACGGGCCTTGAGGATTACAGAGCCCCCATGGAGTACGGTAAGTCCGAGCCCATTTACGAGGAAAAGGAAATACTCCTCTATGCAGTGGGAAGTATGGTCAAGACAGCAGAGGAAGTCAGGAAACTGCTCGAAGATAAAGGCTATTATTGTTCTTTGACCAATGCACGTTTCGTTAAGCCTCTGGATCGGGAATACATCATAAAAGCCGCCGGGACTCATGAACTGATAGTCACCATGGAAGAAAATGTCCAGAGCGGAGGATTCGGTGAACACGTCTCCGCAGTTATAGAGGAAGAGGGGCTAAGCGGTGAAGTGAAGGTCATGCATGTGGCCATACCCGATACGTATGTGGAGCACGGCAGCGTAGATAAACTCAAAGAGATGATCGGCATAGATGCCGCCAGTATCTCAAAAAGGATCATGGATGAAAGAACGTCTTGATGTACTGCTGGTGAGCGGCGGATACGCCGAGAGCCGTGAGAAAGCCAAAGCTCTGATCATGAGCGGCATCGTATATGTGAACGGTGTCAAAGAGGATAAAGCGGGATCGACTTTTGATATTGAAAAATCCGAAATAGAAGTCCGGGGCACAAATCTTAAGTATGTAAGCCGGGGAGGACTGAAGCTGGAGAAAGCCATGCAGGTTTTCCCGATCGATCTGACCTTGGCGGTGGCGATGGATATAGGAGCTTCCACGGGCGGATTCACGGATTGCATGCTTCAGAACGGAGCAAACCGTGTTTACAGCATAGATGTCGGACATGGGCAGCTTGCCTGGAAACTCAGAAACGACGAGCGTGTCATCTGTATGGAGAAGACGAATTTCCGATATGTGACCGCAGATGACATACCCGAGCCGATTGATTTTGCATCCGTGGATGTATCGTTTATATCGCTGTCAAAGATCCTGCCGCCGGCATATGCTCTGCTTAAGCCCGGAGCTGCGATGGCGGTGCTCATTAAACCGCAGTTTGAAGCCGGGCGGGATAAAGTAGGCAAAAAGGGTGTGGTCAGAGATAAAGACACACATATTGAAGTAATAAGGGATTGTATCGGGTATGCACGTGATACCGGGTTTGTAGTGGCGGGACTCGATCATTCACCCATCAGAGGCCCCGAAGGAAATATAGAGTATCTGTTGTATATCATCAAGCCCATGAGCGATGGAGGTGCGTCGGAGAATGCTGCAGGCGGCGCAGATGAGTCAGTGATCATAGATGATGCACTGATTGCAGACGTTGTTGATCGGGCCCATAAGGAGTTGGATAAATGAAGAGATTTCATGTCATAGTCAACAGTTCCAAAGATCCGAACGGAGTATATACCGCACAGATCACTGCGGCCTTGCGCAGTGTGGGAGCAGAACATGTGACTATAGGTCCTTCGGTTCCGGATGATACCGATGCCATCATCGTACTCGGAGGAGACGGTACGATGCTCAGAGCCGCAGGCAACAACTTCGGACGGAATATACCGTTACTGGGTGTAAATATCGGAAATCTTGGATATCTGACCGAATGTGATATGGGTGGAGATTTGGAACGCGATATGCGAAAGCTCATTGACGGCGATATCACGATAGAGAACCGCATGATGATGTGCGGTAAGATATACAAGTCCAAGAAGGCCAAGACAGAGGATCATTGTCTTAATGACATCACGATCACCGGGTGCGGTGCACTGTGTCTGATAAGATATGCTTTGTATGTCAATAATGAGTATCTGAATAATTACTCTGCTGACGGTCTGGTCATCTCCACGCCTACAGGCAGCACGGGATATAATATGTCAGCGGGAGGTCCGATAGCACAGCCCCGAGCCAATCTGATCATTGTGACACCGATCTGCCCTCACACTCTCAATACGAGGAGCATAGTCCTGAGTCCCGATGACCGCATAGAAGTACGTATTGTCGAGGGGCAGACCGTTCCTGTGGCGGCACAGTTTGACGGTCGTGATCCCTATATGCTCGAGGCGGGAGATTCGATCCAGATATGCAGGTCTACCGAAGTGACCCGCATCATCAAGATCAGGAGAGAGAGCTTCTTAAATACTCTTCATGAGAAACTTGTCTGATCAGCTTAGACGGGCTTTGGCCTTGAGCTCCACAGCAGCGTTTCTGGCGGCTTCGGATGAATCTCCGGAGCCGGACATTCTCATCAGTTCATCTATCATACCATCTTCATCCAATACATCCACGGCAGTCAGGGTTCTGTCCTGATGTACCGATTTGGATATAACGAAATGGGTATCTGCCTGTGCGGCTACCTGTGCCTGATGAGTTATGCATATGACCTGGTGAGATGCACCGAGAGAGTGCAGCTTCTCACCGACTTTCCAGGCGGTGACACCGGATATACCGGTATCTATCTCGTCGAATATCAGAGTTCCCGTTGTTTCCCTATCACCGGACACACACTTGATCGCCAGCATGATACGGGAGAGTTCTCCGCCGCTGGCTACATCTTTAAGTGATTTGAGAGGCTCGCCGGGATTTAAGGAGATCAGGAAATCTATATCATCATAACCGTTTGCCGTGATATGAGATTCATCGGCACGCACATCTATCTTCAGTTCACAGTTCAGGAAGTTCATATCGGTGAGTGCATCCATAAGACTTGATTCCAGAGAAGCCGCCGCATTTAGGCGTAGGTCATGAGCCTGAGCACAAAGGGAGAGCAGTTCCTTTTCCAAAGCGGTTTTCTGGGTGTTGAGCTTATTTCTGTATGCATCATGATCGCGGAGCCTGTCCAGTTCTTCACTTTTTTCATCTCTGTAGGCGAGGATGTCTTCTATGCTCCGTCCGTATTTATCCTTCAGATGGTTGATGAGGTCGAGACGAGCAGTGATTTCGTTAAAAGATGCCGCATCATATTCGGATGAAGACATATATGAGTTGATCTCGCGGCTGAGATCTGCAGTGAGAGTATCGATATCAGTCAGAGATGAAGCCATGTCCCGGAGCGATTCATCATATTCCGTAACACTATAGAGAGTCTTAAGCGCGCGGGATATCAGATCGGCTGCTCCGTCCGTGCCGTCTATCAGGGATGATACGGCAGACAGAGACTCGTTGATACGGGAAGCATTGTTCATCCTGCGGTAATCGGTTTCGAGGCCTGCGTCTTCACCGGGCTTGAGGTCGGCATTGTCGATCTCATTGATCTCGAACTCAGCAAGGTCGGCTTTTCTTTTACGGAGTGATTCATCTTCATCGGTGTCGTTGAGTTTACATAACACCTCAGAATACTCCGTATATTTCTCCCGGATCCGGGAGAGTATATCACGAAGTTCATTCGGGGCATGTGAATCCAGCATGTTTTTCAATGAAGATTCCCTGAGCAGAGTCAGGGATTCTCGCTGCCCGCAGATGTCTATCATTCTGGATGTGAGACGGGAGAGCTCCCTTAGAGCGACTTTCTGGCCGTTGATATAGCAGTCGGAGCTGCCGGGGGTCAGTTTCCGTCTGATGATGATGTCATCGTCGTCTGTGTCGATACCTGAATCGCGCAGCATATCATAGACAGACTTGTCTTCGGGACGCAGAGTGAGCTCTACATTGGCCGAATCGCTGCCCTGTCTTATGAGCCCGGTATCCGCCCTGTCTCCGAGAGCCAGGCCCAGAGCTTCTATGAGAATGGATTTGCCGGCACCGGTTTCGCCTGTCAGGATGTTTAGGCCGGGGGTGAAGGTGATGTCCGCCTCATCGATGAGAGCGACATTACGTACGTGAAGATCAGTAATCATATGTTCTCCTTATCTTTCTCCGGACGGGAAAGATACGATAATCATTATAGCATTTCGGGAGTTTCATAGAAAGTCTCATTTATTGACTACGCCCGCAGGTTTGTTTTATAATTACATACATGCGGGCTCTGCGTCTGCATGTATCATTGGGGAGTTATAATCT
Organism: uncultured Lachnospiraceae bacterium; assembly: GCA_946620235.1. Classification (GTDB taxonomy): domain Bacteria; phylum Bacillota; class Clostridia; order Lachnospirales; family Lachnospiraceae; genus XBB2008. The sequence continues at coordinate 1,701 of CAMONC010000006.1, read as the reverse complement.
GTTTGAGGGACCCGTATGTATACGGGATGGTGCGGACTATGTCTGATGTGGACAGATCCGGTGTCTTACATATAGATGCCGATACCGCCATAGAGAAGTCCAAGAGCCCTGATGAGCTGTATCAGGACTTGATATCCCGTGTACGCCTCTATCATCCTTCCGATGATATATCCATGATCGAAAAAGCATATAAGACGGCTCTCGTAGCTCATGAAGGTCAGGTCAGACGTTCCGGTGAGCCTTATATCATGCATCCTCTGCATGTGTCGATCATACTGGCTGATCTGGAGCTTGATAAGGAGACCATTATCGCCGGTCTGTTGCATGATGTTCTGGAGGATACCAATACCACCATCGAGACGCTTGAAGCGGATTTTGGTAATGATGTGGCTCTGCTCGTAGACGGTGTGACAAAGTTGGATAAACTTCAGTTCACCGGATCCGACCAGCAGGTAGACCGTCTGGAGATGCAGGCTGAGAACCTGCGTAAGATGTTCCTTGCCATGGCAAAGGATATCCGGGTTATCCTGATCAAACTGGCCGACAGACTTCACAATATGCGTACGTTGCAATATCAGCCCGAGGAGGCACAGCAGCGCATAGCACGTGAGACATTGGATATTTACTCGCCGATAGCACACAGACTCGGCATCAGCAAGGTTAAGGTAGAGCTTGATGATCTGTCGCTGATGTATCTGGAACCCAAAGCATATCAGGAGCTGGTCGAGAGCATCGATGTCAATAACGGAGAGAGAGAAGCCTATATACAGGGGCTCGTAGACGAAGTCAGAGAGCATATTCTGGGGGCCGGCATCAATGCACAGGTTTACGGCCGTATCAAGCATCTTTTCAGCATCTATAAGAAGATGCTCAATCAGAACAAGACACTTGATCAGATATATGATGTATTTGCCATACGTATCCTTGTGGACAGCATACAGGACTGTTATGCGGCACTTGGTGTCATCCATGCCCTGTATAAGCCTATTCCGGGCCGCTTCAAGGATTATATTGCGATGCCGAAGGCAAATATGTATCAGTCCCTGCATACGACTCTGATCGGATCATCGGGGCAGCCTTTTGAAATCCAGATACGTACCCATGAGATGCACAAAGCCGCTGAGTACGGTATCGCAGCTCATTGGAAGTATAAGGATGCATCCGACGGCAAGAAGGTCGATGATTCCGAGCAGGAGAAGCTGACATGGCTCAGACAGATATTGGAGTGGCAACAGGATTCACAGGATAATGCCGAGTTCATGGGTATGCTGAAGAGCGACCTGAACCTGTTCTCGGATAATGTATATTGCTTTACTCCCGGCGGCGAAGTTAAGAACCTGCCTGCCGGATCTACCCCCATAGATTTTGCCTATGCCGTACACTCCGCAGTGGGCAACCGCATGATAGGAGCGAGGGTCAACGGCAAGCTGGTGCCCATAGACTATGAACTCAGGAACGGTGACCGTGTAGAGATCATCACGAGCCAGAACACGAAGGGACCCAGTCGCGACTGGCTGAACATAGTCAGATCTTCTCAGGCGCGGAACAAGATCAATCAATGGTTTAAGCAGATCCTCAAAGATGACAATATCATCAAAGGGCGTGATGCTCTGAATAACTATATCAAGGCAAAAGGTGTATCGGTCAGCACGATAATGATCCCCAAATATACAGAGAGAGTCATGCGCAGATATGGCTTCT
>CAMONC010000005.1 GCA_946620235.1 uncultured Lachnospiraceae bacterium | reverse complement strand
AGACTCTTACACTGAACAGGTATCTGAAATACGATGCCGGGGATCTGACGTCCACTGCCAGGAGACGAATGTATTCGGCATACGATTATCTGCGAAATATCGATAACGGAAGCGATTACCTGAAAAAGCATTTTTCAGACAGTCAGCTCGAATTTATAAAAGAGAACACCTCGTCCGGCACCGGAAATGATGATTATTATGATTCGGTGGATTATCGCAGATTTTCATGCGAGATAATGGAACTGTCTGTCGACGGATATGAGAGCATCACCGCATTCGAGAACCGACGGTATGTTGATGAATCCGCTCCTATGAACAGTATTCCGATTTACAGGAGATCGATCGGTTATTATGGCAATGAAGAGCGTTCCTTTGATATATTTGATGCAGAAGAACTGATACGGATCATGACAGCGGATGATTATGAAAACACATATGACTCCGATGCTGCCGAACCGCTTGTTTTTGATCAGGGAGGCAAACACTTTATCATCACGGAAGCAAGCGTCTCGTATGATACGATCACAGGAGAGATCATAGGTGTTGATGTCACCGGACTGCTGTTGAGAAAATGAACCATGGGGACGGAGTCAGAGTGTCAAAAAAATGAACCACTGACTCCGTCCCCGGGGGTCAAAAAGGATAAGATATGGATATATGTAAGATAATCGCGGAAGAGATAAAGTGTGATAAATGGCAGGTTGAGGCGGCCGTCAAGCTGATAGATGAGGGGAACACTATCCCTTTCATCTCCAGATACCGCAAGGAAGTGACCGGAAGCCTCGATGATTCAAAACTCAGGGATTTAAATGAGCGGCTGGAATACCTGCGCAATCTGGAAGCCAGAAAAGAAGAAGTCATATCGCTCATTGAAGAGCAGGGCAAGCTGACCGGTGAACTTAAAACGCAGATCCTGGCGGCAGAGAAGCTTGTCACTGTCGAAGATCTGTACAGACCGTATAAGCAGAAGCGTAAAACCCGCGCGGACATAGCCAGGAAACGCGGGCTCGAGCCATTTGCCGACTTTATACTCGCACAGAACACCGATAAGCCCGTGGAGGATGAAGCTTCCAAATATGTTACCGGACCGGTAAACCCCGCATCGGATTCACCTGCTGATATAAAAGAAGCCTCGGAGAAGGAGGTACTTGATATACAGTCTGCGATAGCCGGTGCCGAAGACATCATAGCCGAGCGTATTTCGGATGAAGCTGCGGTCAGGGAACATATTCGTGCGGTTACCGCGAAGGAAGGCGTGATCGTAACCAAGGCAAAAGATCCGGAAGCAGAAAGCGTATACACCATGTATTACGATTTCTCCGAGCCGGTCAGGAAGATAGCCGGACACCGTATACTGGCCATAAACAGAGGTGAGAGTGAGGGCGTTCTTTCGGTATCGATCGAGGTCGAAGACACCCCGGTCATCTCTTATCTGGATAAAAAGTATGCTGCCCGGAACAATAAGTACACAACACCTGTCATTCATGCGGCATGTGCGGATGCCTATGCCAGACTGATCGGCCCCTCTATAGAGCGCGAGATCAGAGCCGGGCTTAAGGAAAAGGCCGAAGACAGTGCGATAAAAGTATTTGAACAGAATCTGAACCAGCTCCTCATGCAGCCGCCGATCACCGGATGTACCGTGCTGGGATGGGATCCGGCGTTCAGAACGGGGTGCAAGACAGCGGTTGTGGATGATACGGGTAAAGTCCTGGATACGGTGGTCGTATATCCCACAGCACCTCACAATAAGATTGATGAGACTAAGAAGATCATTAAAGGCCTCATCAGTAAGTACGGTATCACACTCATCTCCATAGGAAACGGAACCGCATCCAGAGAATCAGAGCAGATCGTTGCCGATATGCTGAAGGAGATCCCCGGTCAGAACGTACAGTATGTGATCACAAACGAAGCAGGTGCCAGCGTATACTCGGCCAGTAAGCTGGCCGCTGAAGAATTTCCCACTTTCGATGTGGGACAGAGAAGCGCAGTATCCATTGCGAGACGCGTGCAGGATCCGCTTGCGGAACTGGTGAAGATCGATCCTAAATCCATCGGAGTCGGCCAGTACCAGCATGATATGAACCAGAAGAAACTTGGGAAAGCTCTGGATGGCGTGGTTGAGGATGCTGTAAATAAAGTGGGTGTTGACTTAAACACGGCTTCGGCATCCCTGCTTTCTCATATTTCCGGCATATCGGATACGATAGCCAAAAACATCGTGACTTACCGCGAAGAACACGGAAAGTTCAAGGATCGCAGGGAACTCATGAAGGTCGCCAAACTGGGCCCCAAGGCATATGAGCAATGTGCCGGCTTCTGCAGGATAAACGGCGGAAAAGAAATCCTGGATTCGACAAGCGTTCATCCCGAATCATATGCGGCAGCCCGTGAACTGCTTAACCGTATGGGATGCTCGATCAGAGATGATAAGGCGATCACGGCTTTTGAGAAAAACACGGACATTAAAAAGCTTGCAAGCGAACTCGGCTGCGGGGAGATAACCCTTAAGGATATCCTTGAAGAACTCAGGAAACCCGCCAGAGATCCCAGAGCAGATATGCCCAAGCCTATTCTCAAATCGGACGTAATGGACTTAAAGGACCTTACACCCGGAATGAAACTGAAAGGAACTGTCCGGAACGTTATTGATTTCGGTGCTTTTGTGGATATAGGCGTTCACCAGGACGGGCTCGTACACATATCTCAGATGGCAGACAGATATATCAAACATCCTCTGGAGGTGGTATCGGTCGGAGATATTGTAGAGGTGACGGTCCTGGATGTTGATGAGAAAAAAGGCAGGATATCACTGTCCATGAAGGGCAATAACTGAAGGCTGAAGGAGAACGGATTATGGGAGTGATTGTTTCTGCGGGACATATATGTCTGGATATTACACCGGTTTTTCCGCATGGCAGAAAATATGATGATATCTCATCATTACTGGTTCCGGGGAAGCTTATCGCCATGGACCGCGCAGAGGTTCATACCGGCGGAAGCGTAGCCAATACGGGACTGGCACTTAAGAAGCTGGGATGTGATGTGAGGCTTCTTGGGAAGGTGGGAGATGATCCTTTTGGAGAGATCGTAAGAAGTATCGTTTCCGGTTACGGAGCGGGCGGATTGATCGTCGATCCCGCCGTTTCCACATCCTATTCGGTAGTTCTGGCGGTTCCGGGAGTGGACAGGGTCTTTCTTCATAATCCGGGAGCAAACGATACGTTCAGGAGCGCGGATATCCCTGACAAAGCGATAGAAGACGCGGACCTGTTTCATTTCGGATATCCTTCCCTTATGAAATGTATGTATGAGAGAGATGGCGAAGAACTTGCCGGACTGCTTGCACGGGTAAAATCAAAGGGTATCGCCACCAGTCTGGACCTGGCTGCGATCGATCCGGATTCCGAAGCCGGAAGGATTGATTGGGACAGTGTTCTCAGGGCAGTTTTACCGTATGTCGATTTCTTTGTTCCCAGCTTCGAGGAATTGTGCTATATGTTGGACAGGGATAAATACGATCTTCTTGCTTCCCGCGGAAAAGATATGGCAGAGTGTATCGATATCGAAAAGGACGTCCGTCCGCTGGCGCTGAAATCCATAAAATACGGATGCAGGACAGTACTGATCAAATGCGGGATCAAGGGGATGTTCTATCTGACATCCGATAGCAAAGGAATATCGGGGATTGGAAGCAGACTGAGTCTTGACATAAACAGCTGGAGTAATAAATCCGGGGTGCAGAAATGCTATAAAGCGAATGAAGTACGGTCGGGAACGGGGGCCGGCGATACGAGTATAGCCGCTTTTCTCGCTGCCGTGATGAGAGGCTATGATCCTGCTAAATGCGTATCCCTTGCCTGTGCGGAAGGAGCGTGTTGCGTAACATCCTATGATGCACTGGGAGGATTGCGGACATTGGATGAACTTGAGGAGCGGATTGCAAACGGCTGGGACCTGATGGAGGATATGTAATGCTTGTAAATATGCGCGAAATGCTTAAAACAGCCGGAAAAGAAGGCTATGGTATCGGTTTTTTCAATGCGGTTAATGTGGAAATGGCCAGAGCAGTGATTGAAACGGCAGAAGAAATGAATTCTCCCGTTATCATAGGAACCGCTGAAATACTGCTCCCGATGATGGAACTGAGAAATGTGGCGGATTATCTGATCCCGATGGCCGGGAGAGCATCCGTGCCCGTATGTGTTCATTATGACCATGGGCTGACATATGACAGATGTATGGAGGCGCTTGATCTGGGGTTTACTTCCATAATGTATGACTGTTCGACTTTCTCTTATGAAGAAAATGTAAAAAGAGTATCGGAAATGGTCAACATCTGTCATGATCGTGATGTGACCGTGGAGGGCGAGCTTGGTCATGTGGGAGATAATGAAGGTCCCGGCAAGGTCCTTAAGCCTGAGGATTTCTTTACCGATCCGGATCAGGCAGTGGATTATGTCTCAAGGACCGGCGTTGATGCTCTGGCCGTAGCAGTCGGGAATGCCCACGGGGATTATAAGTTTCCCCCTAAACTTGATTTTGACCGGATCAGAGTCATATCCGGGAGAACCGGAGTTCCGCTTGTCCTGCACGGAGGAAGCGGTCTGTCGGACGAGGATTTCAGGCGGGCTGTCAGGGAAGGCATAAGAAAGATCAATATTTTCACGGATCTGGACAAGGCCGGCAAGAAGGGCGCAGAGGAAGCCATCAGTAATGGGGTCTCTGCTCTGAGCGGTATAATGGCTTATGAGATCGATGCCATGAAGGCGGTGGTTAAGGAAAAGATATCCTTGTTCAGAGGCGGATATTGAAGGGGAATGTAAAGTCCTCATCGGAACTGATAACCATAACCGGAGGCGATTAAAAAATGGAACTGTATGACGGAAGACCGCAGGATATGACCGGCAGACTGCCGAGGGAAGTACGCACATATGATTATCTGGATGATCTGGGGATCAAATATCAAAGGACGGATCATGAGGCAGCCGACAATATGGAGGCCTGTAATGAGATCGATGCGATACTCGGAGTCGTGATCTGCAAGAATCTTTTCCTGTGTAATCGTCAGAAGACCTGTTTTTATCTGCTGATGATGCCGGGTGACAAGAAGTTCAAGACCAAGGAATTGTCTGCTCAGATAGGATCTTCAAGGCTGTCGTTTGCAGATCCTGAGGATATGCTTAAGTATCTGGACATAGAGCCCGGAGCGGTCAGCATCATGGGCCTGATGAATGATAAGGATCATCAGGTAAATCTGCTGATAGATGAGGATGTGCTTGAGGGAGATTACCTGGGATGCCATCCCTGTGTATGTACATCCAGCTTGAAGATGAAGACATCCGACGTAGTGGAAAAGTTCCTGCCGTCGACCGGGCATACATTTCAGACTGTGCATCTGGTTGGAGAAGATTGAGAACATCAGGTATAATTATGAGTGAAGTTCAGCGCGAATGGGCGATGACAAAAGCCCGTCTCGTATCGGCCATAAAGCATCTGGGATTTCCCGAAGCACTGGGTGAACAGATCGCGATACATCTCGGCAGTCCGAAGGCAATGGAGAGAATGCTGGCATATTTAAACTACGTTAAGCCCGGAACAGAAGAGCTGATAGTGGATGAGATGCTGGCTATCCGCAGCGACATAGATGCGTGGCATGCTAAGAAAGAAGCCGAAGAAGCCAATGCCAGATACAATGAGATATTGTACTATGGACTTGGTAACGATGAAGATGGTTATGATTAAGTAACAGTAGGTGATCACTGACACAACAGGAGGGTAGACCTGTTTTATAAGGATTTTCAGGGGTTGAAACTGTCGGCACTTGGTCTTGGCAATATGAGGCTGCCGGTAATTGACGGTGATGACAGCCGTATTGACAAAGAAACTGTCCGTGAGATGGTCAGATATTGCATGGATTCCGGTATCAACTACTATGATACCGCCTATGGATATCATGGAGGGAATTCCGAGCTGGTATTGGGAGAGGTCCTGCAGGAATATGACAGGAACAGCTTCTATCTGGCAAACAAATTTCCCGGATATGATCTTTCCAATATGCCCAGAGTTAAGGAGATCTTTGAAGAGCAGCTAAAGAAATGCCGTGTGGATTACTTTGATTTTTATATGTTTCACAATGTATGTGAAATGAACATAAACCAGTATCTGGATCCTGAATACGGCATCTACGATTATCTGATCGAGCAGAAGAGAAACGGGCGCATAAAGCATCTTGGCTTTTCGGCACACGGTGATATTGAGTGCATGACGAAGTTCCTGGATGCTTATGGCAAAGATATGGAGTTTTGCCAGATCGAGCTCAACTATTTCGACTATAAGTTCCAGGATGCAAAGGGCAAGGTGGATCTTCTGCGTAAATGGAATATACCCGTATGGGTAATGGAGCCGGTCAGGGGCGGACAGCTTGCGACTCTTTCGGAAGAAGATGCGGCTAAGCTTAAGGAGGCGAGACCGGATGAAGGTATCCCGGCATGGGCTTTCAGATTCCTCCAGAGTATTCCGGAGGTGACGGTTATTCTGTCGGGCATGTCCGATATGGACCAGGTTAAGGATAATATCCGTACTTTCGAGGATTCCAGACCCTTAGATGAACGTGAAATGTCGCTGATACTGGGAATAGCGGATGAAATGATAAGCAGGACTACGGTTCCCTGTACCGGGTGCCATTACTGTGTATCTCATTGTCCCAAGGGACTTGATATTCCGTTCCTGCTTAAATTGTACAATGAAGCGATGGTGGCAGGGTCAGGTGATTTCATAGCACCGATGGCGCTGGCTTCGATAGATGCCGATAAACAGCCGGAATGCTGTATATCCTGTCACAGCTGTGAGAAGGTCTGTCCACAGACAATACATATTCCCGAGCATTTGAGCAGATTTGCTGCAAAAATGGGCAGATGATGAGTAATAAGGAGGGATGCTTTTGAGCCTTATAATGCTGATAGATGATGATGCGGATATGATCAGACTGACCGAGCGGTGGATAGTTAAGGCCGGTCATGAAACCATATGCGCCACGTCCGGTCCGGAAGCACTGGATATGCTTAAAGCCGCAAAGCCCGATCTTATCCTGCTTGATTATGCGATGCCCGGAATGGACGGACCTGCGGTATTCCGCGTGCTTGCGTCCGATGATGCCGCAAAAGATATCCCGGTCATATTCAGGACCGGAATAGAAGACAGTGAGTCGGAGACGATTCTTAAAGAACTGTCTCCTGCGGGTGTGATATCCAAGGCGGAAGGGAGGACCGGATTACTCCGTATCATCAATGACGTGATGAAGCGACATCCTGAAAAGTGATTCCGCAAAAAACCTGTCTATCGAATCGAGAAGAGATTCTTTAGATAGGGTTTTTAAGAGATATCCGTCAGGCTTATAGTGAAGAATGCTGTAGACATGATCCCTGTCATTTTTTCCTGTGAGGAATATGATGGGGATCATCCGTGTTTCGGGATCGTTCCGGAGTTTTCCCATCAGTTCGTATCCATCCATTTCCGGCATTTCGTAATCCAGAAGTATCAGGTCGGGTTTAACCATCGACAGCCCGCTCATCATCTCATTTGCACCGGTGAAGCCGGACACACTGTAATGAGGTGCAAGCCATCTCTCGATCAAGGATCTGTAATCCGGATCGTCGTCAACAACGAAGATCGTTTTTACACGATGGTAATCACTGAGGAGCTCGGAATAGTACTCCATATCATCCAGGAATCCGGCAGGTTCCACCGGCCTCGGGTATGTATGGGTGACTCTTCCGGCACCTTTTGATTCCATAGCCAGCTCTATATCATTTACATCGCCGGTCAGGCACAGAAGCTTGGAATCGTCCTGACAGAGCTCCCCCAGCAGATTCATCGTAATGCTGATGTGTGAATCATCATATGTTTCGGGATAGTATATGATAATATCGGTATCAAATCTGTGGTTGATGATCGCGTCGGGACTGTCCGGGACCGAAACAACGTTAAATCCGCCGTCACTCAGGTTTTTCTCGATTCCTTTTGCGACTATTCCCTGGCTTGATTTGATGAAGAGTACGGACCGGCTGTGATCTGCGGCAACCGTCTCTTTCGGAGTCTCTTTGGCCTGATCAGCCGCATCAGTCATGATCTGCCGGATATCTTCATCCTCCATCAGCGGCTCAAGAAGCTTATTGAATCGTCTGTACTCTGCGAGCAGCTCGGGAGTCTTTTCATTGATCCGGTTGTAGTCCTTTTTATCGGCACATTTTTCCATCCCGGCTGCCATTTCGCTCAGATTTTTGGCACCGATCAGCAATGACATACTCTTCAAAGAGTGAATTGCCAGCCTGTACATATTCCAATCATTCTGTTCCTCATAATATGCGATATCGTCAGCCTTGTCGTTTATGGAAGAGCGGAAAACATAGAGCGCATCAACATAGTCCTCGGCACTGCCGCATCCTCTGATACCCGCATTCAAGTCGATATGAGGTACTATCTTCAGCCATAGAGGAAGCTTATCAAGTTCGTCCTTTACCGCGTTGTCGTCAAGATATACCGTTGAATCGCTGCCGGGATCCGAACCGGTACCCGCATCCGGACCGCCGTCTTCGCCGGACCCGGACGTATCATTCAGCTGTGGAAGATATGTAAGGATTAGCTCCGAGAGCTGTTCGGGAGTTACGGGTTTGATCAGTACATCCGCAAATCCCGCAGCTTTATAGAGATTGATATTATCGCGGCCTTCTTCCACGGTGTGGCAGATGACCGGTATACTCCTGCCCTGCTCCTTAAATATCTCTTTCATCCGGATGAGAGTGTCCACTCCATCCAGATCAGGCATACGGTGATCCAGCAGGATCAGGTCATAGTCGTTGCTGCGGACCATATCCAGACCGGAATATCCTCCATCGGCCTGATCCGACATTACACCTCTCGATGCAAGAAGCGACGAAAGTATCATCCTGTTGACCGGCAGGTCATCTATGATGAGCACCCGGGATGTGTTTTTTTCCATACTTGATCATTCCTTCTGTTTACATGGACTTTTCAACCAGTTCAGTATACCATTTCAACTCCCGAGGTGTCCACTTTATAGAGGAGTCTTTGCTTAGAGAACAATTGTTTTATTCACGCATATTAAGTATAATTCATAGTGATATCTTTATGCGAAGGGAGATGACTTATATGAATTGGGTCGCTGTTGTTGACGACGAGGCTTTTAACAGAAAAACAGTATCCCGTATTCTGAGAAAACACGATTATATAGTAACCGAACTGAGTTCCGGACAGGAACTGCTGGATTTCCTGCTCGTAAAGGGCAATGTACCCGATCTGATCCTTTTGGACATCTATATGCAGCCGATGGATGGGTTCGAGACCATGAAGCGCCTGCAGGCGGAACCCGGTATGGAGCGCAGGATCCCGATCGTTTTTCTGACGGGGGATTCCGTGGATGAGACAGAGATGAAGGGGCTTAAGATGGGGGCTGAAGATTTCATCCGTAAGCCCATCTATCCGGATGTGCTGCTGCATCGTGTGGAGCGTATCATCGAACTGGACCGGACACACAGATTCATGGCACAGGAGATCGAAGCGCGTTCCGCTGAGTGTGAGAGCCTGTCAAGACATGTTGTTCAGACGCTGGCAGCGGCTATAGATGCAAAGGATACATATACCAACGGACACTCCGACAGAGTGGCGACATATTCCAGGGAGATCGCCAAGAGATACGGATACAGTGAGAAGGAGCAGGACGACATCTATATGATGGGACTGCTCCATGATGTGGGTAAGATAGGTGTGCCGGATGAGATAATCAATAAGACAGGCAGATTGACCGATGAGGAATATGCTGCGATCAAGGTTCACCCCGAGATCGGAGACAGGATCCTGAAGAAGGTGGAAGAAATGCCGAAGCTCTCAATAGGAGCGAGATGGCACCATGAGAGATATGACGGAAAAGGATATCCCGACGGACTTAAAGGCGACGAGATACTTGAGGAGGCCAGGATCATTTCGGTAGCCGATGCTTATGATGCCATGACCAGCCACAGGAGTTACAGGGACATATTACCGCAGGAGGTGGTCCGGGCAGAGATAGAGAAGGGCAAGGGTACTCAGTTCGACCCTGTATTTGCCGATATAATGCTCCAGATGATAGATGAAGATAAGGACTATTTGATGCATGAAGACTGATAAAGAACACAGGATCAATCCGATATCAATCGCTGTACTGGGCGGCCTGGTCATCGCAGTCATACTGACGATCGGTACCATCGGCCTCGGCAGAGTTGCAAACAATGATACCAAGTCGGCAGTCAGGAACGTCAGTCTGCTGTACCTAAGCGAACTGGCCGGCCGCAGAGAGCAGGTGGTTTCATCCATACTTGAGGACTACATCAGGGACATGGATGTCGCGGTAGGTATGTTGAATGAGAGCGATCTGAGCAGTGTGGAGAATCTCCGCAATTACCAGCTAAGGATAAAGCAGCTCTATGAGCTGGATAAATTCGCATTTATCGACACGAACGGGGTAATATATACATCCAGGGGAACGAGGTCTGATATCGACCAGTATTCTATAGATTATATGAATCTGACCGAGCCCGAGATATCTGTCAAGAATCTTCACAGCAATGATAAAAAAGTCGTTATTGCGCTCCCGGTGGATAATCTCGATTTCGAAGGCAATACACTGGTCGTATCCTTCATGGAGATCGATATGGATAATCTGCTCAGGAACGTATCCATTCAATCCAATAACAATACGACCTTCTGTAATATATACACATCGGATGGTATTGCACTGACAAATATGGTCCTGGGGGGTCTTGCGAGCGAGGACAACCTTCTCGAGGCCATGAAGAATGCGGAATATGAAAAGGGATATTCTTTGGAGAAACTTGTCCGGGATTTTGATGAGGGCAGAAGCGGTGAAGTATCCTTTACTTATAACGGGATCGGTGAAACTCTCTATTATGTTCCCGTTCGTGGTACGGAATGGATGCTGACATATCTGATCCGGGAGAGCATAATCAGCGAACAGTTCAGCTCGATATCCCGATCGATCATTGCCCGCAGTACCATTCAGTCCGTTCTGACAGCGCTGGTTTTGATTGGCATGTTCACCCTGTTGTTCATACAGCAGAGAAAGGCAGCCCAAAAAGCACTGGAACACGAGGTGTCTGAGACGGAGAACCGTGTCAGACAGCAGGAGCTGGAGGAACAGCTTGCCATGCAGGAAGAGCTGGCCTCGAAAAGCGAGGAACTCGAAGATGCCCTTCAGGCTGCGGAAGAAGCAAACCGCGCCAAATCCGGATTCATATCCAACATGTCACACGAGATCAGAACCCCCATTACGGCTATCCTGGGAATGAATGAAATGATCCGCAGGGAGAGTGTTGATGAGAATATTCTGTCATATGCGGATAATATCAGTAACGCCGGCGAGAGTCTGCTGGGCATCATCAGCGACATCCTGGATTTCTCAAAGATCGAAGCCGGAAGAATGGAACTCAGCATAGAAAGCTATTCTCCGACGGAACTGATAGGTGATCTGTATAATCTGATCCGCTTCAGGGCGGAGGCCAAGGGGCTGAAGCTGTCATTCAACATCGATCATGCTATTCCGAAGGGGCTGGTCGGAGACGAACTCAGGGTCAAGCAGATCATCACCAACCTGCTGACCAATGCCGTGAAGTATACGGAAAAGGGAGATGTATCTCTGGAAGTCAGGTGTGTTGAGAAAGATACTGAGAGCAACAGGGCGAAGCTTCTGATCACGGTCGCAGATACCGGTATCGGCATACGTGCGGAAGAAATGGATAAGCTGTTTGTTCCTTTTGACAGGCTGGATGTTTCCAGGACCAGAAGCATAGAAGGAGCGGGCCTGGGGCTCTCCATAACCAGGCAGCTCCTGCATCTGATGGATTCGGAACTGCAGGTGGAGAGCATATATGATCAGGGATCACGCTTCTATTTCAGTATATGGCAGGGCATATCCGATCCAGAAGAGATAGGAGATTACAAGCCTTCAAGCGCTTCGAAGGTCAGAAGAAACACAAGAGACGGCAAGAGGTACTTTACCGCGCCCGGCAGGCGTATTCTCGTAGTGGATGACATGCCGATGAATCTTCAGGTGATGACCGGATTGCTCAAGCGCAGTGAAATGATCATAGATACCGCTTCGGGCGGTGAAGATTGTATCTATAAGTTCGGTGAGAACGATTATGATCTTGTATTCCTGGACTATCGTATGCCCGGGATGGACGGGATAGAAACTTTTCACAGATTAAAAGACAGATATCCGGATAAGGTTGCCAGGACTCCCATCATAGCCCTGACCGCCAGCGCTATCCTTGGGGATAAGGAGAGATTGCTCAATGAAGGTTTTTCGGCTTATCTTTCTAAGCCCGTGGTTATTGCCGATATGGAGGAGACGATGAGCAGATTCCTGGGTGATATTCCGGAGGAAAGCATGCCTGCAGCGTCAGACATTTCCGAGGAGGTTCAGCCGGTTTCGCAGGACATCACTCCGGATGATACGGATGAGATACCGCAGGCTGTTCGTGACATGGAGGAACTGGATCCCGGGAAGGGCCTGGAATTCTGCGGTGATGTAGAGGATTATGTTTTTGCACTGCAGACCTATGCGGAATCCGTGGAGGAAAAAGCAGCTGCGCTTGAAGAAGCCCTGAAAGATGACCGTACGGATGACTATGTTCTGATCGTTCATTCATTAAAAAGCATGTCCAAGTCCATCGGAGCTCTGCATCTCTATGAGATGGCGAGGGATCTGGAGGCGGCCGGAAGAGAAGGCAGGACCGACACGATAAAAGCCGGTACGGAGGCCTTTGTCAGTGAATACAGAACACTGGGCGCAAAACTCAGTAAAGAACTCCTATGAAGGAAATCACTTGCGAGGAATTAAATAAGCTTCCCAAGGATTCCTATGCATTGATAGATATCAGAGATGAGGGTCTCAGAGACTATGGCATGATCCCCGGCTCGACGGCACTCGGACTGGAGAGTCCGGATGAAGAGATAAGCGGCAGGATAGCAAAGATACCTGACCACAGGAAACTGATCTTTTACTGTGAGATAGGCAGAAAGACCAAAGAACTTGATGCGGATGAACGTTTTCCCGGACGGGATTGCTACAGCCTGGAGGGCGGTTATATCGGATATGTCAGGTATTCGATGGCGAACGGAAGCGATTCCGGAGAAAAGCAGAAAAAAGCAGAAGAAAGCATCCAAAAGAAATATCACAAGCAGCTCTTTACTCCTTTTGCAAAAGCATGCAAGACATACAAGCTGATAGAAGAAGGCGACCGTATAGCTGTATGCATCTCGGGCGGCAAGGATTCGATGTTGATGGCCAAGCTTTTTCAGGAGATACAGAAGCACAGGCAGTGTAATTTCGAGCTTGAGTATCTGGTCATGGACCCCGGATATAATCCGGATAACAGAGCACTCATAGAGAGTAATGCAAAGAGTCTGGGAATACCGGTCACTGTATTTGAGAGCGATATCTTTGATGCGGTAGATAACATAGAGAAGAATCCCTGCTATATATGTGCGAGGATGCGCAGGGGTTATCTGTACAGCAGGGCAAAGGAACTGGGGTGTAATAAGATCGCCCTGGGACATCATTATGATGATGTGATAGAAACGATACTGATGGGCATGCTGCAGGGAGCGCAGATACAGACCATGATGCCCAAGCTTCACAGCACGAATTTTGAAGGCATGGAGCTCATCCGCCCGATGTATCTGGTCAGGGAGAGCGATATCTGTGCCTGGAGAGACTATAATGATCTGCACTTTCTTCAATGTGCCTGTCATTTCACCGATACCTGCTCGACATGTCACGAGGACGGGACCACATCCTCCAAGCGTCTGGAGACCAAGAAGCTGATAGCCGCGCTTAAAAAGGACAATCCGTATATCGAATCAAATATATTCAAGAGTGTTGAAAACGTGAATCTGGACACTGTGATCGCGTATAAAAAAGACGGTGTACGACATCATTTTCTTGATGAGTACACAAGCCGGGTTTAGAAAGCATATAAGGAGGATATTTACATGGAAAGAGTAGAAAAGTTTCTGAAGGATGCAGGCACATACTATCTGGCGACCGCTGATAAGGATCAGCCCCGTGTGAGACCATTCGGTACGATCAATAACTTCGAGGGCAGGTTATATATCCAGACCGGTAAGTCAAAGGATGTTTCGAAGCAGATACATGCCAACCCGAAGGTGGAGATATGTGCATGCACCGGCCCCGAGTGGCTCAGAATATCCGCTACGCTCGTGGAGGATGACAGAAGGGAAGCCCGTCAGGCCATGCTTGATGCATATCCGTCTCTGCAGGGGATGTACTCCGCAGATGACGGCAATACGGAAGTGTTCTATCTGAAGGACGCTACCGCGACATTCAGTTCGTTTACCGCCGCGCCCGAAGTAGTGACATTCTAGGAGTTGAGATCAATGATCCGGTATTCGGAGTGGGATTTGGATGCTGTATATTATCAGACACGGAATAACCGATTGGAATATAAAGCATAAGCTTCAGGGACAGACGGACGTACCGCTCAATGATGAAGGACGTGCGATGGCCGAGGAGGCTCGATCGGAATACCGGGATATCCGTTTTGATATCTGTTTCTGTTCGCCGCTCGTTCGGGCGAAGGAGACTGCCGGGATCCTGCTCAGGGATCGCGATGTACCCATATGCTATGATGACCGTCTGAAGGAAATGTGCTTCGGCGTATATGAGGGAGTAGAGAACAGCTTCGGGATATCGGACTGTCCCGTCAATGTTTTCTTTAAGACTCCCGAGAAGTACACAGATCCGCCGGAAGGAGCAGAGAGCATCGCCGAACTGATGGCGAGGACCGCTGAGTTTCTCCGCGAAAGGGTCGAGCCGGAGCTTGAGTGTGGACGCGATGTCCTGATAGTCGGGCATGGAGCGATGAATTCAGCCATAGTCTGCAATGTCAAACAGCGTCCGCTCTCCCGCTTCTGGGAGGAGGGCATAGATAACTGCCGGCTCATGAGACTGATATGAGATAGTTGCGGATATGTGCAGTTTGTGTTTATTTTTTTGCCCGGTAAATGCTATACTGTAATTTGTCACACAAATCTTTATAACAAGGAGAGATGGATACAATGAAGTCGCAAAAACGTAAATCGCTGAAAAAATCACTTCTCACCAAAGTTATTATCTATGTTGCTGTCATGATAGTGATAATCACACAGATCAGCATCAAACTGGCATCGGATAATATCCAGTCACTGACAAACAATATACTTGCCAGGGAATCTGCCACATATGCAAGTGAGATACACAGCTGGTGGAGCAGTATAGAAGAGAGAGTCGGACAGACCGCCGATATCATGAGGAATACTCCCGAGCTGTCCTATGATGATGCTCTTGCCATGCTGCTGAAGCTCACTGAGCTGGATCCCGATTCACAGGACATTTATCTCGCATATGGGGATACAGGCAAATTCCTTGACGGTTCCGGATGGATACCCGATGATACGTTTGTATTTACCGACAGACCCTGGTATCAGGGAGCTGTCGCCCAGAACGGAGCTATATATTCATCGGAGCCTTATGTTGATGCATCCACAGGCAAGACCTGTCTGGCGTGTGCCATCATGATCAGGGACGGAGTCGTTCTTTCGAGTGATATTAATTTCGACAAGGTAGCCGAGAAGGTTGTTGCATTCAAGTCCATTTCGTCAGACGCAAAATACTACATTGTCAATAAAGATACCAAAGACATCCTTATCAGCAATGTGGTGGAGACTGTGGGACAGAATCTGGCTGACACCACCGATCCCGTTGCGGCAGGCCTTGCAACTGTATTTGATACCCTTAATATGGACATAACCGCCGGCGGAGAGAAGGTGGTTACAGTCAAGACCGCTTCCGGTGCCAGGATGATCACTGCCACCGATATCGAGGGCACCTCATGGGCGATTGTGAGTGCGGTTCCGTCGTCGCTGCTTAGTAACAGTATCCTGAAAGTTATGTATGTTACATTTGCAAGTGCGATCCTATTGCTGATAGTACTTTCGATTCTGCTGTACCTCATCCTGAACAAAGCACTCAATCCGGTTGCTACCATTACGGAAAGAATCACGGATATCACCAAGGGAGACTTCACGGTACAGATCACACCCGAGGGCAATAATGAGATCACCACGCTTGCAGAGAGCCTGAATGAATTCATAGATAAGATGAGGACCACGCTTAACAGTCTGGCAAGTATATCAGGAGCCATGAACAGCCGTGCCGGAGAGTGTTTCGACATCTCACATATACTGTCGGATGCAAATAACACTCAGGGCGAATCCATTGAGATCCTCAACTCTACCCTTAGCGACATGAATACGTCCATCGAGGATATAGCACAGGCCGCTACGGAGCTGGCTGCCACATCCAGCGAGCTCGCAGAGAAGGCGGACAGCGTCAAGAGTCTTTGCGACCAGACTATGGATGCATCCTCAAAGGGACGCGAGGAGATGGAGAGCATGACGAGAAATGTCGGCACACTCAATACGACATTGAACGAACTCACTTCGCTGATCATGGATACATCCAAATCCGTTGAGGAGATCACCGGTATCACAGATACGATCAATGCTATATCAAGCCAGACCAATCTGCTGTCACTCAACGCATCCATAGAGGCTGCCAGAGCCGGTGAAATGGGTAAGGGCTTCGCAGTTGTCGCAACAGAGGTAGGTACTCTGGCAAATCAGTCATCACAGGCTACCGAGACGATCCGCAGGCTGATAGAGGGCATCACCAAGAACATATCTGACATCAGCCACAAGGCCGAGATATGTGTCAGCGATATGGAAGCATGTATGAGCGCCGTATCCGGAGCAAACGAATCCTTCGAGACCATCTACGAGGAAGTAGCGAAAGCTACCGACGGTATAGGCGAGATCGCTTCCGGCATAGAGAAGATCAACGATGTGGCATCCAATAACGCAGCCACTACTCAGGAGCAGGCATCCAGCATTACACAGGTACTCGACCTGAGTAATACGATCGTAACCGAGAGCGGCAAGCTTCGAACGGAGACCGAGAACATAACCAGCATCTCCGAGAACCTGAACCAGTATTCGGACGAGATCAATTCGGATCTGTCGCAGTATACGGTGTAAAGCGAAGTGTCTGACAGCATCTCGGATTATAAGTACAAATACGAAACTCATCTTCATACTTCAGAGGCAAGTGCCTGCGGGCGCTGTCCCGGCGAAGAGATGGCGAAAGCCTGTAAGGAAGCGGGATATGACGGGATATTTGTCACGGATCATGCCTGGGGCGGAAACACTGCCATAGACAGGTCACTTCCCTGGAGTGAGTGGGTAACCCGGTTTGCGCAGGGCTACGAGCACGCAAAAGCCTGGGGCGATAAGAACGGGCTCAAGGTATGGTTCGGATATGAAGCCGGATTCGATGCTACGGAGTTTCTGATATACGGTATCACTCCTCAGTGGATGATCGATCATCCGGAGCTTCATGATGCTACCATTCCCGAGCAGCTGGATATCATACATTCGGGCGGCGGGATGGTTATACAGGCGCATCCTTACCGGGAAGAGTTCTATATCAAAGAGGTTCGGCTTTTCCCTCAATATGCCGACGGGCTTGAGGGTGTAAATGCCACACATACCAATCCCTTGAGTAAGGCACACCGGAGTGATGTGTGGGATCCTCAGGCGATAGAACTGGCACATTCAAACAACAAGCCCATCACAGCCGGATCCGATGTACACAGCACGGTCATCTTTGGCGGAGGCGTGCTTTCAGACCATCCGCTTATGAATCCGCAGGATTATATTTCTCTGGTACTCGGCAGTGATATGTATCTGCTTACTGACGGTGTTATGATTCGGGACCGGTATGGCAACATCATTCAATAGACTGTGTTCCGGGGAGGATTTTTTCATGGAACCAAATCAATACAACTATAACGATCAATATGTACAGAATAATACAGACTATGAGCAGCCTTACGGCCGGTTTGGTCAGGTAGGCGAGCTCCTTCAGCAGGAAGTGATCGCGAAATCATTCCTGTATATGGTAGCCGCACTTGCGGTCACCGCGATAGCTGCTTTTACCGCTCCCGATCTGATGGCGGGCTGGCTTGCCAGAGGCAGATTTAACATCCTGGTCCTGTTTGGAGCGGAGCTTGCCATAGTGATAGCTTCGAATGCTGCTATGAGCAGGAACAATGTTGCTCTCAGCGCGATTCTTTTTACACTGTATTCGTATCTGACAGGCGCAACACTCGGTATCATCTTCTGGGAGTATGACCTGACCAGCGTGGGGGCCGTATTCCTGATGACCGCCGGAATGTTCGGAGTCATGGCGGTATACGGTCTGGTCACGAAGAAGGATCTGTCCTCGATCGGAAGCATCTGCATGATGGCCATAATCGGCATCATCATCGCATCACTGGTCAATGTATTATTGCTTCACAGCACCGTGTTTGATCTCGTGATATCACTTGTGGGTGTTGCCATCTTTGTGGGCCTGACGGCTTATGATGTTCAGAAGATCAAGCAGAGAGTATATTACGCAAACGATGAAAACGTAAGTGTTCTGGCTTTGTCCGGGGCGTTTGGTCTGTATCTGGACTTCATCAATATATTCCTCAGACTGCTCCGCATTTTCGGCAAGCGCAGATAAGACTGTCGTATGCGGAACAGGAAATGGGATCTGATTTGCTCATACGGCAGCATCATCGCAGTCAGTCTGGCTTTTTGGATTTTACCTATGATCCCTTATCTGATCGTATGTATCATGTCGGGACGCGGGGATACCCTCAGGGTTATCCTTGACTATCCCGGCATGTTTCTGTATTGGACACTTCCACTGGTTATACTGCAGACCGTATCGCTGGTGATCACGGATCTGTCACTGGTCATACATGAGGGTTTCCGGCTGAAAAGATTTCTGGGCGCGGCATTCGGGATCACCTGCATTTTGATGAATATACTGTGCAGAGCGACTCTTTTTACTTCGCTGCTCGCCTGTTATGCGGAGTGCACGATTTTTGCCATATCGGTTATGTGCTCTGTTGCCGCCAGACATAAGCCCGGACTGGATAATGAGTTTGTCATCATTCTCGGATGTGCTATCGGTAAGGACGGACACCTGCTCCCCCTACTCAGAGACAGGGTTAACCGGGCGATCAGGTTCGCATGGGAGCAGGAGATAGCTACGGGCAAACCGGTACGGTTCATTCCCAGCGGCGGACAGGGTGAGGACGAGATCATGAGTGAGGGGTCGGCCATGACCATGTACCTGATCTCGCACAGTGCCGAGGATTATGAGGTATTATCCGAAGGGAAATCTCGAAATACTTATGAGAATTTCGTTTACTCCAAGGAGATCATAGATAAACAGGCCCCGGGAGCTGCGGTCACTTTTATCACGACGAATTTCCATGTCTTGAGGAGTGGCATGCTGGCCCGCAAGGCCGGGCTGAATGCGGAGGGACTCGCAAGCCGTGCGAAGTGGTACTTCTGGCCGAACGGGTTTGTTCGCGAGATCATCGCGATTGTGGTATTGTATAAAAAGGCGCAGATCGCGGCACTTACTGTGTGCGCGTTGCTTGCTATGGTTGCTTTTTCTGTGTGAGGTAGTGAAATGACCGGTAAGAATGTGAAGGCTCTCAAGAAACTCAAGAAAAGCTATGCATGGTCCGGGATGCTGGTCACTCTGTTCCTGTCGATCGTGATGGTCGTGACACTGGCGATCCTGACCAGTGCCGCGCTTCAATACGTTCTGGAATCGTGGATATCAGCCGAGTATGACCGTATATCTTATATGGCTCATATGTATGATAGCGGCATGACCGAAGAGCTCAAAAGGCTGGACAGAGAGGACCGCGCTTACGTGGTGATCGATGATGACCGGATGGTATATGCATACGGAAAGAATACCTGCTCCGGGATCGGACAGCCGATCAAGGTCATCAGTGACGAAGGTTTTCTGGATATTGTGGTATATCCCGATACGGAGTCTCAGCTGTTCAGCATAGATGAGGATACCCTTACCCTGGATATGGGCTCGTTTATGCCGAATATCTTAAACCCGGATATGGTCATCGGGATCAATGCTCCCGATACGTTCAAGTTTCCTCTCTGGATAGGTGTGAAAACCGTGGACGGCAGTATTTTTGCCGGCCGATCCACTTTGGATATCGATAAGAATGATCTGATGTTTCTCGGTGTCGTAGCCGGAGTACTGGCCGGTGTGTTTTTGCTGGTATTCATATTCATGTTCATCAGGCTGATCTTCGGTATCCGGAACCGCAGGAGACTGACGAAGCTCGTCTTTGGAGATGAGGCCACGGGCGGCAATAACTGGATATACTTCCGGATGAAGGGCGAGCAGATACTGCGCAGGAGAAGCAATGCGCGAAATCACTATGCCGTACTTGACATTGTCTTTTTCAAGTACAGGAATTATTGCGTATGCCATTCAGTGGCCGAGGGCGAGAAGCAGCTGGCCACCGTCCGCCAGGTCATTGAGATGTGGCTGGGACGCGGTGAATTAAGCGCCCATTATGCTTCGGCGAATTTCGTTGCGCTTGTAAAAGCCGACAGCAATGAGAAATTGCAGAACAGATTAAATGATCTGCTGGGTCAGCTTAGTTGCATAGATCCGGCACACAATATCAGTTTTCATATAGGCGTAGCGTATCTGGACGCATGCTCTGAGCATCATAATAATTCATCTCACGATTGTCCCATCGACCTTGAGCGCGATTATAACAACGCCTGCGCTGCACGTGCTACTCTTGATGAGACGGATGGATCTGGCATCGCATATTTCACTGATGAGATGGTAGAGGAGCAGATATGGGAGGACAGGGTAAGAGAAAGACAGATGACTGCCCTTCTCAATGAAGAATTCGTAGTTTACTATCAGCCCAAGTATAACCCTGTCGATGATAAGCTTACCGGTGCGGAAGCTCTGATCAGATGGCAGTCTCCGGAGTTCGGCTTCGTTCCTCCGGGACGTATCATTCCCATTTTTGAGAAAAACGGATTCATCACGGAGATAGACCACTATATGATCCGTCATGTGGCCAGGGATCAGAAGAGATGGTATGATGCCGGATACAAGTGCGTTCCCGTATCGGTAAATGTATCCAGAGCACATTTTGTTGAGGATGACCTGGCTGAACAGATCCGTGATATAGTAGATTCCGAAGGCGCACCACATGAACTGATCGAGCTGGAACTGACCGAGAGCGCATTCTTTGACGACAAGAAGGCCCTCGTATCCACCATCAACAAGCTCAAGTCCTATGGTTTCGCTGTATCCATGGATGACTTCGGATCAGGCTATTCTTCACTTAATTCGCTCAAGGATCTGCCGTTGGATGTGCTTAAGCTGGATGCCGATTTCTTCCGCGGCGATTCCGATGAAAAACGCAGTGAGATAGTCATATCCGAGACGATACGTCTGGCGCAGGCACTTCATATGCGTACGGTCGCCGAGGGAGTGGAGGTCAGGGAGCAGGTTGATTTCCTGGCACAGCAGGGCTGTGATATGATCCAGGGTTACTACTATGCGAAACCCATGCCCGGCAATGAATTTGAACAGAGAATGAATGCTGGATAACGCATCATTTTAATTTAGGAGGTTTCATATGTTTACAGAGTCATTTTGGTCATTGCTTCCGGCTATCATTGCGATAGCATTGGCCCTCATCACCAAGGAAGTGTACTCGTCACTCTTCATCGGTATCATCTGCGGAGGCCTGCTGTATTCCGGATTCAGCTTCACGGGTACCATGGAGCATGTATTTGTGGATGGAATGATCGGCCAGCTGTCCGACGGATGGAACGTGGGTATCCTGATCTTCCTGGTAGTCCTCGGCAGTATGGTCATGCTTATGAACCGCGCCGGCGGATCGGCTGCTTTCGGCCGCTGGGCCGTAGAGCATGTGAAGACCAAGATCGGTGCTCAGGTGGCCACTATACTTCTGGGTGTTATGATCTTCATCGATGACTACTTCAACTGCCTGACAGTAGGATCGGTTATGATGCCGTTGACGGACAAACATAAGATATCGCGTGAGAAACTGGCATATCTGATAGATGCCACTGCGGCTCCCGTATGTATCATAGCTCCGATATCCTCATGGGCGGCGGCTGTTACCGGTTTCGTGGACGGTGCAAACGGGCTGACACTTTTTGTCAGGGCTATACCTTACAATTTCTACGCTTTTCTGACTATAGCCATGATGCTGACACTGACGTACGGCAATTTTGATTTCGGTCCCATGAGACATGCCGAGCTGAACGATTACAAGAGCAACGGTGAGGACAGGAAGGTCGCTGCCGGTATGACCGGCGCTGAAGATCAGCCCAATCCGCCCGTATCTTCAAAGGGCAGGGTCATCCACCTGGTACTGCCTATAGTGACACTCATCGTGTGCTGTGTCATAGGTATGATCTATACCGGCGGTTTCTTTGAAGGTGAGAGCTTCATTGATGCCTTCTCCAATTCGGATGCTTCGGTGGGTCTGGTATATGGCTCTGTAGTCGCACTTGTTATTACGATCATTTTCTTCCTGGCTACGAAGGTCTTAAGTTTCGGCGAATGTATGAATGCTGTTCCCGAGGGATTCAAGAGCATGGTTCCGGCTATCCTGATCCTGACCTTCGCATGGACACTGAAGGCTATGACGGATTCGCTCGGAGCGGCGGAATATGTTGCGGGTCTGGTTGAAAACATCGCAGATAACAGGGCGATCATGAGTTTCCTGCCGGCATTTGTATTCCTTGTTGGTGCGTTCCTCGCTTTTGCTACCGGTACTTCGTGGGGAACCTTCGGCATCCTGATCCCCATCGTGGTCAATGTATTCGGCGCGGACTTAAGCAATGAGCTGATGATCATAGCCATATCCGCATGTATGGCTGGAGCTGTCTGCGGTGATCACTGCTCACCCATATCCGATACGACCATCATGGCCAGTGCGGGAGCACAGTGTAATCACATTCGCCACGTATCGACGCAGCTGCCTTATGCACTTACGGCAGCGGGCGTATCGTTTGTAGCATACATTTTCTCCGGATTCATTCGTAACTGGCTGATATGCCTGCCGTTAGGCATCATCCTGATGGTTGCGTCTCTTCTGGTTGTCAGGAAGGTGACGGTGAAGGCGTGATGTTCTACCTTGATAAGACGGTATCGTTCAGTGAGACTGCGCCTGATCGCATGATCAGGATCACCGAGGTGATAGATTACTTTCAGGATGTATGCACGAGGCAGTCCGAGGAAGCCGGAGTGGGTCTGATGGCACTTCGCAGGCTCGGATACGGTTGGGTGGTCTCATCGTGGCAGATAGTGGTCAACCGTTATCCGCTGCTGGACGAGAAAGTCCGGGTAGGTACGGCGCCGTATCAGTTCAAAGGTGTTATGGGACTTCGTAACTTCCGTATGGAGACTCCTGCCGGAGAATTGCTGGCTTATGCAAACTCTACGTGGTCTTTTATAGATATAGAGAAGATGACCCTGGCCAGGATCGTTCCCGAGGTGGTGAATGCATATGAGCTCGATGAGCGGATGGATATGGATTATGCCCCTCGTAAGATACACATACCGGAATCCCTGGCTGTTAGTGAACCTATAGAAGTGAAGTATCACCATCTGGATTCCAACGGTCATGTAAACAACGGACAGTATGTATCAATGACTGAGGATCTGCTCCCTGAGGGTCGCCGGGCCGCACAGATACGTGTAGAGTACAGGGCCAGTGCACATCTTGGAGATATCATCATGCCTTATGTCAGTGCGGATCCCATGGAAGGAAAGCATACCGTGGTTCTGGCAGACGCGGATATGAATCCCTATGTGATCACAGAGTTTAGCGGGAATATTTGCGGGTAAAGGATATGAGCAGAAAGCTGACTCCGGGAACTTCACATACACTAAAGATAGTCAAGACACTCGAGCACGGTGCCTATCTTGCATATGAGATGGGTGCCGCCGCATCGGAGCGGGTTCTTTTACCTGCGGCACAGATTCCGGAGGGAGCCTCGGTCGGAAGTGATATAAAGGTCTTTCTGTATAAGGATTCGCAGGACAGACTCATAGCCACCACGCGCACCCCGCTTCTTCAACTCGGAGAAACTGCCAGACTTGAGGTAGCTGAGGTCAGCAGGATAGGTGCTTTTCTGTCATGGGGCCTTGAGAAGGATCTGCTTCTGCCCTATGCCGAGCAGACTTATACGCTGCACGCCGGCGATTCGGTTCTGGTAGCACTGTATCTGGATAAGAGTGAGAGACTCTGTGCCACGATGAATGTGTATAAGTACCTGAAGACCGGCAGTCCTTACATCGTGGGTGATACGGTTCATGGCATAGCGTATCAGGACAGTGAGCGTTTCGGTATCTTCGTGGCGGTTGATGATAAGTATCAGGGACTGATCCCCCGCAGGGAGTGCTATGGAAACATTGAGCTCGGTGCCGATCTGACCGCCAGGATCATACAGGTCAGGGAGGACGGCAAGCTGGATCTGAGCGTACGACGCAAAGCCTATGAACAGATGGATGATGACGCGGATGCGATCTACAAGCTCATAGAGTCATATGACGGGGTTCTTCCTTTTACTGACAAAGCCACACCCGAGGTCATCAAGCTTCATACCGGCATGAGTAAAAATGAGTTTAAGCGTGCGATCGGACGACTGATGAAGGAAGGAAAGGTCATTAAAACCGATACTGCCATCAGGATCAGCGGATGATCCGACACATAATGGAATAATTAGTAAAACCTATATATTTGTCTGCCCCCTTTTTGTTGAAAGTGCATTGCAATTTTGCTATAATGTGAACATATTGGGGGCATATTTATTATGCAAAATGTCACAATGCTGGGGATCAAACTTCAGGATCGCAGTGTTGACGAGGCTCTCGGCTGTACGTCGAGGTTCCTGCGAAGCAGTGCACTGGATGTGATCGCATATATAGATTATGAGGTTATCAGGCGTGCTGTTACGGATTCAGGCATCAGGGATCTGCTCAGATCCTCTGCGGTTACGGAGTGGTCGGATTCATATCTCCTGGAAATCGTAGGCACATGTGACCGGGAGAGGGCAGCTCAGATCGATGAGCGTATTTTTTTGCGTGAAGTACTGAACACCATGAGAGATGGCGAAAGGACGATCGCGTTGGCCGGAGAGAGTGATGAGGCCATAGACAGACTGGAGGCACAGTTGTCGGATATGGCTCCGGATCTGGATATCGCTCACCGGCAGATCATCCATTTCGGAGACGGATCCGCCCCGGAGGAGGAGATCAACAGCATCAACAGAATCGCTCCCGCCATGATCATCAGCCATACGGACTATCATGATCTGGCAGAGTGGCTGGGAACAGCATCGAGTATGATAAATGTCGGAATATGGCTGGCTTTGCCGGACACTATGCCGATATCGGATACCCGGGCTAAAGGGGTTATGACCGGGATATGTGACTTCGTCAAAAGCAGGATCCTGAGGATCAGGCTGGACAGGTATAAGGAGGTATAGCATGATCTCAAATCAGATTCTTCAAAACACTATAGACGGCTTGAAGAATATCGCCAGAGTTGATCTCTGTGTAATGGACTCGGAAGGCAATACCGCTGCGAGCACATTGGAGTCTCTGGACAACTGCAGGGCAGCAGCGACTGAATTCGCCGCCAGTGCCGCAGATTCACAGGAGATCCAGGGTTATCAGTACTTCAAGATACATGATGAGCAGCAACTGGAGTATATACTCATTGCAGCCGGTTCGGGAGAGGATGTTTATCTGGCCGGACGTATGGCGGCATTTCAGATACAGGGCCTGCTGGTAGCATATAAGGAGCGTTTCGACAAGGACAACTTCATCAAGAACCTTCTGCTCGATAATCTGCTGCTGGTAGACATCTACAGCCGGTCGAAGAAACTGCACATCCAGACGGATGCGAAGCGGGTTGCCATTATAGTCGAGACTATGGCTGACAAGGATAACAACACTCTTGAGCTTCTCAGACTCTACATGGGCAGCAACAACCTGGACTTCGTGACGGCCGTAGACGAGAATAACGTGATCATTGTCAAGGATATGTCCGAGGGCGATGTCGATAAGGAACTGGATAAAGTAACCAAGGGTATCGTTGCATATCTGAAGAAAGAGGGACAGAAAAATGTCCGTGTCGCTTACGGTACCGTTATAGGTGAGATCAAGGAAGTGAGCCGCTCCTACAAGGAAGCCAAGATGGCCATGGATGTCGGCAAGATATTCTTTGACGACAGGGATATCATAGCGTATTCTGAATTGGGTATAGGCCGACTGATCTATCAGCTGCCCATACCATTGTGCAAGATGTTCATCAAGGAGATATTCGACGGGCTCAGCCCGGATGAACTGGACGAGGAGACGATCACCACCATCAACAAGTTCTTTGAGAACAGTTTGAACGTTTCGGAGACTTCCAGACAGTTGTTCATCCATCGTAACACACTCGTGTACAGACTGGATAAGTTGCAGAAGTCTACCAAGCTGGATATCAGAGTTTTCGAGGACGCCATTACATTCAAGATCGCACTTATGGTGGTCAAGTATATGAATTATATGGAGAGGTTTGAATTCTGATGAAAAAGAAAAAAAGCACCAAACCATCACCCTACATCATCGAACTGAACAACGTTACCAAGATCTACAAGGACAGTTCAACGGGTGCAAACAGTGCGCAGCATGCATTGCATGGAGTTAATCTGAAGGTTAAGCCGGGAGAGTTCGTATTCATAGTAGGAGAGAGCGGATCGGGGAAGTCGACGATGATCAAGCTTCTCTTAAGAGAACTGACTCCTACCGAGGGTACCATCAATGTCATGGGATATGATCTGAATCATATCCGTCATCATAAGATACCTAAGTTCCGTCGTAATATAGGTATCGTATTCCAGAATTTCCGCTTATTGAATGACAGAAACGTATACGAGAACGTGGCTTTCGCTCAGCGTATCATTCAGAGATCCAATAAGGAGATACGCCGTAACGTACCTGCGGTCTTGGCACGCGTGGGTCTGGCCGGCAAATACAAGGCCAAGCCCAAGCATCTGTCGGGTGGAGAACAGCAGAGAGTCGCCATAGCACGAGCTTTGGTAAATAAGCCCTCTATACTGCTGTGCGACGAGCCTACCGGAAATCTGGATCCGAAGATCACATGGGACATCATGAAGCTGCTCGAGAATATCAACGAGCAGGGAACGACCGTGCTGGTAGTTACGCACAACGCGGACATAGTCAATTCAATGCAGAAGAGAGTTATCACTCTCGAGAAAGGTGTTATCGTGAGCGATGAGGAGAAGGGAGGATACATAGATGAAGATTAATTCATTTTTCTATACCCTCCAACAGGGCTTCAAAAACATTTTCCGTAACAAGCTGTTTACACTGGCTTCACTTGCAACCATCGGAGCATGCCTGTTTCTCTTCGGTATCATGTATTCGATACTGGCGAATTTTGAGAATATCATCAAGAATGCGGAAAACGGTGTCAGTGTCACGGTGTTCTTTGATGAGGGCCTTGACGAAGCCTCGATCCAGAGCATAGGCGATCTGATCAACAGTCAGACCGAGATCGTAGATCACGTAGAGTTCATCAGCGCAGAGGAAGCATGGGACAGCTTCAAGGAGGAGTATCTCGGCGAGTATGCTGACGGATTCACCGAGAACCCGCTTGCCGATTCGGCACATTACGAGATATATCTGAAGGATGTGTCCAGACAGCAGGAGCTTGTCGATATGCTGAACTCATTAAACGGTATCCGCCGTGTTAATCAGTCCGAGATGACCGCGACCACTCTTACGGGTATCAACAAGCTGGTGGCATATATATCCGTAGGTATCATCGCGATACTTCTGGCGGTATCGATATTCCTGATCAGCAATACGATCACCATCGGTATCTCCGTCAGGAAGGAAGAGATCGAGATCATGAAGTATATAGGAGCAACGGACTTCTTCGTCAGGTCTCCTTTCGTCGTAGAGGGTATGCTGATCGGTGTGATCGGTACGATCATTCCTCTCGCACTTATATATTTCCTGTATGATGTGGTTATCGGGTTTATAGTGGAGAGATTTTCGGTTCTCTCGCAGCTGCTGACATTCCTGACCATACAGGAGATATTCCATGTGCTGGTTCCTGTCAGCCTGGCTATAGGATTGGGCATAGGTTTCCTGGGCAGTATCATCACCGTCCGTAAGCATCTGAGAGTATAGAGCATGTTTGACGGACGCAGGGCACGATACGGAATTAGTCTGATTCTGATCACGGCCATGCTTGCAGGCATGGGCGGTGAAGTGCGTGCTACTACGTATACCAATGAGAGTATTCAGGCCAAGCAGAGTGAGCTGGCCGGTGCCAAGGAACAGGTCAAAGATTTAAAAAGCGGCCTGACGGATATACAGCGTGTCAAGGATGAACTGGAGAGTACCAAGAGTGACCTGAACGCTTATATCACTCAGCTGGATGCCCAGCTTACCGATATTACGATGAAGATAGACGAGTACAATCGTCTGATCGACAGTAAAGAAGCGGAGATAGAGCAGGCTCGTGCGGATCTGGAGGAAGCGGAACGCGTCCAGCGTGATCAGTATGAGTCGATGAAGAAGCGTATCAAGTTTATGTACGAGTCGGGAAATGACATGTACCTTGATATGCTTTTTGGTGCCGGCAATTTCTCGGATATGATCAGCAAGGCCGACTATATCGAGATGCTGTCGGCTTATGACAGACGTAAACTCAATGAGTATATAGAGACTACTGAGTATGTTACCGCCTGCAAGGAGCAGTATGAGGCTGAGAAAGAAGTTCTCGATGCCGCCAAAGAAGCGGTTGAGACCGAGCAGGCCAATGTCAACGAGCTGATGGATGCAAAAGAAAAAGAGGTTAACTCCGTATCGGCAGAGATCAGTGATAAAGAAGCCCAGATCAAAGAGTATGAAGCATACATCAATGAGATGAATGCCGAGATCAAGGCATTGGAGAAGGCTATTGCAGAAGAGATAGCCGCTCTTGAGGAGGCTAACCGCAGGCAGTATAACGGCGGAATGTTCGCCTGGCCATGTCCTGCTTATACACGTATATCGGATGATTACGGTAATCGTATCCATCCGATCCTGGGTATTGAGAAATTCCATAACGGTATCGATCTGGCGGCGCCTTATGGATCATCCATACTCGCAGCCTATGATGGTGATGTGGTGGCGGCGGATTATTCCTCCAGCATGGGTAACTATGTGATGATCAGTCACGGTAGCGGCATCTATACCATATATATGCATGCTTCCGCACTCTATGTGTCCAAGGGACAGTCCGTCAGCAAGGGGCAGACGATAGCCGCTGTGGGATCGACGGGGCGGTCGACCGGCAACCATCTGCATTTCTCCGTCAGACAGAACGGTAATTATGTGAGCCCGTGGGGGTATTTGAAATAATGGAACCTGTTAATGTTAATGCAGCTCCTCCGGAGCAGAATACGATACCGCCTGTGCAGAGTGGTGTTCCGAAACCTGAGAAGAATCCTTCATTCCGGGGAGGTCTGATCCTCGGTTTATGCGTGGGGTTTGCCGTAGCCATTGTCGCAGGTGTTATAGGA
Source organism: uncultured Lachnospiraceae bacterium (assembly GCA_946620235.1). Lineage (GTDB taxonomy): Bacteria > Bacillota > Clostridia > Lachnospirales > Lachnospiraceae > XBB2008. The sequence goes on along the minus strand of CAMONC010000005.1, from coordinate 21,154 downwards.
TACCTCGCAGTGAGATCATATACCGACGTGCTCGGCAAGACTCTGGACGTGTCTACCATGAGCAAGATCAAAGCTATCGAGGACGTGATAGATGCGCACTTTTATGACTACAAAGATACGGATCTGACTGTCGATGATATGAGAGAAGGCCTGTATGACGGCCTGGTCGGTTCTCTTGATGACAGGTATGCACAGTATTTCTCAAAGGAAGAGCTGGAGGCCGAGATTGCCGATAATCAGGGCGTCTATTATGGCATAGGCGCATATGTATCTCTGGCCGAGAACGGTTATCCCATGCTCAGCGGCATCATGGATGATACTCCCGCTCAGCGTGCGGACCTGCATGCCGGTGATATCGTTGTGGAGGTGGATGGTGTGTCCACATACGACATGTCATTGGACGAGGTGGTAGGCTATATCAAGGGCGAAGAAGGAACAGTAGTCACTCTCAAGATTTTCCGCGAAGGGGAAGACGACTATCTGGATATAGACGTGACAAGAGGAGCCATCGAATCCAAGACTGTGACTTATGAGATGATGGACGACAAGGTCGGATACATCCGTATAGCACGCTTTGACTATGTTACGATAGAACAGTTCGACGAAGCTTATTCTGACCTGCAGGCGCAGGGCGCGAAGGGACTTATCCTGGATCTGCGAGACAACCCCGGGGGTCTGGTGACTGCGGTCATGGGCGTGGCTGACAGATTCCTGCCGGAGGGTGTCCTTTTCTCGGAGGAGACCAGTGACGGTAACCGTACCAATTATATGTGCGAAGGCCATGATCCGATAGACATTCCGCTTGTGGTACTGGTCAACGGATACTCTGCGAGTGCTGCGGAGATCCTAAGCGGAGCCATCAAGGATTACGGAGTCGGTATGCTGGTCGGGACCACAACCTATGGAAAAGGTATCGTACAGGATACTTATCGGCTGTCTGACGGTTCGGCCGTGGAACTTACCGTGGGTGCTTATTATCTGCCCAATGGTGATAATATACAGGGCACGGGTATAGAACCCGATGTCGAGATTGAATTCGATGCTGAGAAATACTATGACAAGGGCATAGATGACCAGCTGAATAAAGGCATAGCTATCGTGAAGGATAAGATGCAATAATAAATACACATATGCAGGAGGATGAAAACATGGCAAAGAATTACTTTGATCTGACAGGAAACGTGGCGATCGTAACGGGCGCTTCGACAGGACTGGGAGTGCAGATGGCTAAGGCTTTGGCTAATCAGGGTGCAACAGTCGTATGTATGGCACGCCGCCAGAATCTGATAGATGAGGTCGCCGCCGAGCTTCATGAAACATACGGTGTGGAAGCTGTAGGCATCAGATGTGACATCACCGATACCGATAATGTTAACTCGGCTATAGATCAGGTTATGGAGAAGTACGGCCGTATCGATATACTGATCAACAATGCAGGTACCGGTGCGGTAGCTCCGGCCGAGGATATCACCGATGAGCAGTTCGACAACGAATTCAGTATCGATCTCTTCGGCAGCTTCAAGATGTGCAGAGCCGTAGCGAAGAAGGCTATGATACCCGCCGGCTACGGACGTATCATCAACATCGCGTCGATGTACGGTCTGGTTGGAAATAAAGTTGCTCCCGCATCTCCCTATCATGCAGCCAAGGGCGGTCTCGTGAACCTCACCAGAGCGCTTGCAGCAGAGTGGGGTGTGAAGGGTATCACCGTAAACTGTATATGCCCCGGCTACTTCTATTCACCACTGACCAGGGAAACTCTGGACAGCGAATTCTTCCAGGCTAATGCGAAGACAATGATACCCATGGAGAGATACGGTAACGAGGGCGAGCTTGACACAACGGCTATCTTCCTCTCGTCTCCGATGACTACCTACGTGACAGGTGCGGTCATTCCTGTTGACGGCGGTTATACGAGTATGTAATAAGGTGTTTACATAACGCCGCTTACAGATGTATAATCTATTCTGTTCGTTATTGAATTCTTATCAACATAGAAAGCAGGTAATACATTATGTCAGACACACAGACTAAGGCAAAGCGCGAGAACAAATGGATCTGCGCTGCGATCCCGGCACTCTTGCTTCACTGCAGTATAGGTACGGTTTACTGCTGGGGTACTTTTTCAAAGGAGATAGGCGAGTATATCTACGGCGCCGAGAATTTCCAGGCACATGCAGGTGCTGTACAGTGGGCTTTCTCACTGGCGATATTCTTCCTGGGTATGTCAGCTGCATTCCTTGGAGACGTGGTTGAGAAGGATATCCACAGATCATCGCTGATCGCTACGGTATGCTTTACCGCAGGTATGATCGGAACAGGTGTTGCGATACTTCTTAAGTCGCTTCCGCTCGTGTTCCTTTTCTACGGATGCATAATGGGTATCGGTCTCGGCACCGGATACTTAAGCCCTGTAAAGACTCTGATGCTGTGGTTCCAGGACCGCAAGGGGCTGGCTACCGGACTTGCGGTTGCAGGCTTCGGTCTGGCCAAGGCCATCGCCACTCCCGTGATGCAGTTCTTCCTTACGAAGTTTGATAACAACCCTGCATATATGTTCTTCATCATGGGTTGCATCTACTGTGTGATGATGTTTATCGGCCATCTGTTGCTGAAGAAGCCTTCCGACTGGGTTGAGGCTCACAGCGAGAACGGCGGTATCAAGGAGTTCTTTGCTACGCTTGGAAAGAACTTCAAGACTTCTTTCTCCAACAAGACATTCATCGGTATCTGGATCATGTTCTATATCAACATCACATGTGGTCTGGCACTGATCTCTCAGGAGAAAGCAATATTCAACTCCATCGGATTAAGTCTGGGAGTCGCAGCTACTCTCGGTTCGGTTACTGCTATCGCAAATGCTGCGGGCCGTCTCGGATTTTCCGCCTGGGCGGATATGTTCAAGGACAGAAACACGATCTACAAGATCATCTTCATCCTGTCGATACTGTTCACCGGAGCAGTAGTTATCACTCACGGTATAGATAATAAGATCGTATTCCTGTGCGTGGCACTGCTCATCATGGTAAACGCCGGATACGGTGGTGGTTTCTCAAACGTGCCTACACTGCTGTCCGATCACTTCGGTATGAAGAGCATCTCCGCAGTACACGGTATGTGTCTGTCGGCATGGGCCATGGCAGGTCTGACCGGTAACCAGCTTGCTACATATATAGTTAAGCATGTAGGTGAGTTCAAGGACACCACCCTGTCGGACGGTACAGTAGTATCCGTTAATACTCAGGGATATCAGACAGTGCTCTATGTAACACTTGCTTTATATGTAGTAGCCTGCATCGTATGCTTCACCATGATACCCAGGAAGAAAGCAGATAAATAATTCAAGGGATTTTTGTATGATCCCCTCGCAGATATGCGGGGGGATTTTTCAGTAACGGAGGACTTGCCATGTCGGAAACACAGATAAAAAAGTATACATACGGAACCCCGATACCTACAGACGCGACTGTCTTGGATATCCCGGTGACCGCAGGTGATCCCGCAGGATGGAAAGTGAGTAAAGCAGACAAAACCATGACTCATGCCATGTCTCAAGATACGGTCGTCTACGGTCTGGGTGAGACAGTCAGAGGGATCAACAAGCGCGGCTGGCTGTATACGAGCTATAATGCCGACGATCCGCATCACGAGGAGGGCAAGCATTCTCTGTATGCTTCGCAGAACCTGCTGATACTTGATGATGGTGATAAATGTGAGGGACTGTTCGTGGATCATCCCGGCCGGGTGAACTTCGATATAGGCTACACGGATATGGATGTGCTGACCATCAGCTTCGAGGATATGGATGCTGATATCTATGTCATAGAGGGCGATACTCCGGAAACGATCGTGACCGCATTCAGACGTCTGACCGGCCCCAGCTATATCCCTCCAAAGTGGGCCTTCGGATACGGGCAGAGCAGATGGGGATATAAGTCCGCCGATGATATCCGCGAAGTCGCCGCGGGATATGCGGAAAATGATATCCCGATCGATATGATCTATATGGATATAGACTATATGGATGCCTATAAGGTATTTACACTCGATCCGGAGAGATTCCCCGATCTGCCCGGATTCGTATCGGAGATGAAAGCGCAGGGTATCCATGTGATCCCGAATACCGATCCGGGTGTGAAGATCGAGCCCGGGTATGACATGTATGAAGAGGGAGTAGCCGGAGGCTTTTTCTGTAAAAAAGAAGACGGGGAACTCCTCACGGCTGCCGTATGGCCGGGGAAGGTTCACTTCCCTGATTTCCTGAATTCCGAGGCACGCAAATGGTTCGGTGATAAGTATAAGATCATGACGGATGCCGGCATAGACGGATTCTGGAATGACATGAACGAACCTGCGATCTTCTATACAGAGGAGACCCTGAAAAAGGCCTTTGAAGATCTCGACGAGCTCAGAGCATCTGAGATGGGGATACAGGGATTCTTTACGTTCAAGGATATAGCCGGCTCCATAGATAACAGTCCCGAGGACTACCGACGTTTCTACCATGACTATGATGGAATGAAGGTGTGCCATGACCGCGTGCATAATCTGTATTCCTTCAATATGACGAAGGCGGCCGGGGAGGCTTTTGCACGTAACAATCCCGGGCAGGAGATACTTCTTTTCTCCAGGGCATCATACACCGGTGCTCACAGATACGGTGGTGTATGGACCGGTGACAATATGTCATGGTGGAGTCACCTGCTGCTCAACATTAAACAGATGCCGTCTCTCAACATGACCGGCTTCCTGTACTCGGGAGCCGATACAGGCGGATTCGGAGCGGACGTAACAGAAGACCTGATGATGAGATGGGTAGAGTTCAGCATGTTCACACCTCTCTTCAGAAATCACTCGGCATGGGACACCAGAGCGCAGGAACTCTACAGATTCAAGCACATCGATGATTTCAGACACCTGATTGAGCTCAGGTATGCACTGATACCGTATATCTATGACCAGTTTGTTAAAGCGGCCCGTAACGATACCATGTATATCCGGCCTTTGGCATTTGCATACCGTGATGATGAGAGGTGCCGTAGCGTAGAGGATCAGCTTCTGGTAGGGGATAGCATCATGATCGCACCCGTATATGAGCAGAATGCGGCCGGTCGATATGTATATCTGCCTGAGGATATGAAGATGATCAGATTCAGAGCCTATGATGATTATGATGAGGAGAAGCTGACAGCCGGTGATCACTATGTGCCTGTAGCACTTAATGAGGTCCTGATATTCATCAGACCGGGATGCAGACTGCCTCTGGCCAAACCGGCCAAACGTGTCGGCGAGATCGACTTTGAGAACCTGACTTACATTCCGGGTTGATCGTATGCACCACGCGGACAAGCTGATCGCGACAACCACAATATATTGATTTATCTACCTCCGGGGGAAATATAAACATTTGTTTTTTTTTGTTAACATAACTGTTTACACGAAATACCATATAGTGTATACTTGTTATGTCTACCAGTAATATCTTGTGTTTAATACTCTGGAGGTAAGTTATGAAAAATAAAATATCACGAGTAATCAGTCTGTTGCTCGCAAGCTTAATGATCACAATATCTGCTATTGCGATCCCCATCCAAAGTGAAGCTGCCGAGATGACATTCTCCGGAACGGTTGCAGATAAGACCACGAGCGATCTGCTTTACCTGTCCACCAGCGGCGGCGTGATGGAAATCAAGATCGATTCATCTACCGATCTGAGTGCCGGCAAGTTCCTGCTTCCGGGCTACAAAGTCTCATGCGTATGTTCAGTTGGGAGTGATGAGTACTGGCATGCACTGAAGATCACGGGGTCATCTACAGTAGGTTCCGTTGCTGTAGATACTTCCAAGCAGTATACCGTGACAGGTACTCTGGCAAAGGGAACAAATGAGGAAGTCCTGTTCCTGAAGATGAATGACGGAACTATGGAATTGAAGCTTGATCCCACCACTGATACTAGCGGAGTAAAAGCATTCACCATGGGTAAAAACCTGAAGGTTGTATGCTCCAGAGGAGCTGATGCTTATATGCATGCACTGTCCATATCCGATCAGGGATCCTCATCGGGGGCGGTAGTTACAAGCACCGGTTCATCGGGTGTGACAGCTACATCCCAGACATATAACACAACCGGAACAGTAGATAAGAAGACCACAGCAACTGAACTGTATCTGAATGCAAGTGAAGGCCAGTATCAGATCAAACTCGACTCGGGAATGAATAATTCCGCATGCCATGTGCTTATGCCCGGTCAGTCTGTGACTGTGTCTTTCTTCAGAGGAAATGATGAATGGCTGCACGCATCGGCACTGGTCAATAACACATCGAGACAGGCTTCAACCACCACTCTTGACCCGAACCAGCTCACAGTCAGCGGAACAATAGATAAGGCAACATCCGAGAGCACTCTGTATCTGGCAACCAGCGGCGGGACGATGCAGATCAGGATGGACGGATCCACCAACTATGCGGGATGTCCTTTCCTTCTTAAGGATAAGAGCGTCCAGGTTGTATGCCAGAGAGGTGCAGACGAGTATTATCATGCAGTATCGATAACCTCCAAGTGATCTGAAGCCCATGACGGGCTCAAAAAAACCTAGAATAATGTTTTTTTCAGGGAGAGAATTCGTTTCTCTCCCTTTTTAATGCTTCTTATGCTGACCTTTTCTCTTCGGGCGGGATATGGTTTCGCGATAAACCTATAAATCCGATTTTCTGTTTTCGTCAAATGTTCACAAATTTTCAGCAAATTAACAAAAGATGATTGATATTTATAGACAAATTGCGTCCAAAAGGCATATAATTTGCTCATAAATACTAGTATACAAGTAAACAAGGTGTGAAAAATGGTCATTTCCGGAAGGCTCGCCGGCGAAAATGCCAAAGAGTACGCTCTCAGAGAACTGAAAGAAAATATCGTTTCCTGTGAACTGAAACCCGGAACGGCAGTCAGTGAGAATGAGCTGGCTGATCAGATGGGAATCTCCAGAACGCCGGTCCGCGAGGCCCTTTCTGAACTGGTCAAGGTTTCGATCATAGAGATATATCCCCAGAGGGGCAGTTTCGTATCGCTGATCGATCCCGATCTCGTTGAGGAAGCGAGATTTATGCGCCGGGTGCTGGATACGGAAGTGATCAAGATAGCCTGTGATACGGCGACCGAACGTGACATCGCCGTCATGGAAGAAAATGTCCAGCTACAGGAGTTCTACCTGGAGAAGGTCATGCCGGAGAAGATACTGGGCCTGGACAATGAGTTTCATCGTCTGATATACAGCGTAGCCAAAAAGGATCTGATATACGAGATAAGATCCACGATGATGCTCCATTTCGACAGAGTTCGAACCCTGTCGGTAGAGGCAGTGAAGGACATCAAGATCGTTAAGGATCATCGGGAGATGCTCGAAGCAATCAAAACAGGGGACAAGACCTGGGCCGGAGAACTGGTTGATAAGCATATGGCCCGCTATAATGTCGATGCACAGATGATCAGAGATCAGCATCCGGATTTCTTTAAATAAACGGGGGATAAGATGAGCGAAGCTAAAGAAAAGAAAGCGGCGTATAAACCGCTGAAACAGAAACTGACCAAAACGTATTTGAAGAGATACTGGCAGTTATATGCACTGCTTGCATTGCCGCTTATTTATCTCGCAGTGTTTAAGTATCTCCCAATGCGATATATCGTACTTGCATTCAAAGAATACAAACTCAATATGCCTCTCCGTGATATGCCCTGGGCCAACGTAAGAGGAGAGACGGATATCTTCAAGTATTTCAAGCAGGCATTCGGCAACGTCGATTTCAAGCGTGCTCTGTGGAATACTCTTAAACTGAATCTTCTGGATCTGATCATGGGTTTCCCCGCACCGATCATTTTTGCATTGATCCTGAATGAGCTGTGTTTCAAAAAATTCAAGAAGGTCGTTCAGACCATAGCTTATATGCCGCACTTCCTGTCATGGGTCATCATTGCGAGCCTGTGCTCTCAGCTGTTTGCCCCCACCGATGGTCTGATCAACAGCCTCATAACCCAGCTCGGAGGAGAGGCGATCCCGTTCCTCGATGATCCGTCTCACTGGGTAGGCACTTATGTCGGGGCAGGTGTATGGCAGAGCTTCGGCTGGGGTTCCATCATCTATCTGGCAGCGATCGCCGGTATCAATACCGAGCTGTATGAAGCTGCTTCGGTGGACGGAGCCGGACGATTCCGTAAGATGTGGCACATCACACTTCCGGGTATCAAGCCGACCATCGTTGTGCTCCTGATCATGAACCTCGGCTATATCATGGGTGGCGGTTTCGAGAGACCGTGGGCCATGAAGAACAACCTGGTCATAGAAGTTGCGGAAGTTATATCAACATATGTATACAAAGTCGGTATTCAGGGACTGAAGATATCCCTTACCACGGCGGTAGGTCTGTTCCAGTCGGTTGTCGGATTGTTCTTCCTGCTGGCTGCCAATACTATATCGCGTAAGCTCGGTGAAAGGGGGATATGGTAATGAAGGTCAAATCCACTCAGGCAAAAATCGGCGATTGGATATTCGTGCTACTATGCGTTATCATATCGATCATCTGTGTAGTGCCTATGGTCAATCTGGCAGCTAAATCCCTGTCGGGAACCGAGTTCCTCATCAGACACGATGTCTATCTGTGGCCGAAAGGATTCAACCTGGACGCATACAAGACGGTTCTGGCTGATGCGAAATATCAGAGGGCATTTATATGGACTGCGGTTCTTACCCTTATCTGTACCCTGCTCTCACTGACTATGACAGCGCTGTGTGCATACCCGCTCATTTTCCCCGGTCTTAAAGGTCGCGGAGTGATCAATGTATTCATCACGATCACGATGTTCTTCAATGCGGGTACCATACCGAACTACCTGCTTATGAACGACCTGGGGCTGCTCGAGAATCCTCTGGTACTGATCATTCCGAGCTGCTTAAGTGTCTACAACATGATAATAATGCGAAGCTTTTTCTACGGGATCCCGGATTCACTGAGGGAGTCTGCCGAGATAGACGGAGCAAGTTTCGTACAGATTCTGATGAAGATATACATACCGCTTTCCAAGCCCGTGTTCGCGTCTCTCGCACTGTTTTATGCGGTAGGACGCTGGAACGGATACGGCGATGCGCTTATGTACATCAAGACCAATAAGCAGTATTTTCCGCTGCAGCTACTGCTCTACAACATTCTGAATAATGTAAATGCAGTTGAAGTAGCGGCTCAGGAGGGCTTCAACCAGCCCGGTCTGAAGGATTCGCTCAAGTGTGCGACGGTAATGTTTGCGACCGTGCCGATCCTGCTGATATATCCCTGGTTACAGCGTTACTTCATCGCGGGTGTGACCATGGGAGCGGTTAAAGAATAAACGCCTGACATGCGTCAGCGTAGATTCATATATTACTTTCATTCCCAAAATAAAAAGGAGGAGAAAAATGAAGAAGAAAGTATTATCTTTAATGCTTGCAGCATCTATGGTCTTCGGTCTGGCTGCATGCGGAAGCAGTGATACTCAGCCCGCAGCTGAGCCCGCTGCAGAACCCGCTGCTACCGAGGAAACGACCGCAGCTGAGCCCGCTGCAGCAGACACCACTGAGGCTGCCGGCCCTGATGAGAGAGGTATGCAGGACGGTAAGTTCGTTGACACCAGACACATTACCGTAGAGCTCTACGATCGTAATGTAGACGGTGGAACTGAGGCAGGCAACAATGCCTGGACACAGTGGATCCAGCAGCAGATGCTCGATCGTTACAATGTAGAGGTTGAGTTCGTAACCGTATCACGTTGGGATGAGGCAACCGATATCAACAACCTGCTCGCTTCACAGTCAGCTCCTGATATCTGCTACACCTACAACTACAGTGCTATCCAGACATATGCCAACATGGGCGGTGTTATAGATCTGGCTCCCCTGCTTGATCAGAACAAAGATCTGGTTCCTAGCATGTTCGACTGGCTCGGAGAAGAAGTTATCTATCAGGATCTCGATCCCAATGCAGGTACTCTGTGGGCAATCGAGGGTAAGAGAAATGAAATCTGCCGTATAAATACATTCATCCGTCAGGACTGGCTTGATAAGCTCGGTCTTGAGGTTCCTACCACAAAGCAGGAGTTCGAGGATTGTCTGGTTGCTTTCAAGGAAAATGCAGATACTCTGCTCGGTGCAGATGCTTCCAAGATGGTTCCTTTTTCCATATCATATGATGTAGGCTGGAGAGCAGCTACTCTGATCGAGTCCTTCATGGATCCCGCGATCACAGATAAGGAATACTACGTAAACGGCTATGACAGCAGAGCGTTTACACAGAACGGAACCAAGGAAGCCGTAAGACTTCTGAACAAGTGGTACAATGCAGGTCTCATCTGGAAAGATTTTGCAGTACACACAGGTGATGACACTACTGAGGACGACATGATCAAGGCCGGCTTCGTAGGTGCTTTCATCCACAACTATGACTATCCTTTCAGAAACGGCAAGGATTCCATTAACGCAACACTTGCAGCACAGTTCGGCGATGACGCCAAGTTCGTAGCTATCAATACTTTTGAAGACAAGAACGGCGGATATAACAAGTATACCTACTCCAATACCGGAGACCGTAAGGTATTCTTCCCCGCTACCAACGATGAGCCTATAGCATCCCTTTGCTATCTTGAGTTCATTTCACAGCCTGAGACCATCAAGTTCCTTCAGATCGGTGAAGAAGGCGTGACCCACACAGTTGATGCCAGCGGAGCTATCGTTATCCAGGAGCCTGATGAGGCGCATCATGACTGGTACCAGAACTCCGGTAAGAACATCGATATGACCATCAACTGCAACGGCTTAAGACTTGATACCGAAGAACTTACGGTTCAGTCACTGGCATTTGCGTATGCTGAAGTTGATCCCGCAGATGTTCAGGAAGCCATAAAGGTTGCTCTGGTTGATGCCAAGACACCCAAGACCCCTTCCGTAGGCGATATCCAGGCTGAAACCGAGGGTACCGACCTTGACGGCAAGAGAGACCAGGCATATGACAAGGCAGTGGTTGCTTCCGAAGCTGATTTCGATTCCGTATGGGATCAGGGTATGGAAGAGTACCTGGCAGCAGGCGGACAGGCTATCATCGATGAGAGAACAGCTGCATGGGAAGCTACATATTCATCAGATAATCTTTGATAAGTTATCGATCATAAAGTAGAATAGTAATGATATTGGAGGCTCCATCATCCGGTGGAGCCTCCGTTTAGGAACAACTGTAGTTTGAAAAACTGTAGTTTGAAAAACTGTAGTATACGGATACGGAGAAACAGAAAATTATGGAAATGACTCTAAGATGGTTTGGAACCGGTTTTGATACGGTGACACTCAGGCAGATAAGACAGATACCGGGAGTGACAGGAGTGATCACTACTTTATACGATACCGAACCCGGCGAGGTATGGAGCAGGGAGCGTATACATGCGCTCAAAGAGGCAGTGGAAGCGTCAGGCCTGCATATCAGCGGTATAGAATCCGTGAATATCCATGATGCCATCAAGGTGGGAACACCCGATAGAGATCAGTATATAGACAATTACATCACCACACTTGAAAACCTGGGCAAAGAAGACATACACATGGTGTGCTACAACTTCATGCCCGTATTCGACTGGACCAGAACGGAACTGGCCAGGGTACGTCCCGACGGCTCGACAGTTCTGGCTTACTCACAGAAAACAATAGACTCCATCGATCCTCAGGATATGTTTGCTTCCATCAAGGGAGATGCCAATGGTGCGATACTGCCCGGATGGGAACCCGAGAGAATGGCGAAGATAAGCGAACTCTTTGATATGTATAAAGATGTGGACGAGGAGAAACTTTTCGATAATCTGAAATACTTCCTGGAAAGGATCATGCCCGTATGCGATAAGTACGACATCAATATGGCGATCCATCCCGACGACCCCGCATGGAGTGTGTTCGGACTGCCCAGGATCATAATCAATCTGGACAATATCATGCGTATGATGCGCATGGTCGACAACCCGCATAACGGAGTGACTTTCTGTGCCGGTTCGTACGGCACCAACAGAGCCAACGATCTGCCCACCATGATCAGAGCGCTGAAGGGCAGGCTCCATTTTGCACATGTCAGAAATCTGAAGTTCAATTCGGATGATGATTTCGAGGAAGCCGCACATCTGTCCTCTGACGGCAGCTTCGACATGTATGAGATCATGAAAGCATTGTATGATATAGATTTCGACGGACCCATCCGTCCCGATCACGGACGCATGATATGGGATGAAGTGGCCATGCCCGGATACGGTCTGTATGACAGAGCACTCGGCGCCACATACTTAAACGGTCTGTGGGAAGCTATCGTAAAGAGCCATGGTGAGAAGAAATAAAACTGAACGGCATATAGCAAGGAGTAGTAGATCATGCGTCTGACAGATACAGGAATACGTGAAGACAGAGAAGCATACATAAGCCGCGGATATGATCTCCCGGATGTTGATAGGGAGCAGATCCGCAAGAATACGCTTGACCGTCCCGAGTGGATCCATTTCGGAGCCGGCAATATATTCAGAGCTTTTCAGGGAAACCTGATGCAGCGGCTCTTAAATGCCGGTGCCGTGGATACGGGTATAGTCGTATGTGAGGGATATGATTATGAGATCATAGAGAAAATGTATCGTCCTCACGACAACTTAAGTATCCTGGCCACATTGAAGGCTGACGGTACGGTTGACAAGACGGTGATAGGCAGCATAGTCGAATCACTGATACTAGACCGTGACAGTGAGCGGGATTTCGTACGTTTGAGCGAGATCTTCCGCAGCCCGTCTCTGAAGATGGCATCCTTTACCATTACCGAGAAAGGATATGTGGTCAACGACACAAACGGTGATCCACTGCCTGCAGTTGAAGCAGACCTCGAAGCGGGACCGGACGGCACTCACAGTTATGTGGGCAAGATCGCATCTCTGCTGCATGAGAGATATACGCACGGTGCATGTCCCATCGCTTTCGTTTCGATGGACAACTGCTCTCATAACGGGGATAAACTGAAGAGTGCGATACTTACCTTTGCGGAAGGCTGGGAAAAGAGAGGAAAGTGCGATACCGGCTTCCTTGAATACTGTTCGACTTCAGGCAAGGTTTCCTATCCATGGTCGATGATCGATAAGATCACTCCCAGACCTGATGCTAAGATCGAAGCCATCTTAAGTGACGACGGTGTGGAAGGCCTGGAGCCTGTGATCACATCGAAGAAAACATATGTTGCACCTTTTGTAAATGCCGAAGAGACCGAGTATCTCGTCATCGAGGACAGTTTCCCGAACGGGCGTCTGCCGCTGGATAAGGTGGGCGTGATCTATACAGAAAGGGAGACCGTGGACAAGGTTGAAAAGATGAAAGTCTGTACCTGTCTGAATCCTCTGCATACGGCGCTCGCTATATTCGGATGTCTGCTCGGATATAAGACGATCCACGATGAGATGGAAGATGAAGATCTGAAGAAGCTGGTATACAGTCTGGGATATGACGAGGGCATGAAGACCGTGGTCGACCCCGGTGTCATGAAACCGGCTGAATTCCTGGATACGGTTCTTACACGCAGGCTTCCGAATCCTTTTATGCCAGATACTCCGCAGAGGATCGCATGCGATACGTCTCAGAAACTGCCGATCAGATTCGGGGAGACCATCAAGGCATACAGATCGCGGGATGATCTGAGCACGGATGATCTGAAACTGATCCCTCTCGTACTGGCAGCCTATCTGAGATACTTAAGAGGCACGGATGATAACGGCGAGAAGATGGAACTGAGTCCGGATCCGATGCTTGATGAGCTTACGGCGTTTACTCCCGAAGAGGTTCTTCACAGATCCGAGGTATTCGGCACGGATCTGTTCGAGGACGGACTCGGAAAACGCATATTGGCCATATATGAAGAAATCGGCACCACTCCCGGCTCCGTAAGGAGTATACTAAAGAAGACGGTCAATTAGATAAGCTCCGTCTTCCGGAGGTTAAGCGGTGGAAGATACACAGGTAGTTAAGAAACTCTCCCGGGTAGGTATCCTGGGTAATATAGTACTTGCAGGTTTTAAATTGATAGCGGGTGTAGCGGGCAGATCCGGAGCCATGGTGTCGGATGCCGTGCACTCGCTTTCTGATGTTTTTGCCACCCTGGTAGCGTACTTCGGAGTCCTGCTGGCCAAGCAGCCTGAGGATGAAGAGCACCCTTACGGTCATGACAGGATGGAGTGCGTAGCATCACTTTTCCTGGGACTGATCCTCGCCGGTACCGGTCTGGGCATCGGCTATACCGGGATCCATAAGCTGGTAAATCCCGAGGAGCTGGTCGTCCCCACATTGCTGCCCCTGATCGCAGCCATAGTTTCGATAGTTCTTAAGGAAGCGATGTTCAGATATACTATGTACTATGCCCGCAAGCTGGACTCACCGGCATTCAAAGCGGACGCATGGCATCATCGATCCGATGCATTATCTTCTATAGGTTCTTTTATAGGTATAGGTCTCGCCAAGCTGGGATTTCCGATAATGGATCCGATAGCGAGTCTGGTCATTTGTCTCTTTATACTCAAGGTGGCATACGATATTTCCAAAGATGCACTCGACAGGATGCTCGATACATCATGTGATCACGACACCGAGGATGCCATCAGAGCTTTTGTTGAGAAACAGCCCGGTGTAGAGTACATCGATCTGCTCCATACCAGACAGTTCGGCAGCAAAATATATATCGATCTGGAGATCGCAGCCGACGCATCACTTTCACTGCTCGAAGCACATGAGATCGCAGAGAGCGTACATACCGGTGTGGAGAGGCAGTTTCCCAATGTTAAGCATGTGATGATACATGTTAATCCGGCCGAAGAAAAAAATATTTAAAATTCCGCGCACATTTCGTGCCCCTTATCCGTCTATCAATACAGAAGAACACAAACAAGGCTATCAAACGGTGATCCATGGATATTGAACTGTTTTATGACAAGATATTCAGATACTGCTATTACCGGATCGGTGATAAAGCAACGGCTGAGGATCTGACGCAGGAAACTTTCTTACGTTTCCTGAATGCAGACAGCAGAATGCCGGAGCGGTATCTGTATACCATAGCGAAGAATCTGTGTATCGATGAATACAGAAAGACGCGTCCGATACTGACAGATGAAACCGGTGATGAATCATCGGAGTTACCCGGGGTTGACGTGACGGAATCGCTGGTAGACAGGATGACGATCCTGAATGCCATGGAACAGATGCCCGAGGAAGAAAGAGAAGTGCTCATCCTGCGCTACGTGAACGATGAACCGGTGTCGGCCATATGTGCACTGACCGGGTTGTCGAGATTCGCAGTCTACAGACGCTGCAGGGATGCCGCTGCCAGATTGAAGGAGCTTCTGGGAAAGGAAAACTATGAAGGATAAAGAATTACGAATGATCCTGAAAAATGAATGTGAAGAACCGGACCCCGTAAGCAAGGATTCTTTTATCCGGAAAGTAAACGGGATGCAGTCCGAACAAAGTCTGAGTCCGATTCAATCCGCCCGGAGCATGAATCCGGTTCGAGTGCTCGCTATAGAGATGCATTATATCAGGAAGCGTGTATGGGTATTCTCGATACTGGCGATAGCAATTATGGTGACTGCCGTGAGCAGGCTGGGAGAAGATATGATCCTGCATATATCGGATATGATGCCGCTGCTGGCAGGACTCGGCATGATCGAGGTCATGAGGGCCCGGATGCATGACATGTCGGAGCTCGAGGCGGTGACGCTGATCTCGGCGAAGGGCGCGCTTTTTGCCAGGATGACGGTCATAGGATTCGGACATCTGCTGGCGGTCGCGGTCACGTCAGCCGTACTGGCAGGCTTTGGCGGATACGCTGCTCCGGAGACCGGACTTAAGCTGATCATTCCTTATCTGATCACCACGATCATCTGCATGGAAGTCGAGAGGACAGGCTTCGGCC
This sequence comes from uncultured Lachnospiraceae bacterium, assembly GCA_946620235.1. Classification (GTDB taxonomy): domain Bacteria; phylum Bacillota; class Clostridia; order Lachnospirales; family Lachnospiraceae; genus XBB2008. The sequence goes on along the minus strand of CAMONC010000005.1, from coordinate 5,167 downwards.
GGGAGAATACATGGAGCTGTATGGCCGTGGCAGTGCTTGTTATCGTTATCCGGGAAATCATATACAGCACGGGGATCGTCATACTGTCGGGAGTGGCACTGCCTGCACTCATTGCAGCAGCACTCGTAGCGCTGCAGGCAGCAGAGCTTAAGAAGACGATCCGATTGGAGGAATACGCATGGAACTGAAAACAGACAGACTAACCAAACAATATGACAGCAAGATAGCTGTAGACAGAATGAGTTTCGAACTGCATAAGGGCGTAACCGGACTTCTCGGTGCAAACGGCGCCGGCAAGACCACGCTCATACGTATGATGTGCGGGATATTAAGTCCCACGAGTGGCGAGATCACATACGACGGTATACCGGTCAGGAACGAAGCGTACAGGAATGTACTTGGGTACCTCCCGCAGGATTTCGGATACTACCCCGAGTTCACCGGACGTGATTTCCTGATGTACTTCTGCGCCCTGAAGGGCCTGGAGAAAAAGGCCGCTAAGGTGCGGACCGAAGAACTGCTCAAACTGGTCGCGCTGGAAGATGTCGGCAATGTGAAGGTAAAGAAATATTCCGGCGGAATGAAACAGAGACTCGGGATCGCACAGGCGATCATCAACCGTCCCGAGATATTGATACTCGATGAGCCGACCGCGGGTCTGGATCCCAAAGAGAGAGTGCGTTTCAGGAATCTGATAGAAGAACTGGGTAAGGAATCGATAGTACTTCTCTCAACTCATATCGTATCCGATATCGAGCACATAGCAGACCGTATAATCATGATGCGGAGCGGTCAGATCATATGGCAGGGGTCCTGGAAGGATGAGGACGGAAGCCTGGAGGAATTCTATCTGAAGGAGTTTGAGTGATCATTGGAAAATGAGATACATGGAGGCATATTATGCGCATGAGCAGATGTTTTGGCACTTTATATAAATATGAACTGAAAAAGATAATCGGGAACAAAGTTGCATTAATTACTTTTCTGATCCTTTTTGCTTTCGTTTTTATGCAGGGCGAATTCGAGATCAGAGGAAATGTGGATCCTGCGGTTCTGGAGCAGTACAAGACGCTGGGTGGCAGAGAGATAGACGATCGCCTGATCGGTGAGCTGCTGGCTGTATCGGATGAATACGGCAGGATCGCAGATGAGACTGATATTGCATACGAGGATCTCGCGGGCTGGGTTGAGAATGTCATCGGTTACGGAGTGGCTTATAAAGACGTTGATGCAGCGGGAGTATATGAGGCTAGAGACCTCACTATAGAAGAAGCTCATGAGATGTCGAAACTCTCGGATGGTGAGGAGGTATTCTGGACGGAAAAAGAAAGCAAGGTCGTGAAGCCTTTCTCCTACAACCAGTCACTTATAGCCGCCGGTGTGCTTGAGGGCACTTCCAACCTGATGATAATGATGGTCGTAGTGATCGCTACGGGGCTTGCATCCGTATTTGCCATGGAGACCCAGAGGAAAACGGATCCGATGATAAGAGCATCGCTTAACGGTACGGGCGAACTGTATTTCGCAAAAGTACTGGCGGGTATGAGCTATATTCTGGGAAGCGTTATCATACTGCTGGGAACATACTACGCATATATGTATGTGAGATGGGGCTTCGACGGGATGGACAGTCCGGTACAGATCTATCTGCCTTTTTCACAGCTACCGATTACTAACGGACAGCTCGCCGGTATACTGGTCATGCTGGTCGTCCTCGGCTCTATGTTCATCTCGGCGTTTGCGTTATTTGTATCGAACATCACGCGTAACGCGCTGGCAGCGATGGCCATCATCATATGTACTCATCTGGGACTGTTTGCACTCTCTACAGCGGTTCCGGTCGGATTGCGTGCATTGTCGCAGGGCATCAGCCTGATGCCTGCTACTCTGGTCTCTCCCAGGCTGGTGTATGAGTTCAGACTTGTAAGACTTGGCAGATATCTTACTTGCTATCAGGCGGCACCGATCATTTATATTGCATTCTCCGCTATTCTCCTGGTCTTGGGATATGTTTTGTATATGAGACATGAGATAAAGAATAATTAAAAATACTTCCGGAATCTACATCTTCAGGATGTTAAACATTCCATGATCCATAGTATAATTGAATATGTAATCTGAGTTGGCCGCCTTTCACGAGACGGCCTTTCTTAAGAAGGATGGGTATATGAGCAGGAACAATTTACAATCCATGATCGAGGATCCAAAGGTAATAGAGCATGTGACTAAGCTGGCATGGCACTATTACAGGCTGATACGCGCAGAAAAACGCGGGCTGATCACGATAGAGGATCTCATCTCCGCCGGATATGAGGGGGCTTTGGTCGCGGCAGGCAGGTTTAAGCCCGGCTCCGGCGCGAAGTTTACAACCTATTCGACAGACTGGATACGGGGCGAGATGATCAGGGAGATGATCTTCTATGTCGGAAAGGATGCACTCCTGATAGACGATATTGAAAAGATGACGGCACTGGGAGGCAGAAATGATTCAGTCTCTGCGGACGATACTTTTGATATCAGCGACATTCCTCCGGAGGAACAGCTTGAAATCATCACTTCGAAGCTGACTGAGTACAACCTCGCGAGGATCGAGATATCGGTGTATCTGGCGGTAAACGGGATAGGGTGCGATAGGGTCACCAACTTAAAAGCGCTCGGCAGACAGCTTAACAAGCGTGAGATGGAGATCAGACGCATCAGGCAGAGCGCTGAGGATAAAGTGAAACGCGGTCTGGCCAGAGACGCAGAGAAGCGAAAAAAACGTGAACAAAGAGACTGGTGAATAGTAAACGGGGAGAAAACATGGGTAAGAACGATAACAACGAAAGACATAATATAGATGCACAGTACATAGCTGAGCAGCGCACCGTGGACGTGCTTCGCACACTCAGAGAGTATTCGGACGAGTATCATCCGGTTTCTAAATCCGAACTGCTTGAGTATATAAGTACGACGGATAATCCGCTGACATTGTCCACCACCATAGACGAGATCCTCCTCCAGATCAATCCGGCCGAATATACCGGTGAGAATGATGATGAGTACAGGATCAAATATGACGGGTATGACAAAGGATACGAGGATAATCCGCTGGTCATAAGGACCGAGATCGATGAGATCAAAAAGGAGATGAGACGCAAAGGTGCGGATACGGAAGCACTCACAAAAGAAATAAAGGAAATCATGGATGCGCGCGGAATAAATAAAGCACCGGCTATTAAAGACTTAAGATACATTCATGATTTCAGTTATGAAGATATGGATAAACTGATAAGCGCAGTCGCGTTGTCCGCCGGCATAGCACCTGCAGACAAGGAAGATCTGATCGGAAAGATCATGTGTACTGCCAGTTTATATTATAAGAATCCTTTTTATGATAAAGTTCGTAAGAAGATCCAATTCAATCCCTACAGTGAGTACAGCAGACTGTACAACAGATCGGGTGAAACCGAGAAGAGGATAGGGGAGAATGTAAGGATCATTCAGGATGCGATTCGGCTGAGGACTAAGGTCAGTTTTTTCTTCGATCATATAAGTGCTGACAAACAGTATATCCCCGGCGACAGGGAGCAGATTCTTACCCCGTACTACATCGTCATCTATAACGACAATTACTATGTGATTGGTGCACGGGACAAGGGAAAACACGCATCACATTACCGGATCGACCTGATGTCATCCGCGGAGATCGTCAGGGATAAGGATGGAAATCCTGTGCCGATGCGTCCGATGTCGGAGTGTAAGGACCTGCCGAACCGCGATGAGGGCTGGGATCCCGGGAAGTATATGAGCGAGCACCTGTATATGGCTTTTGACACTGATGAAGAGAAGCCCCGCAGGATCAAGATCAGAATCCCGACCGACAGGATCAACCGTTACACGATCCTGCATGACTGGTTTGGGGACCACTTCGAGCTCAACGGGAAGGCGACTGCGAAGTGTGATAAAGGCTACGAAGTTGTGGATGTAGTCACATCACCCACCATGCTGGTCCACTGGGCCATGCAGTATGCCGATTTCTGTGAAGTACTTGATAAGGACGTGCGTGAGAAGATTCGGGGTGAGATCGCTGCGTTAAAATCAAAGTACAAATGAGGACAGGGCAATTTATTAGTTTGTTTTAAAGGAAATCTTATGAGCTTTGTGTTATTTCTTGACATTGACGGGGTGCTTAATTCCCGTTCTACCGTGGAGCGGACACCGTCAGGCATAAGCAGGGGCGTTGATGCCGTAAGGGTAAAGATTCTGGGTAATGTGATGAGGGAATGCCGTGTTGACGGCGTGGTTTTAACTTCAACATGGAAGATCCTGAGACCTGACAGTCAGGACTATATTTACTTAAAAGAAGCTTTAAAAAAGCATGGGATCAAAATCATAGGCAGAACCACCGAGTCCGATTTTGCTCCGAGAGGAGTGGGAATCCGGGATTATCTTGAACAGAATCCTGATATAGATGAGTTCGTCATCATCGATGATCAGAAATTTGATTACGGGGATGACAATAAACTGTGGGAGAACTTCATAGATACCCGGGGAAATGGTATAGAATCGGCGGTAGCCGCAGCAAAGACACCGACTGTCACGGTGCTCGATTTTTTGGATGTATTGGAGAAATACTCAAAATGATAGACAGGGCTTCAACATATCTGAGAAACATGAATGAGGATAAAGTGGATTATACTCTTCGGATACGTTATATATGGAAGGTATATCAGATCCGCCTGAAAGCATTACCGGAGATATGACAAAGACTGAAGCGGATAACAGGTATAACAGCAATATGGCAAGAAGACTGATCATGGAACTGTATTATGCAAAATGTTCAGATATCCGCTATCATAGGGTGATTTCATCGGACGGGTCTGAAATTGAGAATGTGGAAATCAATGATCTTAAGCAGTTGAATCAGCTTAATGATCCGGGAAGAAAAAAGGAAGAGGAATAATCAGAGGAGATATAAACCTTGCCATATTAACCTCTGTGTCGGGCGATAAGACAAAAGAGCATAGAGTGGAAGGGAAAGCATTGTTGGGAGATGTTATTGAGAGGATTCGGAATAATGGCAACTTATATTATCGGTGATATTCACAATTCGATAAAGAAACTTGATAAGCTGCTCTCGCTAATATCACCTTCAATACAGGATCGGGTTTTTCTTTTGGGGGAT
>CAMONC010000004.1 GCA_946620235.1 uncultured Lachnospiraceae bacterium | reverse complement strand
GCTATCGATTTGTTTTCTTTTACAACAGGTGCGATTAGGATAGCATATATACAGAGCAATGTCTATAGCCAAAATATCAGTGATAGTGTAGAATGATAACAGTTTGTGCACAGACCCGGAGGTGCCTGAATGATCACTGTATCGGTATGTATGATCGTTAAAAATGAGTCCGAAGTGCTTGGGAGATGTCTGGATTCCCTGAAGACGATATGGGATGAACTTATCATTGTGGATACCGGATCCGATGATAACACCATGGATATCGCCAGGGAGTATACGGATCAGGTTTATGAGTTTCCGTGGACCGGTGATTTCTCTGAGGCCAGGAACTATGCACTTGATAAGGCAACATGTGATTACATATACACAGCCGATGCCGATGAGATCCTTGAAGGGGAGAATGTCGATGCTTTTCTGGCATTGAAATCCTGCCTTGACGGATCGGTCGATGTGGTTCAGATGTATTACGGAAACCAGCTGGATCAGGGGACCGTATATAACTATGATAAGGAACTGCGTCCCAAGCTGTTTAAACGGGTGAGGCCCATCAGATTCATGGACCCTATCCATGAGACACTGGATCTTGATCCCGTGATCATAGACAGTGATATAGTGATCACTCATAAGCCTACATCACTGCATTCGGGCAGAGATCTCGCTTCATTCGAACGTATCGTGTCTGCCGGAGGAAGATTATCGGCCAGGCTTCAGCGCTTTCTGAACAGGGAACTGTATATGCAGGGAAGTCCGGAGGATTATGAGAATTTTGCGGAGTATCTGTATGGAGTGACCTGTGATACGGAAAGGTCCACGGATGAGGTGCTCGAAGCCTGCACATTGCTTGCGAGATACCACAGGCTGCGCGGTGAGATACCGCAGATGTTTGATAATGTGGTGAAGGTCATAGCCGAAGAGGCCAACTCCGAGATATGCGATGAACTCGGTGCATATTATCTGGGACTGGGCGATCATGATAATGCGGCTATCTGGTATTACAACGCATGGCACGAGACCACGCCCGTATTAAGCATACATGCCGGATCGGATATAGCACTTGACGGCCTGATCGCGGTGTACAGAGCTATCGGCAATGACGGGATGGCAGAAGAATATATTAGGATAAAAGAGGAAAGCTGAACATGTCCTGGGAAAACAACATTCACAGAGTAGTTCCGTACGTACCCGGCGAACAGCCCACGGGCGAGGGTATCATCAAACTCAATACCAACGAGAATCCTTACCCGCCCGCACCCGGAGTGGAGAAAGCACTTCGCGATATGGCAGACGATTATGCGATCATGCGCAAGTACCCCGATCCGGAGGCCCGGATGCTGGTACAGGCACTGTCCGATTATTACAATGTGCCGGATGAAAGCATATTCGTGGGAGTGGGTAGCGATGATGTACTGGCAATGGCTTTTCTGACATTCTTTGATTCCGATAAGCCGCTTCTGTTTCCCGATATCACCTATTCATTCTATGAAGTGTGGGCGGATCTTTTCCGTATCCCTCACAAACAGATCCCTCTGCGGGGAGATTTTACGATAGACCCCGAAGCGTATATGCAGATGAACGGCGGAATAGTGATCGCCAATCCGAATGCACCGACTTCGCTTTACCTGGATATGTCGGCGATAGAGAGTATCATAGCCGGCAATCGTGACAGTGTGGTCATTGTGGATGAAGCATATATTGATTTCGGAGGAGAGTCAGCCCTGCCGCTGATCGATCGTTTCGACAATCTGCTCGTAGTACGTACTTTCTCCAAGTCCAGATCTATGGCTGGAGCACGCGTGGGCGTGGCATTCGGTTCGCCGAAACTGATATCGTTTCTGAAGGATGTGAAGTTCTCGATCAACTCCTATACGATGAGTCATGATGTGATCAGGATGGGGGCGGCTGCAGCCGCACTGGCCGACAGAGCATACTTCGAAGATGTGGTTGACAGGATCATAGCCACAAGAAAGGATGCCACTGCCAGACTTCGGGATCTTGGATTTAAGGTGCTCGATTCTTCGACGAACTTTCTTTTTGTAACACATCCCGATCACAGAGCCGAAGATATATACAGTGCTCTGAAGGAAAGAAAGATTTATGTTAGATATTTCAACAAACCGCGTATAGATGATCATCTGCGCATCACTATAGGAACTCCTGAAGAGATGGAGAGCCTGTATGCTGCGCTTAAAGAAATATTCGGCACCTGATCATATCCGGCGTCTGGGTTAAGGAGGTTTTTTTAATGAGTGCACTTACCGATCATATAGTTCAGGCTTTTTCAACGAATACTTTTACACAGTATATTGCCTGCTTTATAGTATCGATGATACCGCTTATAGAGCTCAGAGGAGCCATCCCGGTAGCTTATGTGTTTGAAGGATTGAATCCCGACGGATTCAATCTTCTGCTGGGTTATATCATTATAGCCATAGGTAACATGGTACCCGTGCCGATCATTTTCTTTTTCGCCAGAAAGGTACTTGAGTGGGGTGCGGATAAGCCTGTAATAGGTAAATTCTTCTCATTCTGTCTCGATAAGGGGCATAAGGGCGGAGAGAAACTTCAGTCCAAAGCCGGGCGGGGGCTGTTCGTTGCGCTGATGCTTTTCGTCGGCATACCGCTGCCGGGAACAGGTGCGTGGACAGGAACACTTGCGGCTTCCATTCTGGATATGAAGTTCAAGGACAGTATCATAGCCGTGATCTGCGGAGTGGCACTGGCCGGAGTGATAGTCGGACTCATATGTACTCTCGGTTTCGGTGCGTGGATCGGAATTGCCGGCTGATGAAGGCTCCGGGAGAGAAGCATGAACAGCTATACTGATTTTGCATACGTATACGATCTGTTTATGGACAATGTTCCGTATGCCGAATGGGCACAGAGGACAGACAGGCTTCTGCGTAAGTACGATGAGCTGATCGTCCCGGAGGGAGATGAAGCACTCGCATCGGAAGCACATCTTTTGCTCGATCTCGGATGCGGCACCGGCAGGTTTACCAGACTTATGCGTGATCTGGGATATGATTGCATAGGTATAGATTCGTCGGAGCAGATGCTTCAGATAGCGATGGATCATGAGCCCGATGCGGATGAAGACGGAGGTGACCGGCGTATCCTGTATCTCCTGCAGGACATGCGCACACCGGAATTGTATTCGACCGTCGGCGCGGTGGTGAGTGTATGCGACAGCATTAATTATCTGCTCACCGCAGAAGATATTCTTAAGACTTTTAAGTCTGTCAACAATTATCTTTATCCCCGGGGACTGTTTATTTTTGATTTCAATACCGTGCACTATTATCGGGATGTGCTCGGAGATACCGTTATTGCGGAGAATCGTCCCGAGGGAAGTTTTATCTGGGAAAACTATTATGATGACGAAACCCGTATAAACGAGTATGACCTGACCATATATATCAGATCGGATGAATCTGCAGAGACGTATAGCCGTTCCGAAGAGACTCATGAACAGAGGGCATATGATGCGGATGAGATAACAGAGCTGATCAGACAGGCCGGTATGGAGACGGTCAGGGTCTTTGACTCCGATACCGGTGATGACGTGACGGAAGAGACTTCCCGCGTGTGCTTTGTGGCACGTGAGTGCGGAAAATGAGGAATAAGAGAAATATATGAAAGATACTTTGGTAAGAGCCATAGCGGATAATGCACAGATACGAGCGTTTGCGATCAGAACGACTGAGATGACCGAGACTGCGAGAAAGGCACATGACACATCCCCCGTGGTAACGGCGGCTCTGGGCAGACTCATGAGCGGTGCGGCCATGATGGGATCCATGCTCGGCGAGGAAGATGAACTTCTGACATTACAGGTGGACGGAGACGGACCTGTGGGCGGTCTTGTTGTGACTGCCGATGGGCACGGAAGTGTAAAAGGTTATGCGAAGAATCCTCAGGCCATGTGCCCGGCAAGTGCTGCGGGAAAACTGGATGTCGGTCGTATCGTCGGCAACGGTTATCTCACTGTTATCAAGGACATGGGGATGGAGGAACCGTATAATTCGCGGATAGAGCTGGTAAGTGGCGAGATAGGAGATGATCTGGCACAGTATTTTGCTTCATCTGAGCAGATACCATCGGGCGTAGGACTGGGCGTTCTGATGAATAAGGATAATACTGTCAGATGTGCCGGCGGTTTCATTATCCAGCTTATGCCGTTTGCATCGGAAGAATGTGTGACGGGACTTGAAAAGGCACTTTCGGAGGTCAGATCCGTTACGGCACTTCTTGACCGCGGCCTGACTCCCGAGGAAATGCTAAGAGAGATACTTAAGGATGTTGATGTCGAGATCACCGATACCCGTGAAGTTGCTTTTCGATGCAACTGCACCAGGGATCGTGTTGAGAGGGTTCTGCTGAGTATGGGCAAAACGCAGCTGGAGGAGCTGGCGGCGGACGGTGAAGATGTAGAACTTAACTGTCAGTTCTGCAACACGCATTATGTCTTTACACCGCAGGAAATAAGAGAACTGTTACATAACCTCGGCGTTGAGAAATGAGTATCCGTGTGATAAAATTTTGTTTGTGATTTATATGCGGATCCGAAGCGATCCCGGACAGACAGGAGGTAACTAAAATGGGATTTTCAGATTTTTTCGGTAAAGTAACTGACACTGTGATGAACACCGGTAAGCAGGTGGGGGGAGCAGTATCCGATAAGGCCAAGGAAGCCAGGGAATATGCCAGAGATGCTGTAGAGGTGGCTAATCTGAAGAATCAGATATCATCCAATAAAACTACCCTGAAGGATAATTATGCCGCTCTCGGAGAGTTTTACTATAACAAATATAAGGATGATCCCGCAGCAGAGGTTGTTGAGAATGTAAGAGCCATAGGTGATCTCGAGCAGGCGATCAAGGATCTGGAAGATAAGGTCAATGAGATAAAGGATGCACAGGCTGAGGCCAAGGCAGCCAGAGAAGCAGCAAGAGAGGCAGCCAGAGAGGAAGCTGCCGCTGCAGCCGCTTCTGAGACTGTTACCGAAGCAGTTGACGATGAACTGGCGAAGGTTAAAGAAACCGTCGAGGATATCAAAGAGAATATCGAAGACGCTGTCGATGAGAATATCGAAGAATGATCCGATCGGATCAATAAGAGATTTGTGGCTGCGGGTTGACGCTTTTCCCGCAGCCTATTTTTGCGCTTTGCGCTGAATGCGGCCCGCCTCGGCAGAACGCCGGATTGCGGAGAATGCATTCACACCACAATTTACATAATATGGCTTGCCAAAGAATAACGTGTCTAGTCGGGGTAGCTTGACTTCTTGCCATGTCTTTTATTGTGGTGTATCATTCAATGGATTGTGCAAATATATATAGATCAGACAGGTAATCATATTATGGAACAGACCAGAGAAGATGTAAGAAATGTAGCTATTATCGCCCATGTAGATCATGGTAAGACAACCTTGGTGGATGAGCTTCTGAAACAGAGCGGTGTATTTCGCGAGAATCAGGAAGTAGCCGAGCGTGTGATGGACTCCAACGCGATAGAGCGTGAGCGCGGCATAACCATTCTGTCCAAGAATACAGCCGTGATGTATAAGGGCACCAAGATAAATATCATAGACACTCCCGGCCATGCCGATTTCGGCGGAGAGGTTGAGCGTGTTCTAAAGATGGTCAATGGTGTAATACTGGTCGTTGATGCCTTCGAGGGACCGATGCCGCAGACCAAGTTCGTACTTAAGAAAGCACTCGAACTCGATCTGTCGGTCATAGTATGCATCAACAAGATAGACAGACCCGAAGCCAGACCGGAGGAAGTTGAAGAAGAGGTTCTGGAACTTTTTATGGATCTGGATGCTAATGATAAACAGCTGGATTCTCCTTTTGTATATGCATCTGCCAAGAACGGATCGGCCACGACCAACCTGACCGTGAAGAACAAGAATATGGAGCCCCTTTTCCAGACGATCATAGATCATATCCCCGCTCCTGTCGGTGACCCCGAAGCCGCAACGCAGGTCCTGATCAGTACGATCGATTACAACGAATATGTCGGCAGGATAGGAGTCGGAAAAGTAGATAACGGCTCCGTGAAGGTCAATCAGGATGTCGTGATAGTCAATCACCACGATCCGGATACCGTCAGGAAGGTCAAGATAAGCAAACTCTATGAGTTTGACGGACTGAATAAGGTTGAGGTCAGAGAGGCCGGTATAGGATCCATAGTAGCCATATCCGGCATCAGTGATATCAGTATAGGTGATACTTTGTGCTCACCGGAGGATCCCCGTCCCATACCGTTTCAGAAGATTTCGGAGCCTACCATCTCGATGGATTTCATCGTCAACGATTCACCGCTTGCGGGACAGGAAGGCAAATATGTAACCTCCAGACATATCCGTGACAGACTTTTCAGAGAATTGAATACAGACGTATCACTGCGTGTGGAAGAAACCGATACCACCGAAGCATACAAGGTTTCAGGCAGGGGAGAACTGCATCTGTCCGTGCTGATAGAGAATATGCGTCGTGAAGGATATGAGTTCGCCGTCAGCAAAGCGGAAGTCATCTACAAGCATGATGAGAACGGCAAGCTGCTCGAACCCATGGAAGAAGTTTTCGTTGACGTACCGGATGAATTCACGGGAGTGGTCATAGAGAAACTCAGCATCCGCAAAGCCGAACTCAAGGGCATGAATCCCATAGCCGGCGGATATACCCGTCTGGAATTCTATATGCCGTCAAGAGGCCTCATAGGATACAGAGGAGACTTTCTGACCGACACCAAGGGAAACGGTATCATGAATACGCAGTTCGAAGGCTATGCTCCCTACAAGGGCGATATCTCGTTCAGAAAACAGGGATCACTCATAGCATTCGAAGCAGGTGAAGCAATTACCTACGGTTTGTTCAATGCACAGGAGCGCGGCACGCTCTTCATCGGCCCCGGCGAGAAAGTATATCCCGGTATGGTAGTGGGACAGTCCGGAAAGCCCGAAGATATAGAAGTGAACGTATGCAAGACAAAGCATCTGACCAATACGCGCAGTTCGAGTGCGGATGAAGCTCTGAGACTTACTCCGAAGAAGATCATGAGCCTTGAACAGTCGCTTGATTTCATAGATACCGATGAGCTTCTGGAGGTCACTCCTTCCAATCTGCGTATCCGCAAAAAGATACTTGATCCGACGCTGAGGAAGCGTGCAAACATGGCCGGCCGTAAATAGACCTTGATTACGGAATATGGTATAATTATCAAATATGGATTTCAGTAGCAGAGGCGTAAATAAGAAAAAGCATGAGCTTAAAGCCATAGGTCCCAAACTCTCCAGGAAACTGGGGATATTTGTCGTTGAACTGACCATTATGGGGATCCTGGCTGTGTTCATATGGGGAGCAAGCGGTGGTATAGGTATATTCAAAGGTGTTATAGCCACGGCTCCCGATATAGGAAATATCGATGTTACCCCTTCGGGTTATTCTACATTTGTATACGATACAGAGGGTAATCAGATCGCAAAACTCGTATCTACGGATTCCAACCGAATCCCTGTTTCCATGGATCAGGTGCCAGATAATCTGGCACATGCGTTCGTGGCGGTAGAGGATTCGCGTTTCTATGAGCACAACGGTATCGACGTAAAGGGTATCATACGTGCCGGTGTACTTGCGGTCAAAGATCGTGACTTTTCGCAGGGTGCTTCGACCATAACCCAGCAGCTGCTGAAGAACAATGTGTTCACCGACTGGACCAGTGAGTCGTCCATGATAGATAAGTTCAAGCGTAAGTTCCAGGAACAGTATCTGGCTCTTGAACTTGAGAAAGTCATGAGCAAGAATGACATCTTGATCAACTACATGAACACGATCAACCTCGGCCAGAATACGCTGGGTGTGCAGGCTGCTTCACTCAGATATTTCGGCAAGGATGTGTCCACTCTGACACTGTCCGAATGCGCCGTCATCGCAGGTATTACACAGAACCCGTCCAGATTCAATCCCATTTCACATCCGGAGAAGAATGCCGAAAGGCGCGAGAAGGTTCTCCGTAACATGAAAGAGCAGGGTTATATATCTCAGGCGGATTATGACGCCGCCATGGCCGATGACGTATACGCCAGGATACAGCTGATAGATTCCGAGACGGCTGACGATACGATCAATTCATATTTTGTGGATGCTCTTACCGATGATGTATTGGCAGATCTGATCGAAGCAGGCTATACGGAGACGCAGGCATATACGCTCCTGTACAGTGGCGGTCTGAAGATCTATTCCACTCAGGATCCGCATATTCAGGGCATATGTGATGAAGTTTTCTCGAATGAGGAGTACTTCCCGGCAAATACCAAATGGTATCTGAACTATCAGATGACCGTACAGAAACCGGACGGTGATTTCTACAGCACCAGTACCGAAATGTTCAGAACGTATTTCAGACAGTTCGATTCCAGGTACAACCTGATTTATTCGAACCAGGAAGATGCTTATGCCGACATAGAAGCATATAAGGAAGCCACATTGCAGCCGGGCGAAGAGGTATTCGATGAGAAAGTATCCCTTACCCCTCAACCGCAGGTATCGATCACGGTAGAAGACCAGTCAACAGGTCAGGTAGTGGCAATGGTCGGCGGAAGAGGTTCCAAGACGGCGAGCCGTACACTGAACCGTGCTACTGACACCATGAGACAGCCCGGATCCACTTTCAAGATAGTATCGACTTATGCTCCGGCTCTTGACAGTGCCGGTCTTACTCTTGCATATGTTCAGAATGACGCTCCGTTCAATTATGATAACGGACGGCCGGTGCGTAACTGGTATGGTGAGACATACAGAGGTCTGACGACTCTCAGAGAGGGTATCCGCGAGTCGATGAACATCATCGCGGTCAAGACACTGACTCAGATCACACCTCAGCTTGGTTTTGATTACCTGCGCAACTTCGGATTCACCACTTTGGTCGAGAACGAAGAAGTAAATACTGCCGAGGGTATAAAGATATTCTCCGATATCACGCAGTCACTGGCACTGGGCGGTATCACCGACGGTGTAACGAATGAAGAACTGAATGCGGCATACGCAACAATCGCCAACGGCGGTCTCTATATCAAGCCGAAGCTGTATACAAAGGTCGTTGATCATGACGGTAATGTGGTATTGGATAATACCGAGCTGAACGGTCATCGCGTGATCAAGGAGACTACGGCATTCCTGCTGACAGACGCTATGGAGGATGTTGTTACCAGCGGCACCGGAGGATCGTGTAATTTCGGCGGTACTGCGATCGCGGGTAAGACGGGTACGACATCCGATTACAATGATGTATGGTTTGCCGGATATACGACATACTACACGGCCACAACCTGGGCCGGATACGATAATAACGTGAAGCTCTCATCCTCAGATGAGAAGAACCTGGCAAAGAAACTCTGGAGACAGGTCATGTCCAGGATCCATGAGAATCTGGAGGGAACTTCATTCGCTGTTCCGAGCGGCATCATAACCGCTTCGGTATGTTCGAGATCGGGCAAGCTGCCGATCGCAGGACTGTGTGATGCAACTGTTCATACCGAGTACTTTGCGGAAGGGACTGTACCCACCGAGACCTGTGACGTGCATTACGAAGGTGAGATCTGCGCATATGATAACTGTCCCGCAGCTGAAGGCTGTCCTTTCTCATATCACGGCGTGATCGAGAGACTTCCTCAGGAGCATCCTTCACTGCTGTCAGGTTCTTCGACCACGATGACTACTGTTGATGAGGCCGGAAATGAGGTACCTATCACCGCGGGCACTCAGACCGTATGTCAGCATACAGCTGAGTTCTTTGCGAACCCCGATTACGAAGCAGTGATAGCTGCTCAGAGAGCAGAACTCGAGCAGAGGATAGCGGCAGCACAGGCAGCCGCAGCGGCTGAAGCGGCAGCAAACGGAGAAGCTGCACCTGCACCTGCGGAAGCGCCTCCGGCGGAGACACCTCCGGCCGAGAACCCCACTCCCTGATCCTGCTTATGAGTGATTATTTCGTTTTGGCATCTCCGGGTGAAGGAGAATTTACCGACCGCAAGTCCAGATTCATAGGACATGCCATGCCGATATCCGGTGAAGCGGAAGCGGCAGTACTCATAGATCAGATCAAAAGAAAATACTGGGATGCGAGACATAACTGCTATGCATTTGTGACAGGCGAAAACGGAGAGATAAGCCGTTCGTCCGATGACGGGGAGCCCTCGGGAACTGCCGGGCGTCCCATTCTGGACTGCATCACCGGCGCTGAACTTCGAGGCGTGCTCATAGTAGTGACGAGATATTTCGGCGGCACTCTCTTAGGTACGGGAGGACTGGTCAGAGCCTATACACAGGCAGCCAAAGAAGCGCTCGCACATGCCGATATCAGACATATGCAGGCGGGCAGCCGGATCGAGATAAATGTAGACTATAACAGTGCGGAGAAACTGCGCCGCAGTCTCGAGACGGACGGCGTGCGCATCGAAGACACCGCCTATACGGACTCGGTGAAGCTGACCGTGATCGTATCCGCTCCGCTTCTGGAGCAGATGCTCGACATCGTAACGCAGGTTTCTTCGGGCCGCGCCGAGGTACGAGTCCTGGAGCAAGGATATTACGCATTATAGAAGGGAGGTATATATGGACGAGAAAGAAGAACTCGATCTGCTGACCGAGATAAAAGATCTGCTTGAGTCCAAGCAGTATACCCGACTTCGCCAGAAAGCGGCCGAACTGAACGAGGCCGATGTCGCAGCCATCATGGAGGAACTCGAGGACACAGAACAGTTCAAGATGTTCCGTATACTTCCGAAGAGCATGGCTGCGGACGTGTTTTCGCATCTGGAAGTAGATACACAGCATTACATCATCACGTCTCTGTCCGAGCGTGATGCGGGTAATATCATTGATAACCTGATGGCCGATGATGCAGCCGACCTGCTGGAGGAGATGCCGGCCAACGTCGTGAAGAAGCTGCTGGCCAATACTTCGCCCGAGACGCGCAGGGACGTTAACCATCTGCTTCAGTATCCGGAGGATTCCGCGGGCAGCATCATGACCGTGGAGTATGTGGACCTGAAGGAGAACCTGACCGTTACTCAGGCCATCGAGCGCATAAGGAAGCTGGGCGTTGATTCGGAGACGATCAACATATGCTATGTCCTGGATGCCCGGCGTACCCTGATAGGAACCGTTGCACTCAGGTATCTGCTGCTTTCCGATCCGGATGCCGTCATCGGCGATATCATGCATGAGAATGTCATATCGCTGAACACGATGATGGACCAGGAGGAGGTTGCGAGACAGTTCCAGAAATACGACTTCATCGCCATGCCCGTTGTCGACAACGAGAACAGACTCGTCGGTATCATCACCGTCGATGACGTAGTCGACATCATGGAAGCCGAGGCTACGGAGGATATGGAAAAGATGGCCGCCATCGTTCCTACCGACAAGCCTTATATGAAGACGGGTGTGTTTGAGACATGGAAGAAGCGTATACCGTGGCTTTTGCTTTTGATGGTTTCAGCCACGTTTACGAGCAAGATACTTACTTCGTTTGAGGATGCACTGCAGGTATGCGTGGTATTGACCGCGTACATCCCGATGATCATGGATACCGGAGGTAATGCCGGAGGACAGGCATCGGTTACCATCATCCGTGGACTCAGTCTGAACGAGATAGAGTTTTCGGATATATGGAAATGCGTGTGGAAGGAGATCCGCGTGGCCTTTGTGTGTGGCATCACACTTGCATCCGCTAATTTTGTTAAGATGCTTCTGTTGGACAGAAAGACTGTTATGGTATCATTAGTGGTGTGTCTGACATTATTGTGTGCGGTGCTGATGGCTAAACTGGTCGGATGTACATTACCTATGATCGCCAAAAAAATGGGGTTTGACCCTGCCGTTATGGCTTCCCCATTTATCACCACTATAGTCGATGCCCTGTCGCTTCTGGTATATTTCGGTATAGCGACTGCCGTACTCGGACTGTAGCAAGCGGAGGTAATACATGGTAAACGGTATCATAAGGATCTACAGCGGGGGCGGCAGAGGCAAGTCACCCGCAGCTTTGGGCAGAGCCGTACAGACAGCCTGCAGAGGCGGCCGGGCAGTCGTAATACAGTTTCTAAAGAACAAGGGCCTGTCCGACTCCGATTTTCTGAAGCGGATGGAACCCGAGATCAAAGTGTTCAGGTTTGAAAAGTCCGATGCGGCATTCGAGTCACTGCCTCCGGAGAAACAGGAGGAAGAGATCATCAATATCCGTAACGGAATGAGTTATGCCAGAAAGGTCTTAAATACCGGCGAGTGTGATCTGCTCATACTTGATGAGGTGTTGGGACTGGTTGATAATGGTATCATAACCATAGAGGAGCTTAAGAGTGTGCTGGCATTGAAGAGCGAACACACCGAAATAATCATGACAGGTAATACGGTGTCAGAAACTTTGAATGAACTGGCAGACGAAGTGACAACGATTACCAGTGATATCAAATAACAGTCGGATCAAGAGCAGTAATAGGAGGAGATGAAATGTCAGTATTTACGGGAGCGGGAGTAGCAATCGTTACACCTTTTCACGAGGACGGGAGCGTCAACTATGATAAGTTCGCTGAGATCATAGAAGAACAGATCACAAAGGGAACGGACGCGATCATCGTATGCGGTACAACAGGTGAGTCAGCGTGTCTGAGTGAAGAAGAACATGTCGATGTGGTTAAGTTCTGTATTGAGAGAGTTAACCATCGTATACCTGTAGTGGCCGGAACCGGATCCAACTGCACCGATACGGCCGTGCATCTGTCAAAGGATGCGGAATCCTACGGAGCAGACGCGGTTCTTACCGTTTCTCCTTACTATAACAAGGCCACCCAGAACGGTCTCTTTGCTCATTACAAAAAGATCGCCGACAGCATCAAGATCCCGATGATCCTGTATAATGTTCCCTCCAGAACCGGATGCAACATAGCTCCCGAGACTGTTGTAAGACTGTGTAAAGAAGTGAGCAATGTAGCCGGTGTAAAAGAGGCCAGCGGCAATATCAGTCAGGTCGTAAAGCTTATGAGCATGTCTGACGGCAAAGTGGATCTGTATTCGGGAAATGATGATCAGATCGTGCCGCTGCTGTCTGTCGGCGGACTGGGCGTTATATCGGTGCTCAGTAATGTGGCTCCGAAGCAGACACATGATATATGTCAGAAATACTTTGACGGAGATGTGGCAGGCGCTGCAAAAGCTCAGCTCGATGCCATACCTTTGATAGATGCTCTTTTCTGTGAGGTTAATCCTATTCCCGTTAAGACTGCAATGAATCTGATGGGTAAGGGCGTCGGTCCTTTGCGTATGCCTCTGAGTCCCATGGAGCCTCAGAATGTCGAGAAGCTTAAAAAAGCCATGACAGAGTACGGAATCCTGTGATCCGAAGGAGAGAATAGATATGATCCGAGTGATAATGCATGGCTGTAACGGCCGTATGGGACAGGCTATAGTCGGTCTCGCTGCTTCCGATGAAGATATTAAGATCGTTGCCGGAGTTGACAAGTTTGATAACGGACAGAACTCTTTTCCCGTGTACTCCAATATAGAGGCATGTGAGCTGGAGGCGGATGTTATCATAGATTTTTCAAATTCAAGTGCTGTGGACGGATTGCTTGAATATGCCGTGAGCAGAAATATCCCCGTAGTGCTGTGTACCACCGGTCTCAGCGATGAGCAGCTTGCCCGGGTTACCGAGGCTTCCGCAAAAGTTGCTGTTCTGCGCTCCGCAAATATGTCTATAGGTATTAACCTGTTGCTCAAACTTATCAAAGAGAATGCGGCGATCCTCAGGGATGCCGGGTTTGATACCGAGATAGTCGAGAAACACCATAGACACAAGCTGGATGCTCCGAGCGGTACGGCACTGGCACTGGCGGATGCGGCCAAAGATGCACTCGGTTCCGATTATGAATACGTATATGACCGTACAGAGCGCCGGATGGAGCGCCCCGTAAAAGAGATAGGCATATCCTCTGTCAGAGGCGGTTCGATTGTCGGCGATCATGATGTGATCTTTGCCGGCACCGATGAGGTGATCACTTTATCTCATACGGCATACTCCAGAAATGTCTTTGCACAGGGTGCCATATCAGCTGCACGTTTCCTTGCGGGACGCGCGCCCGGTATGTATTCCATGAGTGACGTAATAGGATAAAGCTTATGGAGTTTCGGCCATGCATAGACATACATGACGGACATGTGAAGCAGATCGTGGGAGGTGCACTTGATGAGGAGCACTCTCATGTAAAAGAGAATTATGTTTCGCAGTATGATGCGGCATATTATGCCGGACTGTATAAAGACAGGAATCTGAGCGGCGGACATGTGATAATACTCAATAACTCCGCCAGTCCGATGTATGAAGCATCGCGCGATCAGGCCTTGTCCGCACTCAGGGCATATCCCGGAGGACTGCACATCGGCGGAGGCGTGAATCCCGATAATGCACCGGAGTATCTTGAAGCCGGTGCGAGTCATGTCATAGTGACTTCCTACGTGTTCAGGGACGGCGAGATAGATATGCAGGCCCTGGACCGCATGGTTGCTTCTGCAGGCAGGGAACATCTCGTTCTCGATCTTTCCGTGAGGCGCCGTGACGACAGATATATGATCGTGACGGATCGCTGGCAGAAATTCACATCCGTGGAATTAAATCCCGATACACTTGATAAACTGTCCGGATACTGTGATGAGTTTCTGGTTCATGCTGTGGATGTCGAGGGGAAGAATTCGGGAATAGAATCCGAAGTGGTAGGAATGCTGGGTGCATGGAAAGGCAATCCGGTCACTTATGCCGGAGGGGTTCACAGCTTTGATGATCTGTATCTGGTGGAAGCGCTTGGGTGCGGAAGAGTCGGTATCACTATAGGATCTTCACTCGATCTGTTCGGTGGAAATATGAAGTTCGATGAGGTGCTGGAATACTGCCGGAATAATTGACGGCTGCATCTGTCACCGCGGATATACAGACAGTAAAAGCCCCTGTCCGTTTGGACAGGGGCTTAATTACGTCATAACAAATCAGCTAATCTAAAACATTACATATATGTGTAACGGGTAGGATAAGCAAATCAATTATAACTTGGTTACGTTTACGGCCTGAGGACCTTTCTCTCCGTTAACTACTTCGAACTCAACTGCCTGGCCCTCGTCAAGAGACTTGAAACCTTCCATGTTAAGCCCGGTGTAGTGAACGAATACGTCGTTACCGCTCTCATCAGAGATGAAACCGTAACCCTTCTGGTTGTTAAACCACTTAACTGTACCCTTGTTCATTGTGTACCTCCGAGAAAAATGAAACTGATGTATGGAAACTGCTATTCGTCCATACTGCGTTAGCATAGCACTTTTGCTTCCCAGTGTAAAGAACTTTGTCCGATTTGCATATAAAAGCCTGATGTGGTAAAATGTTACAGATTTGTTACAAACACGGAGCAAATACGGACGGAGGAACGGATTTGAGCGAAGAACAGATCACAACACAGGAACCCCAAAACACAGAGAATACCAAGAATACCGATCCAAAGAAGAAAAAAGACAGAAGAGATTATCATCTGATGCTGTTTATCGACAATAAGAAAGACGGCGGTGTTCATCAGATGGGTATCAACAGTATTCTGATAGAGATCATTGGCATAGTGATAGCTGTGATCCTGGTAACCACTATCATCGGATGGGCGGTTAATTCTCATATCAGACAGAATGTGACAGCCGAAAGGGATGCCCTTGCCGCTCAGGTGGAGGATCTTTCGGCACAGGTAGAGACTCTGACTGCCGAGAATACGACGCTGGCCGACAAAGTCACGATACTCAGCAATACCGTGAATACCAAGGTGGAACTCGAGACAGCCGCACAGGAAGAAAGCGATGCGGCACATTACCCTCAGGGATTCCCGCTATCGTCGTCTGCGTCAATGACTACATCCGAAGATGATCCCAAATGTCTGATATTCAGCTGCAGCGAGGGAACCAGCGTGATATCAGCCGGTGACGGTGTGGTACTGGAGGTTCTTCCTGACACGGATTACGGATACTGCATCCGTATAGACCATCAGAACGGATATATATCAGAGTACTATCTGTCAGCCACTCCGCTTATCAAAGAGGGCGATGCTGTTCTTCAGGGAGCGATCCTGGCGCTGGTTGAGAGCAAGGATTCCAAGCTTGCTTATAAGATATATAAGGACGGCAGTCAGATAGATCCGATGGAAGTCATCAAGATAGACGGTTGATGTTGCTTTTCTGACCGATATGAGATATTATATGCGTTGATGCGCAAAACTGAATGCTTCATTGCAACAGTGTTTGTTTAAAGGAGAGGATAATGAAAAAGAAACTGCTTATGAGTCTTATGATCGTTTCTGTGGCAGCTGCGCTGGTTACGGGATGCGGCAAGCAGGACGAGGCTGAGGAGACTCCCGAGGTAACCGTTACGGTAGAGGCTATACCGGAAGAAGAACCCGAGGAGGTTGTTGAAGAGGAGCCTGAAGAGGAGATCGTTGATGAGCTTCCCGAGGGTTATGTCAGATCAGAGCTTACCAACCTTCCCATTCCCGAGGCGATCAAGGATCAGCGCCCCATAGCCGCTATGGTTGATAACGAATCACTTGCACTTCCTCATTACGGTATCGCAGAAGCCGATATTGTGTATGAGCTTATGAATTCGACACTTAACGGCCGGATCACCAGAATGATGGTCATGATGAAGGATTGGGGATCGATAGAGCAGATGGGTTCCATCCGTTCCGCACGTCCTACCAACTTTTTCCTGGCCGCAGAGTGGAATGCATGTCTGGTACATGACGGAGGCCCTTTCTATATCGATCAGTACATAGCCAGAGATTACTGCTGCCATTTCTCGGGTGGATTCTCCCGTGTTAATAACGGTAAGGCTACCGAGTACACCGAGTACATCATGAAGGGTGACCTGGAGGAGAAGTTTGCTGCTTCCAGTTATTCCACCGATTATGACGAGTATTATCCCGGCACACATTATACATTTGCACTTCCTTCGGCTCCCAACGTGCTGTCGGAGACATATGCCGGATATACCTATCCTGCCAAGGCCGTGGATTTCCCGTTCCCTCATAACAGCTCCAAGCTGAAATATAACGAGGAGACCGGTCTGTATGAGTATTCCGAGTACGGAAACGAGCATCGTGACGGCGAAGATGATGAGCTTCTGACATTCACCAACGTGATCATTCAGAAGTGTACATTCTCTCAGTTGGATGATAACGGATATCTGATTTTCAACATTCTGGCAGAGAATATGCCCGGCTACTATCTCACCGGCGGTGAAGCTATCGATATCACCTGGACCAAGCTTGCAGAGACCGATATCACCAGATATTATGACGGTACAGGACAGCAGATCACCCTTAATACAGGTAAGACTTATATAGCTATCGTACCCGATGATGACTGGGATGATTTGGTGCTTCAGTAATATACATAACACAGTTTTTTCCTGGGACCTCCGGTATATATACCGGAGGTCTTTTGTGGTAAAATCATAAGGATGAATAACGGTACTCTGGAAGTCGAAGGACTTACAATCTCATATAGGATCACCGGACCGGAGGATGCACCGTGGGCTGTGATCATGCAGGGGTGGGGGACGAACTGCCGCCTGTATGACGGCGTGGCGGGTCTGATAGACGACAGATTCCGGGTATTGCAGTTTGATCTGCCCGGTTTCGGCATGAGTGATGAACCTTCCGAATCCTGGGATGTCGAGAAGTACGCGGACTTTACCGTCACGTTACTGGACAGACTGCATATAGACAGGGCGATGCTTATCGGACACTCATACGGTGGACGTGTGATCATCCGGCTGGCCTCGAGAGAGAGACTTCCGTTTGAGATATCCCGGATCATTCTGGTGGATTCGGCCGGAATACTGCCCGTGAGAACAGCGGCTCAGCTGCGCAGGCAGAAGCGGTTCAAAGCCCTTAAGAAGCTTTTTGACAATAAACTTGTCTATTTCCTTTTTGATGAGATCATAGATGACTGGAAGAGCAGACAGGGATCGGAGGACTATCGAATGGCGTCACCCGTTATGAGAGGTACTCTGGTCAAGGCGGTGAATGAAGATCTGACGTCTCTGCTTCCCGCTGTCAAGCAGGACACACTTCTCGTATGGGGTGAGTGTGATACCGCTACTCCTATCAGAGATGCACATATCATGGAGGAAAATATACCGAACAGTGGTCTGGCTGTCATTCCCGGAGCCGGTCATTTCTCGTTTGCCGAGAATCCATCTCTTTTTGCACATATCATCAACTCATATCTGGATGCCGTATCGGCCGGTGACGGAGGCGAAGCGGTATGATGCAGGTTTTGATCATGATCATACGGATACTGATCTCCGTCGGGCTGGGTGTGTATGCCTATATATATGCACTCAGATACAATCTTCATATGTTCCAGCTGAACGGATATAAGAACGGCGAACACCTCGGGTGGTTACGCAGATACCGCAAGAGACAATGGGTTCTCTATGTGGCTGTTCCCTTTGGGGTATTATGGGTTATCCTTCGTAACAGCCTTGCAGTCGATATCGCGATGTGGCTCTGGACGGCACTTATCATTGTTGTTTTTCGTGCACTGTGCGGGATGTCCGCGAAGAAGAAACTGGTATATACGGCCCGTGTCAAAAGACTTACCGCGTGCGTTATCATCATGGATGTGCTGGTATGTGTGCTGCCTTCTGTAGTGAGTCCGCTGGGATTGTATGCAGTCAAGGGACTTCTTCTGCTGGTCCTGGGACTCAAGTTCATATCATGTGTGTTGGCCAACATCCTGAACCATCCGATGGAGGCGGCGATCAACCGGCATTTTATAAATGATGCCAAGCGGAAGCTGGCGGCTGCCGGAGACATGACTGTCATAGGTGTGACCGGAAGCTACGGCAAGACCAGCGTGAAATACTATCTGGGAGAATTGCTTTCTGTCGGATTCAATGTACTGATCACTCCGGAGAGCTACAATACTCCCATGGGCGTGGTCCGTACGGTTCGCGAGCATATGAAGCCGGGTACGGAAGTATTCGTATGCGAGATGGGAGCAAGACACGTGGGAGATATACGTGAGCTTTGCGACCTGGTTCATCCCGACCACGGCATAATCACTTCGATCGGTCCTCAGCATCTGGATACTTTCCATACCATGGATAACATCATATCGACGAAGTATGAGCTGGCTGATGCTCTGCCCGAAGGCGGTATGCTTTTCTTGAACGGTGATAATGAATATGTTGCAGGACATGCGGGAGCTTACAGGAATCCCATTATGTATCACGCATCCTCTGAAGGTGATCATTCCGGACACTATCATGCAGAGAATATCAGACTGGATGCATCGGGTACCTCTTTTGAGGTGGTCACTCCGGATGGAGAGAGAGAATCTTTTCAGATGTCTCTCATAGGTGAACACAACGTCATCAATGTCATGGGAGCTATCAGTGTGGCACATAAGATGGGCATAGCGCTTAAGGATCTGCGGATCCCCGTCAGGAGACTTAAGCCCGTAAGCCACAGACTGGAGCTGATCAGACGCGGCGATCTGTATATCATAGATGATGCATATAATTCAAATCCCGTCGGAAGTAAGGCCGCACTTGATACACTTGCGATGTTTGACGGCACAAAGATCGTGATCACTCCAGGAATGGTAGAGCTTGGTGATAAGGAAGCAGAATACAACCGCGAGCTGGGCAGGCATGCTGCCGAGGTTTGCGATCATATCCTGCTCGTCGGCCGCAGGCGTGCGATCCCCATACGGGAGGGCGCACTTGAGACCGGCATGGATGAGAGTCGGGTCAGAGTGTTTGACAGGCTTGAGGATGCATTCGGATACGCGCAGACTATCCGTGCGGACTCCGATAAATATATCCTGCTGGAAAATGATCTTCCAGATAATTATTGATAAGGTGAGGAGAAAGACATGAAAACACAGGTAGCATTGGTATTTGGCGGACGGAGTGTCGAACATGAGGTGTCCGTTATCTCCGGCTTGCAGGCATACATGAACATCGATATCGACAAATATGATGTGACACCGGTTTATATGACCAAGACAGGCGAGTTCTATGTGGGAGATCATATCGGTGACATAGAGCGATATAAGGACATCCCCGCTTTGCTTAGAGAATCGATTCGTGTTATCTGGGTAAACGAGGACGGCTTCGTGAAAATCCGCAGTTATCCGGGAAAGCTTTTCGGCAGGAAATATGAGAAACAGGTGGATATCGTCTTCCCCGTAGTTCACGGTACCAATGTCGAAGACGGTGCTTTGCAGGGATTCTTTAAAACCCTGGGAGTCACATTTGTGGGATGCGATGTGTGTGCATCCGCAGTAGGTATGGATAAATATGTGACCAAGACGGTACTTAAGGATGTCGGCGTTCCCGTGCTTGACGGTAAACTGTATACATTGGCCGATTACCGTGAGACGGATGTCCTGGCAGGCCGTATCGAAGAAAAATTCGGCTATCCCGTGATCATCAAACCGGTTGACCTGGGGTCGAGCGTCGGTATCAGCATAGCTCATGACCGCCGCGGACTTATCGAAGCTCTGGATGATGCATTCAGATATGCATCCGTGGTATTGGCTGAGCATGCGATCACGAATCTGCGTGAGATCAATTGCTCCGTACTCGGTGATGAAAATGATGCCGAAGCTTCCGAGTGTGAAGAACCCATGCATACAGAGGATATCCTGAGCTACGAGGATAAGTATGTATCGGGTGCAAAAGGAGGAAAATCTCAGGGCATGGCATCCGTGTCGCGCAAGATACCCGCGGATATCTCCGCTGAGATGAGGGAACAGATCCGCGAGATGGCCGTCACATCGTTCAAGGCACTCAGATGCAACGGTGTGGCACGTATAGATTTCATGCTGGACGGAGATGACGGCAGTATATATTTCAACGAGATCAATACCATACCGGGGTCCCTGGCATTTTACCTTTGGGAGCCTCTCGGTGTGCCCTATAAAGAACTGCTCACTCGCATGATAGAACTGGCCCGTAAGAGAGAAAGAACTGAGCGTTCGCTTACTTTTACGTTCGATACCAACATACTTGACCGGGCATCATTTGGTGGTGCAAAGGGCAGTAAGGTATGATAAAATAATCTATGTGTGCGAAGACCCTGAAGGAAGTGGATGACCGTTATGGATGAATCAGCTTACGCCGAATACAGGCGCAGACGGGTCCGGAGACTGAAAAAGATAATACTGATAGTGCTGGCGCTGGCTATCATCATCCCGCTGGTATGCTCGATCGTATTCCTGAGCCTGTTTATTCACACCAGGAGAGAGCTGAACGATCTGCAGAACAGATATGATGAGCTCCTGTCATCTATGGAGCAGCTTAGAGATGACATCGCATATATTGATGCCCCACGGGATGTGTACAGTGTGTCGGATGTTACGGATTCACAGCGTGATACAGCTGTAGCAGATCTGACTCCCGATATGCCCGAGGAGGATGCGGGGGATGACGAAGAGCACGTCAGAGAAGTTTATCTGACATTTGATGACGGGCCGAGTATATATACGGATGAGATCCTTGACATACTGGCAGAGCATGGGGTCAAAGCAACGTTCTTTGTGACGGGCAAGACCGAGGATGTGGCGGTAGAAGCATACAAGAGGATAGTTGCCGATGGGCATACTCTCGGGATGCACTCCTACAGTCACAGATATTCTCAGATATACGCATCAAGGGAAGCTTTTATAGAGGATATGAATAAGCTTCAGGAATATCTCTATGAAGTGACCGGTGTGTGGTCCAGATATTACCGGTTTCCGGGAGGAAGCTCAAATACCGCTTCGACGGTTGACATGAGCGAACTGATCGATTATCTGACGGAGCAGGATATCACGTATTTTGACTGGAATATAGTATCCGGTGATGCGGCGGGACATCCTATCAGTGCGGATACGATAGTAAGCAATTGTGTATCCAGACTGCCGAACTTTAATGAGGCAGTGATACTGATGCATGATGCGGCCGACAAGCACAGTACGGTGGAAGCGCTCCCGCGGATCATAGAGAGCATTCAGGACATGGAGGATACGGTGATCCTCCCGATAAGCGACGATACTTTTCCTATTCAGCATAGAGAATGATATAAGAAAGGAATTTTAAAATGGGATTTTTTTCAGACCTAAAAGATGATTTATCACAGGCAGTCAATGAGATGATGCCGGAGGAGGAAGGAATGGCAACTGCAGAAGGAGGAAATCTGCCCGATGTGGACCTGAGCGCTATGCTCGATAAGATGGAAGCCGGAAGTATAGAGACCGGGGAAACTGTTGAAGAACAGGTCGAGATTCCCGTTCAGCCGGAGCCGGTCTATGAGCCCGA
Source organism: uncultured Lachnospiraceae bacterium (assembly GCA_946620235.1). Classification (GTDB taxonomy): domain Bacteria; phylum Bacillota; class Clostridia; order Lachnospirales; family Lachnospiraceae; genus XBB2008. The sequence goes on along the minus strand of CAMONC010000004.1, from coordinate 31,792 downwards.
GGTACAGGAGGAACCTGTGGTTATTCCCGACCCCGTAACGATCCCGGAACCGGCGGCTCCGAAGGGAAGTTCACAGGCAGCAGCAGCTGTACAGGAGTATTTAAACAGTGATAACACTCCCCAGGATCGTAAGCAGGTTCTGGATGAGACTGCAGTTATAACTCTGGGTATGGAGATAAACGGAGATGTTACCACACAGGGATCGCTTGAACTGGTCGGCCGCATCATAGGTAATGTAAATGCGCTCGGTAAGCTCAGCATCACAGGTACTATCAAAGGTAACGCAAAAGCGGCCGAGGTATATGCCGAAGGAGCGCAGATGAACGGAGATGTGGTCTCCGAGGGTGCGGTCAAGGTTGGACAGAGCACAGTCATAATCGGTAATATAACTGCCACCAGTGCTGTTATAGCAGGTGCGGTTAAGGGAGATATAGATGTAAGAGGTCCTGTCATACTGGATGGATCCGCTATAGTAATGGGCAATATCAAGTCCAAGTATGTACAGATCAATAACGGTGCTGTGATCGAGGGTATGTGCTCACAGGCATATGCCGATGTCAATCCGACATCCTTCTTCGAAGAACTCAAGAAATCATTCTGATAAGACGAATCGGACAGCACGAAACGATATTAACGTGAGGTGTGCATGAAAAGAATATTGCTCAAACTCAGCGGCGAGGCTCTCGCGGGAGAAAAGAAGACCGGATTCGATGAGGATACGGTGCGGATGGTAGCCGTACAGGTTGCAAGGCTTGTACAGTCGGGTATTCAGGTCGGAGTGGTCATAGGCGGCGGTAACTTCTGGAGAGGAAGAACCAGCGAGAACATAGATCGTACCAAAGCGGATCAGATAGGTATGCTTGCCACGATCATGAACTGTATCTACGTATCCGAGATATTCAGGAGCGAAGGCATGAAGACCAGTATCCTTACTCCTTTTGAATGCGGTTCGTTCACGAAACTTTTTTCAAAGGATCGTGCAAACAAGTATTTTGAACGCGGGATGGTCGTATTCTTTGCGGGAGGTACCGGGCATCCTTACTTCTCAACCGATACGGGCGTAGTGCTCAGAGCCGTAGAAGTGGAAGCGGATGTGATACTTCTAGCGAAGGCTGTGGACGGGGTATATGATTCCGATCCGAAGCTGAATCCGAACGCGGTACGGTTCGATGAGATATCCATTGATGATGTGATAGCCCGGAATCTGCAGGTGGTTGATATGACCGCTTCAATCCTGGCCAGAGACAACAAGATGCCCATGTTGGTATTTTCACTGAATGAACCTGACAGCATAATCGAATCCGTGATGGGCAGGTTCAACGGAACCAAGGTTACGGTCTGATCCGAGCAAGGGGGTATATAATGGACGAAAGATTAAACAGTTACAGCGATAAGATGGAAAAGACTCTGGAGCATCTTTCCGGAGATTATATGTCGATCAGAGCGGGCAGAGCAAACCCGCATGTGTTGGACAAGATCAAGGTGGATTACTACGGAACACCCACTCCGCTGCAGTCAGTCGGTAACGTGACCGTTCCGGAACCCAGGCTTATACAGATAGCTCCCTGGGAAAAGACCATGATCAAGGAGATCGAGAAGGCCATACTTGCATCGGATGTCGGGATCACTCCTTCGAATGACGGCGCGGTCATCAGACTGGTCTTCCCCGAACTTACAGAGGAGAGACGTAAGGAACTGGCCAAGGACGTCAAGAAGAAGGCCGAGGATGCGAAGGTAGCCGTAAGAAACATCAGACGAGACGGTAATGACGCATTCAAGAAACTGTCCAAGACGGATGATGTCTCTGAGGATGAGATCAAGGATCTGGAGGACGGACTTCAGAAACTGACCGATCAGTATATATCCAAGATCGACAAACTATGTGAGGATAAATCGTCAGAGATCATGACAGTATAAACGAAGCGGGGGACAACATAAGCTGTCCCCCTTCTTTACACCGAAGAACATGGTACGTGCGTACATAAAGGAAGAATCATGCAGGATAATCTCAAGATTCCCGTACATGTGGCGATCATAATGGACGGAAACGGAAGATGGGCAAAGGCCCAGGGTAAACCGAGGACATTCGGTCATACCGAAGGGGCCAAGCGTGTTGCCGATGTGACCAGAGCCGCCGGACAGATGGGTATAAAATACGTGACTCTATATGCTTTTTCCACGGAGAACTGGAGCAGGACCGCGGAAGAAGTGGGGGCATTGATGAAGCTTTTCCGCGGATATCTGAAGACGTGTATAAAAGACGCTGATGAGAACAATATGCGTATACGCGTGATCGGTGACAAGACCGGACTGGATCCCGATATTCAGGAGGCCATTGCGCATGTAGAGGAGCATACGGCACAGTATGACGGAGTGACACTTACTCTGGCCATCAACTACGGGGGGCGTGATGAACTCACCCGTGCGGTCCGCAGCATAGCCGCGTCTGTGAAAACCGGGGAGATCTCTCCCGACGATATCACGTCAGATACCATAAGTGCGCATCTCGATGCACCGGATATCCCGGATCCCGATCTGATGATCAGGACTTGCGGAGAAGAGAGAATATCTAATTTCCTGCTATGGGAACTCGCATATTCGGAGTTGTATTTTACCGACGTGGCATGGCCGGATTTCGGTCCCGACGAATTGCGCCTGGCGGTGGAAGCGTATACCCGCAGAGACAGGAGATTCGGAGGCACGAATGAGTAATTTTCTGCAGAGAACACTTACTACCATCATAGGCGGAGCTTTCATGATCGCCATGATATTGTTGGGCAGGGAGTTTCTGATAGGTGTTTTGCTTTTTGCGGCTGTCGTGGGATATCGTGAACTGTCTGCCGCATTCGGCGTACGTGAAGCGGATCGTGCCATCTCTCCGATGGAGGTTGCAGCTTATATATTTATCTTTTTGTGGTATGCTTTGCTTGAAGTGGAGACACTGGGGCTCATAGATGCGGATATGTTGCGCCTGATACAGATATGTGTCATCGTGCTTATGCTCATGGCGCATATGAGTGTGTATGTATTTACTTTCCCGAGATATGATGCAACACGTACGATATCATCGGTATTCTCGGTACTTTACTGTCCGGTCATGCTCTCCTACGTATATATGATCAGAGCCATGGAACGCGGTATCATACTTGTATGGATGGTGATCATCTGCTCGTGGATATGTGATATCAGCGCTTATCTGATCGGTATGAAGTTCGGTAAGCACAAGATGTCTCCGGTACTCTCACCCAAGAAGAGCGTGGAGGGCGCGGTCGGAGGAGTGTGCGGATCTGTGATCGTAGGATGCGTCTATGCGGCGTTTCTGATCGCACCGTCATCCGATGCCCCGGCGTGGGAGACTATCCTTACGATAGCTGTGATCTGCGTATGCGGAGCGCTCATATCCATGGTGGGAGATCTGGCTGCTTCGGCGATCAAGCGCAATCATGATATCAAGGACTACGGTAATCTGCTTCCGGGACACGGCGGGATCATGGACCGTTTTGATTCGGTGATCTTCGTCGCTCCGGTGGTGTATATGCTCTTTAAGTTTATGTTGTTTAATTGATCAAAACTATGCGTACAATATCCATCATTGGGTCTACGGGTTCGATAGGAACTCAGACCCTCGATATAGTAAGAAAAGAAAAAGATATACGGGTGTCTGCTCTGGCAGCGGGAAGAAACATCGATCTTCTCGAGGCGCAGGTCAGAGAGTTCAGGCCCGTTCTGTGCTCGTGCATGGATGAGACGGATGCCGCAGAACTGAGAGTGCGCCTGTCCGATACCGGGACACGCGTGACTTCCGGCATGGATGGCCTGATAGAGGTTGCGACCGAGCCGGAGGCTTCCATAGTGGTCACGGGTATCGTGGGAATGATAGGCATACGTCCTACCATAGCTGCCATCGAGGCGGGGAAGGATATAGCTCTCGCAAACAAGGAAACACTTGTATGTGCAGGTCATATCATCATGCCGCTCGCATCGAAATGCGGAGTCGATATACTTCCGGTAGATTCGGAGCACAGTGCGATATTCCAGTCGCTGAACGGTGAACCGAAGAACAGGCTGGAGAAGATCCTGCTCACTGCTTCCGGAGGACCCTTCAGAGGAAAGAGCAGGGCGGAACTGGAGAATATGACGCTGGCCGATGCACTTAAGCATCCGAACTGGTCTATGGGACGTAAGGTGACGATCGATTCAGCCTCGCTGTGCAATAAGGGACTTGAGGTCATGGAGGCCAAGTGGCTGTTCGGTGTGGAACTTGATCAGATACAGGTTCTGATACATCCTCAGAGTATCGTTCATTCCGCGGTACAGTATGCAGACGGTGCCATAATGGCCCAGCTTGGAGTACCGGACATGAAACTGCCCATACAGTATGCGCTTTATTATCCGGACAGGAGGCCGATGGATACCGGCAGAGTGGATCTGTTCTCGCTCGGAAGCCTGACGTTTGAGAAGCCCGATACGGATACTTTCCCTGGGCTTAAGCTTGCGTATGACGCATGCAGGAGAGGCGGCAGTCTGCCCACGGTATTTAATGCGGCGAATGAAGCCGCTGTCAGGATGTTTATAGACGGAGCTCTTAAGTTTGTCGAGATACCCGAATTTATTTCTGCATGTATGGATCATCATACGGTCATCGACGATCCTTCGGTAGACGATATACTCGGTATCGAATCCGAGGTCAGGGCTTTTGCGGAGGCATATAGATGATAGTCTCTATCATATTGTTTTTTCTTATCATAGGCTTGCTGATCATCTCGCATGAATTCGGACATTATATAGTCGGTACGATGTGCGGTGTGAGAGTGAATGAGTTTACCGTCGGTTTCGGACCGAAGCTTTTTTCTTTCAAAAAAGGTGACACTCTTTTTGCACTCAGACTGCTTCCGCTGGGAGGTGCCTGCATTTTCGACGGCATGGAGGGTATCGGAGAAGACGAGAAAGAACTTGATGAACATGCGTTGCCGAATGTATCGCCTCTTAAGAGAGCTGCGACGCTGTTTGCGGGTCCTTTTGCGAACTTTCTTCTGGCTTTTGTTTTTGCACTTGTCCTGGTTGGTTTTACCGGGGTGGATCTGCCTGTGATCGGTTCGATCATAGAGGGATCCGCAGCGGAGGAGGCCGGACTTATGCAGGGCGATATGATCACCAGGATCGACGGCGAGCACGTGCATCTGTACCGTGAGGTCAGTATGTTTTCATCCATGTACGACGGAGGAAAGAGCATAGAGATCGAGTACGAACGCGATGGCGCCAGACACACCGTTGTACTGACTCCCAAGTATGATGAGCAGGACGGACGGTACTATATCGGTATAAGAGGCGGCGCGGAGATACTGGATTGCAATCCCTTTCAGGTGTTTCAATATGCTCTGTATGAGGTTCAGTATTGGATGAGATATACCGTAAAATCTCTGGGCATGATCTTTACCGGCAAGTTGGGGATCGATGCGCTGTCGGGTCCGGTAGGAATGGCGGAAGTCGTAAATGACACTTATGAGGAAGTCCGTCCGTACGGGTTTGCCAGTGTTATTCTGACCATGATGAATCTGCTTGTGCTGCTGTCGGTGAATGTAGGGATCATAAACCTGGTTCCGCTGCCCGCATTTGACGGCGGAAGACTGATCTTTGCACTGATAGAGCTTGTTACCGGGCACCGGGTTCCGCCTGAAAAAGAAGGTATCATACATCTGATCGGCATAGTAGCTATCATGCTGTTGATGGTTGTCGTGATGTATCATGACATCGCGAGACTGTTTAAGTAAGAGGACTGGGAATGTACGCATTCAGCGCATTGGTTTCTCTCATATTGTACGGAATGGCCATGACTGCACTCATCCTGGGCATATCCACTTTCAGACAGAGCGACAAGTCCAAAGTCGGCCTGAAGATGTTGCTTGTGTTTGCAAGTGTGTTCGTATGGGATGCGGGCTATGCATGGATGGGACTGTGTTACGAGAGTGAGTGGGCATATGTTGCCAGAGCGATAGCTTTGCTGGGCGTATACATATATATGCTGGCCGCGATCGAATATGTCGGTGAACTGGCACGATATCCGCGCACCGGCAGAGGCATTCTCGCTGCGATCTATGGTGCGGCCGCTTTGATCAGTTGGCTGAAGATCATTCAGCCTTCTTCGGTATCCTTTGTTATGACCCCATGGGGATATTGGTTTAAGAGTACGATGACATGGGGCAGGTATCTTCAGTTTGCATGTATTCTGGTATCCATAGTTTTCTTCTTTATCATCCTGTCTTATTGGAGACATACGACTGTCCTGGAGCGGGAGCATATGATCATCAAGAGATTTACGCTCTTCGCACCGATCATGTTCTGCGGATATGTATTTGATACCCTGATGCCATCCATGTATGATATTGCGGCTGTTCCGGGCAGTGCAGTTGCGGCATTCATATCTGCCATGCTTCTGTATGGCATATCACGCAGATACATGGCATTCGGTATATATGAACGCAATATATCCCAATATGTTTTCAGGGATGTTGAAGTCCCCGTACTCGTGCTGGACGGGTCCGGAAAGACTGTAATATGGAACCGTATCGCACCGGCTTATTTCGGTGTGGATTCAGGTGATATGGCCGGGCTTAAATTAGATGAACTGATCTCTCTTACGGATGAAGATGAACTTCTCGACGGAACGGACGGAGAAGAGATATATGTCGTAAATAACGGCAAATCGCCCGATACGGAGCGGAAGGTTTATTGCAGATTATCAAAGACATCTTATTACGATGAGTTTAATGATCTCATGTATACCATATGCTTCGTACAGGATGTCACGGATATACGTGAGGCGATGAGTCAGATGAATATCAGTCGCCGGATAGCCGAGGATGCCAGCACATCCAAGAGTGTTTTCCTGGCAAATATGAGCCATGAAGTGCGCACTCCGATGAATGCGATCATGGGTATAAGCGATATCCTGCTGGCAGATCCTCAGATCAGGGATGATGAGAGGCAGCAGATCCGCAATATATATGAAGCCGGCAACAGTGTAATGGGGATCATAAATGATGTTCTCGATATATCCAAGATCGAGGCAGGTCATAATGATATGGTTGAAGCACCGTATTCCCTGCCGGATATGCTCCATGCCATCAACAGTATCATCAGAGTTAAGATCGCAACGACTTCTCTGGAATATATAGTGGATGTGGATGAAACTCTGCCGCAGATCCTTATAGGAGATGAACCCAGGATCAGACAGATATTCATGAACCTGATCACTTTCGTGATCAACTGTACCGAGAAGGGCTATATACATATCCGGATCAGGGGAGAAAGAGAGTATGGCGGTCTGAGAATGTATGCCGACATATCCGATACCGGAGCCGGTTTGAGACCGGAAGAGGCCGGGCATCTGTTTGATGCGTTTACCCGGATAGATACCCACCGTATGCGTGTAGCTCAGGGGGCAGGACTGGGGTTGTCTATCAGCCGCAGACTGGCTCAGGCCATGGACGGCGATATTACCGTTGAATCCGCCCACGGCCGCGGTACCGTATTCCATGTAAACATATTCCAGAGGATGGGCGAGGATGAACCCATCGGTGCGGAGATGGCTGCCGCGATCAGAAATGACAGCTATGAATTCAAAGAGAAACAGGACAGTTTCGCGTACCGTGAATACCCGGACAAGAGTGTTCTCGTGGTGGATGATTCCAGAGTGAATCTGATGGTTGCAAAGGGGCTTCTGGCACCGTACGGTTTGCAGGTGGATGTGGCAGACAGAGGTACCGAAGCAGTCAGGCTGGCAGCTCAGCACAAATATGACATCATACTGATGGATCACATGATGCCGGAGATGGACGGCGTTGAGACTCTGCATGCGATCCGTGATCTCGGAGGATATAATCTGACAGTCCCGATTATAGCGCTGACTGCAAATGCGGTGGACGGAACCAGAGATATGCTCATAGCAGAGGGCATGCAGGACTTCATCGCGAAGCCCATAGATAAAAAGATTTTGAATGACGTGATAGAAAAGTATTGTTGATCGTTTTCTTTCGTGATATACTCGTCTTCAATCCGAACGATCTGTTCGGATCAGGGAGAATCATCTCCCGGATTTCCGAAGCGCCCAAATAATCAAACAGAGGTAAAACTATGGTCAGTGGAGTGTACTGGTCCGTGGGTGATCGTGCCGTGAATGAGGATACAGTAGTCCTCGAGGCCGTGCACACGGATATGGGTAAGTGTACCCTGATGGTTGTATGTGACGGCATTGGATCGCTTCCGCACGGTGAGGTCGTCAGCGGTTATGTGTCCGAATGCCTGATCAGATGGTTCTACAGCGCGGGGATACGGATGTTCCGCAGCTCCGCCGGAAAGATCAAACGCAGTCTGTGCAAATGCATATATGACTGCCATATGGAGCTGAGGGAGACGGCAAAAAGTATGGGTGTATCCTGGGGGACGACCTGTACGTGCGTATATATACGGGGCAGCAGGTACATATGCATGCATCTGGGAGATTCGGCAGCCTTTATGATCGGGAGAATGAGCGAGTCACCGGTTTTTCAGCGGATACGTCGTGCTTATCTGTCCGGCTCGTGTGCCGGACAGATAACAGATGCACATGTAAATGAACGGAATGAACTGGTCAGATGCGTGGGAAGCATGGGTTATTTTGAACCTGATTTTCGCATCGGACGATTGCACAGAGGCAGCGGGATACTGATCGCGAGTGACGGATTCGCGGGGAGCTTCAGCCATCGGGAACTGGCCGAGGGCCTGTGCATGGGGGCGGATGTCACGCAGGAGAGGCTTGAGCACAGACTAGCGGGAATGGGTAATGAAGCGGCGGCACGCGGATGCGGCGATAACCGGAGCGCAGTATGCGTGATCCTGTGATCATATGAGAAAGGAGAGTTGAATATGGAAATGATATGCGGAAGATACAGAGTGGAATATCTGGCCGGACACGGCGGATTCGGAAGCGTGTACAGGGGATATGATGAGAGTATGGATCGTGATGTAGCGATCAAAGTGGTGGACGGGATAGGCGATCATGAGGCGGATATCCTTAAGTCGCTCGATCACAAAGGGCTGCCTCGATTATACGACATATATCGTGAGAATGACCGCACATATATGGTCATGGAATGGATAGAGGGGATCGATCTCGAACGGTATATCACGACGCGGGGAGCCATGTCGGAAAAGAAGGCGTCTGCCATAGGGATGGAGATACTGAAGATACTGGATTATCTGCACGGCCTGCGACCTGCACTGGTGTACCAGGATCTCAAGCCTGCAAATATCATGCTGATGCCTGACGGACATGTCAAACTGGTTGACTTCGGAACGGCACTGGTCATGAACTACGGTGATGAAGTAAAGAACCTGGCCGGAACGGTAGGTTACGGTGCTCCGGAGCAAAGAGGGATCTGCGGGGAGAGGTATGCAAATATAAGGAGTGACATCTACGCCTGGGGCGCCGTGATGTACAGCTGCTTAAGCGGCAGGATGCTCAACAAACCTCCGTATACGATGGAGAAACTGAAGGTGGCGGCCCCCGGAGTTTCGTATGGTCTGGCCCATGTTGTCGGAAAAGCGACATCCAGAAACTCTCATGAGAGATATGAAAATGTACGTGAGGTGATGGGTGCCATGAAGAAAGGACAGTACAGAGATACATTGTACAGATCGTTATTCCTGACGGTAATGGGTCTGTTCGTTGTACCCTTTCTCGTGGCATGGTATCTGGCGTATCGTGACGGTGTTTTCGGTGCGCTGGAGTCAGCGTTCAGAGACGGGTATGTGCCGGTATCCGCAGGTTCGGTCAGGATATCCCGTGACATTGGGTATATGTTTGTGACTGGCGGATGTATGCTGCTGGCGTTCAGGAGATGCCAGAAAAGAAGGTTTATCAGGGTGAACCGGAGCGTATATCTGAGTGCGAGAAAATATCCCGGTCTATGGATGGGTGCACTGCTGGCAGGAGCCGTGTTGGGTGCGGGTATAGGCGGCAGTGAAGTACCGGTATCCTATGCGGAAGAGATAGGGAGCGGCGATGCTGTACTGCCGGTCAGCATAGTGGATGAAAACGGCAACCGGATACTCCTCAAATATGACGCATCATACAACCCGGAGGGGAATCTCAGGATTGATATAGACAGCGATTTTCTGGAGGAATGCGGTGACGGAAGGCTGGATGTGGCGTATATCCCGACCGGAAATGAAGCTGGCTACAGTCGGAGTATTAGTCTCCAAATTGACAGTCCGGTGTGGTAGAATATATAGTATCTGTTTTATTCTGATTGGAGCTGTTATGTATCGAGACAACACAAGAGTCATACACATCGGAGACCGCGTCATAGGCGGCGGTAACCCTATACTTATACAATCCATGACCAACACCCGTACCGAGGATGTAAAGGCCACTGTCGAGCAGATCAGGCGTCTGGAAGCGGCAGGCTGTGAGATCATCAGATGTACCGTGCCCACTATCGAGGCGGCGCGTGCTTTGAGCGAGATACGCAGGCAGATAAGCATCCCTCTGGTTGCTGATATCCATTTCGACTATAAGATGGCTATAGCGGCTATAGAGAACGGAGCCGATAAGATACGCATCAATCCCGGTAATATCGGCGGACGCGACAAGCTTGCTGAAGTCGTGAAGTGTGCGAAAGAACGCAATATCCCGATAAGAGTAGGCGTGAACTCTGGTTCTCTGGAAAAGGATATAATAGCCAGGTACGGTTCGGTGACAGCCGAGGGAATAGTGGAAAGTGCACTGGATAAAGTGGCTATGATAGAGGACATGGATTATCACGAGATAGTGATAAGCATCAAGTCATCGGATGTGATGATGTGCGCCGAGGCTCATGACCTGATAGCGTCCAAAACCACATATCCGCTGCATGTCGGTATCACCGAATCAGGAACACTGTGGAGCGGAAATATCAAGTCGAGCGTAGGGCTGGGGATGATACTCTCACGGGGGATAGGAGATACGATAAGAGTCTCTCTGACCGGAGATCCGGTGGAAGAGGTACGCACTGCCAGACTGATACTCAGGACACTTGGACTCCGCAAGGGAGGTATCGAGGTAGTCAGCTGTCCGACCTGCGGCAGAACACAGATAGATCTGATAGGTCTGGCGAACCGCGTGGAGGCAATGGTGGCCGATATCCCTCTGGATATCAAGGTAGCCGTAATGGGCTGTGTCGTAAACGGGCCCGGAGAAGCCAGGGAGGCAGATATAGGCATAGCCGGAGGTATAGGTGAGGGACTGCTCATCAAGCACGGCGAGGTTATACGTAAGCTGCCGGAGGATGAGCTCCTCGATGCACTTCGCGATGAACTGATGAATTGGCAATAGATCGAAAGTTACGGATATGAACCAGCGGTCGTTTTATGATGTTTTTCCGAAAATTGAATTAGAGGGAATAGTTCACGATCTGTTTGAAAGGGTTCTCGTGGATAATGTCTCTCAACCCTCCGACAGATCCAAGCTCAGAATATATATTTCCAGTGAAAACCTCATCACTTATCAGCAACTGTGCACGGTTAAGCGAAGCATTAAGAAACAGGTCTTTGGCGGAGGCGGACCGGAGATATTGTTGTTTCCGAAGTTCCATCTGTCTGCACAGTACGATCTGTCGAACCTCTACGATATCTACAAGGAATCCATTTTTGCGGAAGTTTATGATCGCAGCAGGGTGTTGCATGATCTGCTGAGCAATGCGAAGGTGGAGTTTCCCGCGAAAGATACGATGATACTGACGTTCGAAGAGGGCTCATACATAGAGAAGAGAGTTCCCGAACTTGAGGATATCCTGAACAGGATATTCACGGACAGATGCGGCCTGGAGGCAAATATCATCATCAAATACGATCGGGCTGTCAAGGAGGATTACGGCAAGGGCTGGACGGGAAGCTGGGTCGGCCCCGTCATCGATCCCGACAGTCTGTCTCATGTGGTTCCCGGAGCCGAACCGCCGGGACCCGAAGTCAGGGATAATGAGGAGAAAGAGGCTCAGAGCGAAGCGACTCCCAGACCCGAGAAACGTAATCCCAAGATCAAACCTCTCAGACACAGCGATAATCCGGATGTCATCTACGGACGCGACATAACGGAGGATGCGATACCGATATCGGATCTCCAGGGTGAGATCGGAGACTGCGTGATCAGGGGTATGGTCACCGGTGTTGAGACCAAGCAGATAAAGGGTGAAAGAACCATCGCTACATGCGTCGTCACTGATTTTGAGGATTCCATCAAGTTCAAGCTGTTCGTGCATAATGAACAGTTCCCCGAGCTGGCAGCGGATCTGAAAAAGGGTGCATTCATCAAGGTACAGGGCAAATGCCTGATGGACAGCTGGGATAAGGAACTGGAGCTGGCATCCGTTTCGGGTATCAAGACTATTCCGGATTTCCGTACACATAGGCATGACACGGCTTCGGTTAAACGCGTGGAGCTTCATTGTCATACCAAAATGAGCGAACTGGACGGGGTATCAGACTGTTCATCTCTGGTCAAAAGAGCTTATGAGTGGGGAATGCCCGCACTTGCCATAACCGATCATGGAGTGGTACAGGGCTTTACCGATGCATACCATACCTGGTGCGATCTCTGGGACAATGAGTGCAAGAAACGCAAGGCAGCAGGCGATGAGGCACCTGATAAGCAGGATTTCTTTAAGATCATATACGGCGTCGAAGCCTATCTTGTGGATGATCTGCGCAAGATCGTAAACGGTGACACTTCCCGCGAGATAGATTCTCAGACATATGTGGTATTTGACCTGGAGACCACCGGCTTTTCACCGGTTCATGATGAGATCATAGAGATAGGTGCCGTGAAGATACGCGGCGGAGAGATAGTTGACAGATTCTCGACTTTTGTTGATCCGAAGAGACCTATTCCTTTTCGTATAGAACAGCTGACATCCATAAGCGATGCCATGGTCATGGGGCAGGATACGGTAGATATCGCACTGCCGAAGTTCCTTGATTTCATAGGCGGAGATGAAACGGTACTCGTGGGACACAATGTGGAGTTCGACGTCAGCTTCATCAGAGAGAAGATGAAGACCGTGCTCGGACTGGACTGTCCTTATACATATGCCGACACGCTGGGAATGTCCAGAGCATTGCTCACAGGACATAAGAAGTACACACTTGATGCCGTGGCCAAGATGCTGAACGTGGACCTCGGGTTCCATCACAGGGCAGTGGACGATGCGGAGTGTACCGCACTCATCTATCTCAAGCTAATGGATATCCTGAAGGGCATGGATATACATGATTTCGAGGCGCTCAACAGATATGCCGAGGAGGGTTTCGATGTCATCAGAGGACTCAGACCCACCCACTGCATCATTCTGGCGAAGAACAATACAGGCAGGATCAATCTGTACAGACTGGTGAGCATGTCGCATCTCGATTATTTCTCCGGCAAGCCGAAGATTCCGAAGAGCATGCTGAACAAATACCGTGAGGGACTCATCATCGGCAGTGCATGCTGTGCCGGTGAACTGTATGAAGCTCTGGTGGAGAAACGCAGCGAGGAGCAGATTGCCCGTATCGTGGAGTTCTATGACTATCTGGAGATACAGCCCGTAGCGAATAACAGGTTCATGATATCCAAGATGGCCAAGAAGGACGGCGTGAGCTATAAGAAATACCCCGATATCAATTCGGAGGATGATATACGTGAGATCAATAAGCAGATAGTAAAGCTCGGCGAGAAATGGAACAAGCCGGTCGTTGCCACCGGTGATGTACATTTCATGGATCCCGAGGATGAGATATACAGACGTATCATTCTTGCTAACCACAGCAGTTCGGATGAGGATGACGACTCACTGCCACTGTATCTGAGAACCACAGAGGAGATGCTTGATGAGTTTGGATATCTGGGTGAGGAGAAGGCTTTTGAAGTCGTGGTTAAGAACACCAGATATATCTGCGATATGATCGACTCTATGTCACCGGTGCGCCCGGACAAATGTCCTCCCGTGATAGAGAACTCCGATACGCAGTTGCGTGAGATATGTGAAAACAAAGCCCATGAGATATACGGTCCCGATCTGCCGGAGGTTGTTTCCGAGCGCATGGAGCGAGAGCTTAAGTCGATCATCGGTAACGGATTTGCCGTGATGTATATCATCGCTCAGAAGCTGGTGTGGAAGTCCGTTGAGGACGGTTATCTGGTGGGGTCGCGAGGGTCTGTCGGATCATCTTTCGTGGCTTTCCTTGCGGGGATCACGGAAGTGAATTCACTTGCTCCGCATTATTATTGTCCTCATTGTCATTATTATGATTTCGACTCCGATGAGGTCAAAGCTTTCGGCGGTATGGCGGGATCCGATATGCCGCCAAAGAAGTGCCCGGTATGCGGCGAGGAACTTGCACGTGACGGTTATGATATCCCGTTTGAGACATTCCTCGGCTTTAAAGGAGATAAGGAACCCGATATCGACCTGAATTTCTCGGGAGAGTATCAGTCCAAGGCACATAAATATACAGAGGTTATATTCGGATACGGTCAGACATTTCGTGCCGGAACCATAGGCTCACTGGCCGAGAAGACCGCATACGGATATGTTCATCACTACTATGAGGAGAAGGGGATAACCAAGCGCAGGTGCGAGATGGAGCGCATCGCTTCTCATTGTGAGGGCATACGCAAGTCAACCGGACAGCATCCCGGAGGTATAGTGGTGCTGCCGATGGGAGAGGAGATATACACTTTTACTCCGGTACAGCACCCCGCCAACAAGATGGACACGGATACCATCACCACACATTTCGATTATCATTCCATCGATCATAACCTGCTTAAACTGGATATCCTCGGCCATGATGATCCGAGCATGATGCGTATGCTTCAGGACCTGACAGGTCTTGATCCGACAGGTATACCGCTGGATGATGAAAAGGTCATGTCACTTTTCTTAAGCACGGATGCGCTGGGCATCACACCTGCCGATATACCGGGGACGAAGCTGGGATGCCTGGGTATACCGGAGTTTGGTACCGATAATGCGATGAGCATGCTCATCGAGACCAAGCCGCAGTATATGTCCGATCTGATCCGTATATCGGGACTCGGACACGGTACGGGCGTGTGGGGCGATAATGCCCAGACACTGATCAGAGAAGGTAAGGCTACGATATCCACAGCCATCTGCTGCCGTGACGACATCATGATATATCTGATCCAGAAGGGACTCGATCCCGCAGAGGCATTTAATATCATGGAAAATGTCCGTAAGGGTAAAGTAGCCGGACATAAATGCAAGCAGTGGGATGAATGGAAAGCCGACATGATCGCACATGATGTACCGGACTGGTATATTTGGTCATGCGAGCGTATAGAGTACATGTTCCCCAAGGCACATGCGGCCGCGTATGTCATAATGGCACTCAGGATAGCATATTGTAAGGTGTATTATCCGGCTGCCTATTATGCGGCGTATTTCACGATCAGGGCATCGGGTTTTTCTTATGAACTGATGGCCATGGGGCGCGGCAGACTGGAGTCCCATCTGGAAGAGTTCAGACACAAAGCCGCTGACAATACTCTGAGTGCTACCGAGAAGAATACATACCGCGATATGAGGATCGCCCAGGAGATGTATGCAAGAGGTATAGAGTTCGTGCCCATAGATGTATGTGAAGCGGACTCCAAGAACTTCCGTATGATAGACGAAAAGAGCATCATGCCGTCGCTGGCGAGCATAGACGGCATAGGTCCGGAAGTTGCGGAGGCTATAGCTGCGGCTGCAGCCAAGGGACCGTTTATATCCAAGGCCGAATTCAGAGAGAGGACCAAGGCATCCAAGACCAATGTTGAGAAACTGACCGAGCTGGGTATACTGAGCGGCCTTCCCGAGAGCGGACAGCTGAGCATATTTGACATGATGGCAGGGAATATTTAAGACACATCACATGAGAGCACATTTACCACACATTCTGGAAAAAGAAAAAGAGAGGGAGATCGAAGCGGGCGATGTAAAAATGGATCCGTTCATGAAAGCGATAAAGGCGATCCATTCGGTTATCGCCGTATCGGACGTGGAAAGAGCGGAGACGCTTGATAAGCAGCGTGCCTCGCATGAAAGACTTTCCAAGCTGGTCACACCCGCTGTCGGAGTATCCTATACCAAAGAGGATATAAAGGGGATCAACACCGAATGGGCCGTAGCTGATTTTCCTCACAGGGATAAGCCCGTCATACTCTACTGTCATGGTGGCGGTTATACATCGGGCGGACTTGGATATGCAGGTATGCTGGCCGGCAAAATGGTGATGCATACGGGATTAAGTGTATACAGTTTCGAGTACAGACTGGCACCCGAGAACCCGTATCCTTCCGCCATAGAGGATGCGGTTACCATATGGGACCATCTGATGTATCTTGGATACGGTGCGGATGAAGTGATAGTTCTCGGAGATTCGGCCGGCGGTAATCTGGCACTTGAACTGACGCTTGTACTTAAGTCTCAGAAGAGACAGCTTCCGGCAGCGCTTATACTTATGAGTCCCTGGACGGATATGACTGCCGGGGGAGCATCATATGAGAAATATAAAGATACTGACCCGATGCTTACTGTAGAATATGTATACGGAGCACGTAATGCATATGCAGGATGCGAGACCGATTACACCAATCCGTCTCTCAGTCCGCTGTTCGCTGATCTGACAGGCATGCCTCCGACACTGATACAGGTCGGGAGTAACGAGATACTCAGATCTGACAGTGAGAATCTGTACAAAAAACTTCACAAGAACGGATGCATTACAAAGCTACAGGTATTCGCCGGCGGATGGCATGTTTTTCAGGTACTGCCTGTTCCGAAAGCATCCAAAGCACTGGATGATGTGGCTGAGTTTATCAGGGAGCTTGGTTTATGAGCGAGTCTACATGGTATAAAACCGATAATGTGGCCAAGGTTTTTCTGGCCTCGCATAATCGCAGAGATACACGTACCATGCGTGTGGGTGCTACGCTTACGGAGCCTGTGGATCCCGAGATCCTTCAGGAAGCCCTGCTTCGTGCGATCGATATACGACCGCAGTTTCAGGTGCGTATCCGCAGGGGTTTTTTCTGGCATTATATAGAGACGACCGATGCCTTGCCGGTGGTCACGGAGGAGTCCGGAAGACCGTGTCCGATACTGTACGGCAGTGAATATAACGGCGTGTTGCATTACAAGGTCAGCTATTTCGGCAGACGTATCAATCTGGATATGTTCCATGCACTCAGTGATGGTACCGGTCTCTTTGAATTCTTTAATGTGATTCTGGTTGAGTATCTGAAGCTGGCTCATCCCGGGGAGATGGAAGGAGTCAGTGAGGGCAGCGGCGCTTCGGACGGCGACCTGAGACAGGACAGTTACAGCCAGTTCTACGGTAACGGCGAACGCAAGAAACTACCGTCCTCCAAAGCATATCATCCGATCGGACGTAAACTGCCTTATGACCAGCTTCAGTTCATGGAGATCTCCATGAAATTTGCTGATCTCAGGGCGCGCTCCAAAGAAGCGGGAGTATCTCTGACCGGATATATAGGAGCACTGATGGTTCAGAGCATGTATCACGATATGCCTGCACTCATGCGTAAGCTTCCGATCACCGTGAGCATACCGGTGAATCTGCGCAACTATTATCCGTCCGAGACATCCAGAAATTTCTTTAACAGTGTGAACATCAAGTGCCGTCTGAACGGAGATGAAGATATCGCTGCGATAGCACGCGGGATAGATGAGGATTTGAAGGAATCCATGAAGCCGGAGCGTATAGCCGAGCAGATGGATTCGTATCAGACTCTGGAGAGGATACTGTTCGTACGCATGGTACCGCTGATGGTGAAGCAGCCTGTTGTCAGACATTTTTCCAAGGTTGAGAACAAGACCGTATCTTTTGTCATGTCCAACATGGGAGAGATCAAGGTTGATGAGAAGGTAAAACCGTTTGTTGAAAGCTTCTCGGCTTTTTGTGCACATTCCGAACTGTTCTTTACCGTGTTCAGCTATAACGGAGTATTGAAGCTGGGACTGTCCACAGCATACGCCGATACGAGAGTGATCAAGAATTTCGTCAGGATGCTGACGAAAGATGATATAGAAGTAACCGTAAATGCCACGGAGGTGATACGCTGATGAAGTATTGTCCCAGCTGCAAGGTGAATGTGGAAGGTGATGCTGACAGATGTCCTCTGTGTCAGAATGCTCTCAGAGGGGAAGCATCGGAACGAGTGTATCCCTCCATGGAGATCATGCGTAAGCAGTCGATGCTGTACAAATTGCAGATGTTCATCTTTCTTTCGGCTATGGTCGTATGTCTGGCATGTGAATTTCTGTTGGATGTGCATACGTCATTCCATTGGAGCCTGCTCATCTGTGTATGGGTCATAGGCGGTGAGATATGGCTTGCGGCGATCATTCACGGTCATCATAATCCGTCCAAGGTCATATCCGTTAATGCGTGGTGGGCCGCTGTGCTGGTCATGTTTACATTTCTGATCATCAAAGATATCCGGCCGATCTATTTCTGGTATATCATGCCTGCCATAGCAATTTCGGCCGAGGTGCTTCATTTCATTTTCATGATGATCGATAAGGCACGAAATGCCATGGCATATCTGCTGGGATGCAGTTTCTTATGTATCATCATGGGAGCGCTGTGCATGCTGATCACCGGTGAACGCAGTGTGCTGTGGGTCATCTGCCTGCTGGCCGGGATCATGGGCATCATAGGTGCCGTGGTGTTTAAAGGGAGGCATGTGCCTGACGAGCTGGAACGCAGATTTCATGTATGAGATCTGCCTGCTCACATAGACTACAGGGGTATATATGAACAACAAATACAAGGGGAGTACAGTCAGTTCGGGTATCGCCATAGGACCTGCCCGGGTTATAAGGAAAAGCGAACCGGGAGAGCCGGCGCCGGTCACCATGTTGTCCGAGCCGGATCGTGTGGAAGCTGAGCTGGTACGTCTTGAACAGGCTATCGAAGCTACCAAGATACATATGGACAAGATGGTTCTGGATGCAGGGGTGAAAGCGGGGAAGGATGCCGCTCAGATTTTCCTGATGCATAAGCTTGTCCTGGACGGAAAGGAGTTCAGACATCTTTCGAGGATATGCATCGAAGACGGACAGATGGATGCCGAGGAGGCCGTAAGGCAAACGAGTGAGGCACTGGCTTCCAAGTTCGATGAGATGGAAGATGAATATATACGTGCACGTGCGGATGATGTACGTGATATTGCGCGTGAGGTGATCACAGCTTTGCGTGAGGGATTCAATAAACCCGATGATACGCAGAAGGAATATCCGCATATACTCGTGACACGCAGCATACTCCCCGGTGAGGTGATGGAGCTCGATCAGGACAATGTACTCGCCATAGTCACCGTGGAGGGCAGCACTACATCACATGCCGCCGTCCTGGCTCATATGATGGATATACCGATGATCGTGTCTGTTCCCATTGACCTTGATGCGATAGAGGACGGGACTCCGATATATGTAAATGCAGATGCCGGCGAAGTGATAGTGAGTCCGGATGTGGACTTTATCGAGCAGGCTCATCGAAGCTCGGATCCGGTCAGGTCCGCTTTGCTCGGGCTCAGGGGATGTGAGACCGTGACGATCACCGGCAGACATATAGATCTGTATGCGAACATATCCTCGGTTGTGGATATGAAGAAGGCTATGGAGAATGATGCCGAGGGCATAGGTCTGTACAGAAGTGAATTCATGTATATGGAGAGGCTTGAGGCACCATCCGAGGATGAGCAGTTCGTCGTATATAAGAAACTCCTCGGCATGTACAAAGATAAAGTGCTTACCGTCAGAACACTGGATGTGGGCGGAGACAAGCTGATACCCTATTTGGATACGGGGGAGAAGAGAGGCTTAAGCGTAAGCCTGGATCATCCGGATATCTTCAGGGTTCAGTTACGCGCACTTGTACGGGCATCGGTATACGGACAGCTCAGGATAATGTATCCGTATGTAACGAATGCGGAGGAAGTCGTGAAAGCGAATTCGCTGTTTGCCGAAGTGAAGTGGGCACTTCTCTCGGAGGTTGGTTCCGTATCGATACCACAGGGGATCATGGTGGAGACTGTTGATGCGGTGGAGAATATCGATTCGCTGATACCGCACGCCGACTTTATTTCCATAGGAACGAACGATCTGACATGTGATATATACGGGGTGGATCGTTTCTCGGCAGCGGATGGGGCTATCAAAGATGATTATGAGAATCTGTTCGCAATGATCGGGCGCGTGGTATATAAAGCGCATAATGCGGGCCTGAGTGTATGTGTGTGCGGAGAGATCGCATCACGCAGAGAGTATACATCCAGACTGCTTGATACGGATGTCGACTGCCTTTCGGTGGCACCTGCCGAGATCCTTCTCATGAGAGATCATATAAACAACAATTGCAGATAAGTTAAGCCGTTCACCAACCGCCGGGGATTGTTTCCCGGCGGTTTTTGTATGGATACGGCCCGGTGCGGGATACTGTTTTAGACAGAATACTATTTTTCACAAAATACTACTTGACATATAATACCTCGTGGCGTATAGTATGACACGTAAGGAGGTAATACATATGGACACACAGTTAAAGAGAGGACTTCTGGATATATGTGTCCTGGCAGCTATCAAGACCGAACCGTCATACGGTTATAAGATCATCAAGGATGTGAAGCCGTATCTGACGATCTCCGAGTCGACACTGTATCCGATACTCAGACGCCTGGAGGATGCCGGCAGTCTCACGGTACAGTCGGTTGAACATAACGGCAGGCTTCGCAAGTATTACGAGATCACGGCACTGGGCCGTAACAAGCTTATCGATTTCACGGAGGAGTGGAAGGAGATCATGTCGATATACGACTATGTGACGAGAGATCAGAACGCACCGGCAGATCAAAATGAACCGGAAGCTGCGGAAGGGAGCACAGATGAACAGGAATGAGTTTATGAATGAGATCAGATCCAGGCTGACGGGACTGCCCGAAGCGGATATTCAGAAAACACTGGATTTCTACAACGAAGCTCTGGAAGATCGAATGGAAGACGGATTAAGTGAGGACCAGGCTGTTGAAGCATTGGGGACACCTGCCGAGATAGCGGATAAGGTATTGATGGAGACACCTCTTCCGACTCTGGTGAAAGCACAGCCCGCCACAGAGCCCAAGCGTAAGATCAAGGCATGGGAGATAGTGCTGATCGTTCTCGGAGC
Organism: uncultured Lachnospiraceae bacterium; assembly: GCA_946620235.1. Taxonomy (GTDB): domain Bacteria; phylum Bacillota; class Clostridia; order Lachnospirales; family Lachnospiraceae; genus XBB2008. Next base: position 10,543 of record CAMONC010000004.1, on the reverse strand, counting down.
TCCGGTCTGGCTGCCCATAGCGATAGCGGTTTTTGCAGTAGGATTATCGCTGGCACTCGCACTTATAGCAGTTGTTCTGGCACTGATCTTTGCTGTTTTCGCGGCAGCGATCGGCGGGGTGATAGCTGCATTCGGATCACTTGTCGGCATCATCATGGGAGAAGGCACCACAGGATTGCTTGAATTTGCGGCATCACTTCTGGTCGTAGGACTTGCGGTACTGCTCTTCATACCTATCAAGTCCGGAGCAGTGTGGCTGGTGGAAATGATGGGGAGAATGGCAACTAAGATCAAGATGCGCTTCATCGCACGCAGGAATAAGAACTCTCAGATGACAGATAATGAGGAGATGAAAAATGCTTAAATCAACCAAAATAATACTGATAACAGCAGGTGTACTCGTAGGACTCGGGCTGATCCTGGGCGGTATAGCTATGGGAATATCGAGGATCAGGTACGGCGGAGTAGCCAATATGTACAACTCTGCCAATGAAAGCGCGGAGTACGCACGTCAGTCAATGGAGATCAAGGAACACATAGAGAATCTGGAAGTATCCCAGGTGAGTTCAGATATAAATATCCTTCCATCCGACAAGGATATGGTTTATGTGGAGTATACTGACGGTCCCGATTATATGAATGAGATCGAGGTCGACGGCAATACCCTCACAATTAGATTTAAGAACAGAGTACCCTGGTATCATAAGATGGGCTGGTTTAATATCGGCAGTTTCTTTGGCGACTCCGACTATGAGGTCGAACCTGTTGATATCTATCTTCCCGCCGATGTTTATGATGAGGTTGAGCTGACCACCGTCAGCGGAAATATCAAAGCAGCGAACGGCCTTGAATGTGATGAGCTGTCTATGGTTACCGTGAGCGGTGAGATCAAGGCGGAGAACATTAAGGCGGATGATAAGGTATCGATCGATGCGACATCGGGAGAGATAGATCTGAAGAACATAGAGACCGGCGGACTGGATGTAAATACAGTGAGCGGCAATATCACAGCTGAATCGGTTAAGGCGCAGAAAACCGACATCGATACTACCAGCGGAGATATAGCTCTGGATGGTTTTGACTGTGAGGATACGGATATCGATACCACCAGCGGGGATATCAGGATATATGCCGTGGGAGAGGTAAACGTATCAGTCAATACGGTCAGCGGAGACGTGGATATAGAGAATAATTCACCGTCCGGTCATCCCATGAATATCGACACTACCAGCGGCGATGTCACCGTACGCAAAAAATAATCCGTAATACCACTTCATTATCTTGTAACGCAGGCCGATAAATGTTATGATTACATAAACTGTCAAATGGATTTGACAGAGACATAGGAGGTAGGAAAATGGATGTTTCTATGATGGTTACACCGAATGTAACGTCTATGTCTTTGGCCAACAGAGTAAGTAAGGATGCTTCCGCTATCGGGGTTGCACTGCTGGATAAGTCGCTGGACAACCAGAAAGAGCAGGGAGCCGGTATGGTCAAGATGATGGAACAGTCAGTTGCACCCCACCTGGGACGCAATTTTGATATGTCCGTATAGGGACGCTATACTATGTGTAATCGAGGGCCAACCTTATCAAGGTTGGCCCTCATATTTTATGCAGACTGAATGTATGTCTATGGAGGGATGATATGAAAGCAAAACTGACAGGAGCCAATCCTTATATGCCGCTGTGGGAGCATATCCCTGACGGCGAACCCAGGGTATTTACGTATAACGGCGAGACACGTGTGTATGTATACGGTTCACATGACAGTATCTACACCGAGTATTGCGGATATGATTATGTCGTATGGAGTGCTCCTGCGGATGATCTGACCAAGTGGAAATGCCATGGGGTGTGCTATCGTGCCACATATGATACTCCCATGTATGCGCCCGATGTCGTATATAAGGACGGCATGTACTATATGTACGTTGCAGAGGACAGGGGAACATATATTTATGTTGCGAAGTCAAAGACTCCCTGGGGACCTTTTACCGATCCGGTGCTTACGGATCTGAAATTCGATCCCGGTGTCCTGGTAGATGATGACGGCAGGGTATATGCATATTGGGGATTCTGTGAATCGTATGCGGCAGAGCTGAATGATGACATGGCTACGATCAAGGAAGGAACTCTTGTAGAGCATCTGATCGGACATGCCGATTCTCCGTGGGTGACGGAGAGAGAACATCTCTCGGACGATGACGCTTTCTTTGAGGCATCCAGCCCACGTAAGATCGGAGACAAATATCTCCTCATCTACTCCAAGAGACATCAGCAGGATATGCCTGAACTGGGCGTATACGGACCGAACTTCGGATTCCTGTCCTATATGTGGAGTGATACACCCCTCGGCGGGTTTAAGCGTGGAGGAGATATCAGTTTCAACGGAGGAGAGATAGTGCCCGATGTAAGCCGTGGCGGTAAGGCGACTCCGGACGGAATCGACGGACGCGGACTGATGACCTTCCAATGGGGTAATAACCACGGATCGCTGATGAAGGTGCTCGATCAGTGGTATATCTTCTATCACCGTCAGACCGGCATTGATGAGTTCTCAAGGCAGGCTATGATAGAACCCGTGGATGTGGCTATAGGCAGGGACGGACGCCCCCTTGTCGGCAGGATAAGATATGAAAACGGTGAGCCCGTTGAATCGCTCCCCGTGGAGATGACATCCCAGGGTGCATATGTGAACGGCATAGATGCATACCTGGAGATCTCGGCAGGATATGCGTGCCATATGTATGACGGTACATGCGACAGTGTGTATACCGTATCCTGTCCCGGCGGCATATCACAGGTTGCCAGAGACAGAAATGATGAAGATTTACGCGCGATCGCACGCCGCAAGATGGTGATCGTGCCCGTATATACTCCCGACAGCGGACTGAGTGATGAGATGTTTAAGACGCTGAAAGAGCGTTATGCGGACGGCTTGAAAGGAATAACCTACACCGATTTTGATATAGACAAGAAGCCAACGCTCGTATATGACACTCCGGGAGAATACTCATCTCCGATCATGAATATCGCTGATGGTGCCACGATAGGATTTAAGTATCTGCAGTTCGGCGATAAAGGACCAAAGAGTGTCACCGTGAGAGCCATGAAGATGCGGTCAGGTGACAATGCATCGGCAGGCAATGATCTGCGTATCAACGTCCGGATCGATTCATATACCGGAGATATCATCGGATCGGTCGAAGCTTCAGTTACGGATGAGATGATTGAGTATACAGGAGAAGTGACAGCATCCGTTACGGGTAAGCATGCGGTGTATTTTGAATTCGTATCCGGGGATGCGGGAGCGAGGTATGTATTTGACTCATTTACATTTGACTAAGCAGATAGCTGCGCTGGCGATAGCATTAAGCCTTCCGGCCCGGGCTCAGGTGTCTGCTCCGGATCCTTCGGTAACCCTTGTCATGGTCGGAGATATACTTCTGCATACTCCCGTGGAGGATGCTGCACGACGTGAAGACGGAAGTTATGACTATACACATATTTTCTCCGAAACATCGGATATGATATCCGCTGCTGATATCGCGCTGGTAAATGAAGAAGTCATCATAGGCGGAGAACAGCTGGGAGTATCCGGATATCCGGCCTTCAACGCTCCTTATGAAGTGGGTGATGCACTGACCGGTGCGGGGTTCGATGTGGTCCTGCATGCCACGAACCATGTCCTGGATAAAGGGGCGAAAGGTATCAGGAACTGCTATGCATATTGGGAGGAAAACCATCCGGAGACAGAGGTGCTGGGCATACATGATTCTCCTGAGGATCAGTCTCATATCAGTATACTCAACGCCAGGGGGATGGATATCGCTTTTCTCAACTATACATACGGGACCAACGGGATACCTGTACCGTCCGATATGCCGTATGCCGTGGACCTGCTGGACGAGGACAGAGTGATCGCCGATCTGAAGGCGGCAGAGGAGATGGCGGATTTCACGGTGGTATGTCCTCACTGGGGAACCGAATACAGACTGACGCCGGACAGCAGCCAGCTTAAGTGGGCGCAGATATTCGCTGATAACGGGGCCGATCTGGTGATAGGTACTCACCCTCATGTGATAGAACCGGTCGAATGGGTAGAAAGCGATGCAGACGGTGCAGATGAACGCGGTACGCTCGTATACTACTCGCTCGGCAACTACGTGAACTGGACATCGGGGACAGGAGCGGGCACAGCAAATCGTATGGTAGGCGGCATGGCGACAGTTACTCTGACCGGAGATGATGAAGGGAAGGTTACGATATCCGACTACGGCGTGACGGCATTGGTGACCGATCTGCGTTCCGGGCAGGATGGCGTGACTGTTTATCCGCTGAGGGAATATACACCGGAGCTTGCCGAGGCAAATGAGATCCGCAGGCAGGATGCTTCCTTCAGCTATGAATACTGTCTGGATCTGTGCAACGATGTATGGGGCGATCTGTGGAAGTAAGCCCCGTTGTCTTAACTTGAAACCCATCTATACAGAACATATAATTAAAACCATGAGTTCTTCTACGGAGGTAAAAACATGTCAGATCAGATGAGCGGCCCTAAGGCACCGAAAGACCCCACAGCCAAAAGGCAATACTTCTATGTAATGCACAATAAGGATATATATGCCTCTCCGCAACGTGACGGGAAAGGCATCCAGTTCATATACGAGAATGACGGCCGGTTCGCCGACTCTGCCCGTCTTGTCGGCAATGTGACCGATGATGAGATTCTCTCACTTATGCCGACTACGGCAGGATTCCGCAAGCTGGTCCATTCGGTGGGAGTGAGTGTTTCGGTAAAAGAAAGTGAGGATGTTACCTTTGTCCTGCAGATGTACCCTGCCGATCCCGCTGATCCCGCTACCGTTATCAGCCGGACTTTTTCCGCAAACGGGGAGGAACAGGTGATAGAAATGGACGGCGTAGACTGGCTGGATACGGACAATACCGTGGGGCAGATCAGATTTGAATTCGATCATCCCGGAGTGCTGGCTACAGTGGATGTGAGACTTTACTTAAATGACGGTTTCACGGCACCCGAGCAGAGTGCAGACACGGCAGTGGCGATAGATTCCGTTGAATATCAGATGATGATATCACACAGCATGCTGAATCCGGGTAATCTGGACGGGATTAAGAAACTCCTGGCCAAGAGTGCGGAAGGACAGCAGATCACTCTGGGCTTTATCGGCGGTTCGATCACACAGGGGGCGGGTGCGATACCGATCCACGAGAAATGTTATGCACGTACCTTCGCAAATGTTTTTGCCGAAATGTTCTGTGAAGGTGATCTGTCCAAAGTGGATCTCGTAAAAGCGGGTGTGGGCGGAACACCGTCGGAGCTCGGCATGGTCCGCTTTACGAGGGACGTTCTGAGAAACGGTGCAAAGAAACCCGATGCGATCATCATAGAATTCGCTGTCAATGATGAAGGAGATGAGACTAAAGGCGAGTGTTATGAGAGTCTGGTGCGCAAGGCTATGGCTCTGCCCTGGCATCCTGCTGTCATTCTCCTTTTTGCCGTATTCTCCAATGATTATAATCTGCAGGAGCGTCTGGGACCGATCGGCATGTATTATAACCTGCCGATGGCCAGCGTGAAGGATGCCGTGTCACCGCAGTTCAATCTGTCTCCCTCCGAGGGTCGCGTGATATCAAAGAATCAGTACTTCTATGATCAGTATCACCCCAGCAACAACGGTCATATCGTGATGAGTGACTGTATCAGGGCACTTTTCCTGGAAGCTACCAATGAACTGATGCGTGAAAGAGAAGCGGAACTTAAGGAATACGGTGACCTTCACTGGAGCAGTGAGTATCAGAAATATGATGAGCTTTGGACAAAAGAGGTGGAGACGCAACTTCAAAAAAAGCCTCTGCTGAGCGGAAGATTCGAGCGTGTGGAGCTTCTTGATAAAAAGGACAATCCTCTCTCGACCGAGGTATCATTCACCGACGGAAGTTTTGATAAGACCGATGATGATCTTCAGAGAGTCGAGATGGATTCGGAGATAGTGCCTGTACCGGAGTTCCCTTATAACTGGCACTACGACGGCTCTTCGGATTCTCCCGAGCCCTTTGTCATGAAGTGCACCTGTACCAAAATACTTGCCGTGATCAAGGATTCCGGACTGGCAGAATACGGAACCGCAGATATCTGCGTCGACGGCAGCAAAGTGATGTCCTACAATCCGCTGGATATCGGATGGACACACTGTAATGCGGTGATCATATGTGACGGTGATGAATGTAAGGAGCATATCGTTACGATAGGCATGGCACCCGGATCCGAACATAAGAAGTTTACGATACTGGGATTCGGCGTAGTGGAGTGATGAGCATGATACTGGGGAAAGACAATCCTGAACTGAAGATAGTTCTGTCCGATGATGAGTGGCCGGGCGTAAAACGCATAGCCGCCAAAGTGGCTGATGATATAAAACTGGTGACCGGAGTATGCCCCGGGATCGCCTGTGAGTCCGGACAGACGGAACCGAAAGCCGGATGCATATATGCGGGCACACTTGGGCACAGTAAACTGGCCGACAGTCTCGCGGGAACCGTGGATGTATCCGCGGTGAGTAAGAAACGTGAGGTATTCTCGTTTACGACCGTAGAGGCAGCAGGCGGAAGCGCATTGGTGATCCTGGGCAGTGACAAGCGCGGTACGATATACGGGCTTTTCCATATCTCGGAACTGCTGGGTGTGAGTCCGTGGGTGTGGTTTGCGGATGCAGTGCCCGCGCACAGAGATAATGTGAATATCACCGCTGCGGATGATATCGTATCTCATGAGCCTTCCGTAGAGTACAGAGGGCTCTTCATCAATGACGAATGGCCGTCGTACGGCAACTGGACATTCGAGCATTTCGGCGGATTCACCGCACGGATGTATGAGCATGTATTTGAACTCATTCTCAGGCTGAAAGGCAATTATCTGTGGCCTGCCATGTGGACTTCCAATTTCTCACTGGACGGTCCGGGTATGGAGAATGCCGAGCTGGCTGATGAGATGGGTATCGTGATGAGCAATTCGCATCATGAGCCGTGCTTAAGACACAGTGAGGAATGGGATCTGGTGAAGGGTGATGACACCCCGTACGGAAGTGCCTGGAACTTTGACCGCAACAGAGAAGGACTCACGAACTACTGGCGTGACGGACTCAAGCGTAACGGTCATCTCGAGAATATCATCACAATGGGGATGCGCGGAGAGCGTGACTCCGAGATCATGGGCGCCGAAGCGACACTTAAGGATAATATCGATTACATCAAAGAGGTCGTAAAGGTACAGAATGATCTGATACGTGAGACCATAGATCCGGACTTGAGCCGGGTTCCGCGCATGATCGCGATATATAAGGAAGTTGAGAAGTATTATCTCGGTGATGAGATGATCCCCGGACTGCGTACCTGGGATGGTTTAAACGGCATCACATGCATGTTGTGTGAGGATAATCACGGCAATATGCGCGGTCTGCCCGCAGAGGAGGAACGAGATCGGGACGGCGGTTTCGGAATGTATTATCATTTCGATTATCATGGTGGCCCGATATCATATGAATGGATAAATTCCACTACCCTGGCGAAGACATGGGAGCAGATGAGTGAAGCATATGAAGCCGGTGTGCGTAAGATCTGGATTGTAAATACCGGCGATCTGAAGCCTCAGGAACTTCCCATATCCTTCTTCTTTGACCTGGCATATGACTATGATAAATGGGGTGCCTCCAATACATCCAGTGCGACCGACTATCTGAGCAAATGGGTAAAAGAACAGTTCGGCGGATATGCCGATCCCGATCGGATGAATGAGATCGAGGAACTGATAGACGGCTATACATACATCAATCTGTGTCGTAAGCCGGAAGCATTGCAGCCGGACACCTATCATCCGTTTAATTACGGTGAAAGCACTTATATGCTGAGAATGGCTGCGGATCTTTATCGCAGAGCGGCTGTACTCAGTGAGGTTTTTGAGGATATCCCGGTTCATGATGCATATGAGGAGCTCGTCGGATATCCCGTACGTGCCGCTGCCAACCTGCTGTATATGCAGCTCAGTGCCGGACGCAATGCGGCACTTGCCCGCATGGCATGTCCTTCCGCAAATATATACGCCCGCTATGTGGATGAATGCTTCGAAGCGGACAGCGTGCTGACTCAGATGTATCATGATACCGCCGAAGGCAAGTGGAATAAGATCATGAGCTCCGAGCATATAGGATTCGTTCATTGGAATGAAGAGGAGTCGAGATATCCGTTGCGTACTCTGGTGTATCCGTACAGGAAATCCAGGATGATCGTAAGGCTGACCGATTCGGACCGATACACGATGGGCGAGGATTGGACAAGGCAGACATTGTATGCGGTCGATCTTATTGATCCTGCGTGCGAACAGATATCCGTGACGATAGAAAACGGCGGAGCAGGGGAACTCTCATGGAAGGCACAGACCGAATGTGAATGGGTGTCTCTTTCTTCCGTATCCGGAACACTGTCGGAACCGCTGCAGGCCGGTGATGACAGGCTGGAGCTTGATATGCTCCGCGAGGATCCGCTGGCGGAGACAGGAAGCGTATGTGAGCTGAAGATCGGTGTGGACAGATTAGCTGCGAATATCTCTCCGGGAGAAGTGAAGACAGCACTGATAAAAGTTACGGGCGGTCCGGGGCATGTTGATATTGTGGTAGCAGTTGCAGGATACGGCCCGGATGTGTATACTCCCGAAGGGGGGATGAAGAAAAGGATCATTCCGGTGATACCGGAGAAATATACAGGCGATATCCCGAAGCATGTGTTGCGTGAATTTAAGAAGAATACACTGGGCCTGGTGATCGATGCCGATGATACGGATGGAGTCCACGATGCAGGTGGCGGGAGGTTTGTGACGATCAGTCCTTACGGTAAGTACAGAACTGCGATAAAAGCTTACCCTGTGGATGCACACTTCAATATCGATAACGCACCTTCGGTAAGTTACAGCCTGTATGCACCCGAAGCCGGAGCATATGATGTGACGCTGATCACGGCTCCGTCCAATCCTATTGACGGGAGCGGCCGGCTCAGAGTCGGCATGCAGATAAACGATGGTCCAGCGCAGGTCATTTCCATGGTGGGAGATAACTACATGGGTGGCGATAACAGCTGTCCGGAGTGGTGTGTAAGTGCACTGGATCAGGAACATCGTAAGACAGTGACCATGCAGATGAACAGCGGAGACAATAAACTCTCAATATATGCCGTTGATCCGGGCGTGGTGCCCGAACGCATATTGATCCGTAAGTCCGGAACCGAATGGGCGGACGGATATATGGGACGGATCGGAAGGAAATAACAGATGGACAGTAAGAACCAATCCATGCAGGCTGCCGCAGCGCAGGACTACAGGGAAGTACAACCACAGAATACAGGTGCGGCAGGGCAGGCTCAGGCAACCGCGGCTCAGCCTCAATACAATACTGAAACTGCATATCAGCCTCAATATACAGCCGAGACCGCATACCAGCCTCAATATACAGCCGAGACTGCTTATCAACCGCGGCCATATGATTCGAGTCTGGATGATTACTATGAAGAAGAGTATCGGACAGCCAGGAATCTCGGTGCTGCCGCACTGGGATTAAGTATAGGCGGCTTTATAACCGGATGGTTTGGGCTGGGGCTTTTATTGGATCTGGTAGCGATAATACTGGGAGCCATATCGATCAATAAGAACAGGTATAAAAAGGGGCTCGGCATAGCTGCCATATCCGTTGCCTCGGTAGGATTTCTGCTGACCATGCTGGTGTATGGTTTCGCTTTTAATGAGTGGAAAGAAAACGGGGGACTTTCGGGTTTGCTCGAGGATGAACCCGTAGCGGTGACACAGGATTATGATTATGATACAGACTATGATGAACTGGTAGTTCCTGAGACACAGCCACAGTCTGATACGGCCAAGGTTAAGGAGAAGCTCCATTACTCTGTTGGAGATACCGTCACGGTGCAGACAGAGAACGGAGATTACGCTTTCAAGATAACCGGAGTATCCGAAACCGCGGAACGAAATCAATATGCCGACAGCGATCCGGACAGGGTGGTTCTGATAGATTACGAATACGAGAATATCTCATATGTCATAGATTACGATAACTATTACAATGATAAGCTGTACATGAGTTCGAGTGATTTTGAATTCTATGATGCCGACGGACATTCCATGGACGATTATCCCATTTCGTATGAGTATCCGCATTCGATCACACCGGGGCACAAGACTTCGGGACAGATGGCTTTGGGCCTTAACAACGACAGTAACTATATCGAGATGGAGCTTGATGATTACGGCTACAAAGGGCCGGGGATTATAATTGATTTAGACTGGTAGTTGACAAAAATGGTGTGGTGCCATAAAATAATCGTTGCGGTTGCGAAAGCGCATCATGCGGAAGTAATACGTGTGTGTAGTCTCAGCCGGACCAGCACAGCTGGTCCAATAGAGCACTTGGCTACGGACCAAGGTGTCGGGGACTTAACATAAATATACGTGTGTGTAG
>CAMONC010000003.1 GCA_946620235.1 uncultured Lachnospiraceae bacterium | reverse complement strand
AAAGAGGCTCATCCATAAGGAATACCTTAGGATTACGAACGATAGCACGACCCATGGCAACACGCTGTCTCTGACCACCGGACAGAGCCTTGGGCTTACGATCAAGGAGTGCTGTCAGGTCGAGGATCTTAGCTGCCTCTTTAACCATCTTATCGATCTCATCCTTCGGAACTTTACGAAGCTTAAGACCGAAAGCCATATTATCATAAACCGACATATGAGGATACAGAGCGTAGTTCTGGAATACCATCGCGATATCACGATCCTTGGGCTCTACATCGTTAACGATCCTATCGCCGATCTTCAGCTCACCGGAAGAAATATCCTCCAGACCTGCGATCATACGAAGAGTAGTGGACTTACCGCATCCGGAAGGACCAACGAAGATGATGAACTCCTTGTCCTCGATCTGGAGATTAAAGTCCTTAACAGCTTCGAATCCGTTAGGATACACTTTACAAATGTTGGTTAAACTTAAACTTGCCATTTCGACCTCCTATGGTTAATAGTTTTTCTGCGGACATGAATCCGCAACCTGTTCCAAGTATATAATTTCCGTCATTTTTGCGCCATAATTCAATTGAACAAAAAATCGGGGATCTGATGTACAAGTTGAACAAAGTCCCCTATTTTCCGGGCGTGGTGGGCTCCGCATCCTCAGTTTCGACAGTCTCGATCCCCTCTGTCTCAACGCCCTCCATATCCACCTGGAAATCCATGTCATCGGTGATCGCCGTTTCCTCGGGTTCGAATCTGGCAAACACTTTTTTGTACAGATAAGCAGCTCCCAAACCGGGACCGGCCACTCCGAACATGATCAGAAACGGCGTGGCATATGGTGAAACAATAAGAAGTACGACCGGGAGAAGATAAAGCAGAAACATCAGTATGCTCTTGGGAAAATTCAGGATCATCACCAAAAGTGCATTCTTGAGGGTACGCCCGATCGTATTGTAGAATCTCGACTGCAACGGGAAGATATACATGACTGTCATCAAAAACAGGACAAATACCGAAAGGACAGCCACCATAAATACAATGGAAAACTCCTGGCCGGATTTAACAAACACAAAATAATCTCCGACAAAGATAGCTCCGACGAGCAGCACTATGATCCACAAGATCGTAGCCTGCAGGAAATTCTCCTTGAAAGATTTGAAATACATCTTGATGATATAGGATTCCTCATCCCTCACCATTTTGATCAGCACATAATGCATGGCCGTAAGAGACGCTCCGATGGTTATGATCGGTATGCAGGTGATGAGTACCAGTATGTTCAGTATCATGATATCGGCCATTCTGGACAGAAATCTCATGACCGGTGAATCCAGTGCAAAAATCTTGTTCATTTAACTCTCCCGTCTAAATATACAAAACCATGGGGGTAAATCTGATGCCGGCACTTTCCTGTTCCTTGCCCGTATCCTCAAACCCCACTTTGTGATAAAACTCTACGGCGTATGGAGCCGCATTAACCGTCATGCTGGTCTGTCCCATCTCGGTATAAAGATATTCGGCCAGTTTGTTTATAAGTCCGCGTCCCACTCCCTGTCTGTGGTGCTTTGATTCCACAAACAGAAGCGATATGTGGTTATTGTCTCTGAGGGATATTATGCCTATGATCACTCCGTCCTTCACAGCCACAAAAAGCTGATAGGAACCGTTATGAAACATGTTTTTCAGAACATCGTCATAGACAAATGCCTTGAAATTACTGATTCCCTCGTCGGAGTATTCCGGCGCTTCATACTTCAGAAACGTTCGCCAGGCCAGATCCATACATATATCCCATTCAGACCTGTATGCAGCTCTGTATGTGATCTCTTCCATGTGCCTACCTTCCGAAAAGATTGGAGAAGAAACCGGTAAAGCTCTCTTTTATGCTGGAGAAAAAGCTCTGAGTAGCCTGACTCACGGCGTTTCCGACAGCTTCATTGATCACATCCTGTGCCTGGTTGACGACATCACTGCCATACTTCTTATACAGATTCTCTGCCTGATCGATCAGATAAGTTCCGTTAAGCCCGAGCTTATCCAATTTTTTGAGCAGATCCACGATCTGTTTTTTCTCATCATCGGTCAGAGTCACTCCAAACTGTTTCTCGCCTTCCGAGATCGTCTGTCGGATGCTGTTCTCATCGGAAGTATCCAATTTGCCGGTGGCTATCATATTCTTGAGCCATGCCATAAGTGCCTCGACATCCTCATTGCTTACATTCTCCAACTGCTCATTCAGCTCGCCGGTGGTAATAAGCTCATCAAGGGCACCATCAAGCACATCTTCGCTTACGGTTTCTCCGGTGGAGACTTCATATGCACGAACCGCTCCTATCAACCCTGCTGTTCCGGATATGGGGGTCGGGGCCACCACCAATACGTCCCTGTCTTCAACGCCTGCTGTCAAAAGAGCGTTTCTGTACATACCCGTAGTACAATAGTTAACATTCTGTGTGGTAACGTTGATCCCGCTTCCGGGTGCCGATTTGGTCATTTTCACACTCGTCAGCGCACGTGTACCGATGACCGAACTGTCAATATATCCGTCAAGAAACTTATGCTCATCGGCATTGGTTACTGTTATTACGGTGCAATTCGCCAGATCTGCCTCGGTCAGTCCCATCAGTGACAGTACGGTGGTCTTTTGTGATTCGGTCAGATCGGCACCGAGCGCAACGACCGTGTCCTTATCCGCTGCCATGGCTTTGACCGGCAGCAGCATGACCAATACGATCAAAGCAACCGTACTTATTAACGTTTTGATCATTCCTTTTTTCATAATCTCCTCCTGCAGCTATCTATAGTGAGGCCTATGAAATATGAGCCTCGATCCACTCCAGTATATCGGAGTATACTTCTTCCTTATTCAGCTCATTGAGAATCTCGTGTCTGTCATCGGGATACAGCTTAAGCGTAACATCCTCCATCCCCATATTCACATAGGAATCACAAACCTGCCGCACTCCTTCTCCGTAATTTCCCACGGGGTCCTCTTCACCGGAAACCAGAAGTACCGGGAGTGACTTCGGCATCTTGCTCAGATTCTCCGGATAGGTCAGTTTCCACATCAGTTTGAACAGAACCTTGAAGCCGTTGACGGTAAACGTAAATCCGCAGTCCGGATCATCAATATATCTCTGCTGGTTCTCCTTATCACGGCTCAGCCATTCAAAATCATTCTGAGGATCAGTTATCCGCTTGTTATACGCGCCGAAAGCCATTGAATTGATGACCTTCGGAATATGATCGTCTCCCAGGATGAAACCGGAAACCGCCGCCATGGCTCTGGATACACAGAGCAGCGATCTCGGTTGCATGCCTGTGCCCATAACGATCGCACCGTTGATACCGGTTCCGTATCTGTACATATAATTCCTGATAATGAACGAACCCATGGAATGACCGAGCACGAAAATCGGAACTCCGGGATACTCGTTCTGAACCAGCTTCTTCAGCCTGTGTTCATCACGTACCATCACGGTATCTCCGTGATGTGCGCATATATATCCGGGTTTGCCGCCGTTCATATGCATGGTTCGTCCATGTCCGAGATGATCATCGCCTATGACCATGATTCCATGGTCACACATGAAAGTCGCGAAATCCTCATATCTTGCTATGTGCTCTGACATACCGTGTGTGATCTGAAGTATTGCACGAGGGGCTGTATCCGGTATGTATTTAACTGCATATATCTGGGATACACCATCCCGTGAATCGAAGCTAAGTTCTTCTTTTCGCATATGATACCTCCGGTGAATACTAGCGCGAGAGCGGCACATTGGTCTCGCAGCGAGGACTTACGGGCCGCAGCAAGGGACTATTGTGCCGCTAGGCGCGCCCGTATATCTCTTCGGGATCAATGGTCTTTTCTTTACCCGACTTCTGCGCCTGCGGGCATATCCCTGTCAAGCGCGAGCAGTGACAGCGCTCCCTCTTCGTCTATGGCGCTCAGGATCATTCCTTCACTCATCATGCCGGCTATTTCGCGTGGCTTCAGGTTCACAAGTACGATGACTTTCTTTCCGACCAACTCATCAGCACTGTAGCTGGACTTGATGCCCGACAATATCTGTCTGGTCTGTGAACCTATGCGGATCTTGAATTTAAGGAGTTTTCTGCTCTTGGGCACTTCCTCACATTCAAGTACCTCGCCGACCTGCAGCTGTAATTTATCGAAATCTTCATACGTGATCTCGGGTTTCGCATCTATATCGATAACTCCGGCATTTTCTGCCGTATCGTCCGTGTTACTCTCACCGCTCAATGCTTTCCATGCGGCATCTGCCTCCTCCGGAGTCATCTTACCGGCTTTCGCGAGATTGGCAAATGCGGTCTTCTGATGATCCAGAAACTCCGCACGCTGCCGTGACTGGATCTCTTCGGCTTTCTTAAGGATCTCTTCCTTGTCGAGACGCGCAAAGAGTATCTCGGGCTCGGATGTCACCTGTGTCGAACCGCCCTCTTTGAAGCTGCCGAGCTCATCGAAATCCAGCAGCTTCAGTCCAAGCTGACCGGATATCTTCTCGGATGTTCCGGGCAGGAAAGGAGCCAGTAGAGACGCACCCATGATGATACCTTCACACAGATTATACAATACGGTCGACAGACGGTCTTTCTTTGCCTCATCCTTGGCCAAAACCCACGGTTCCGTCTCATCTATATACTTATTCAGGCGCTTGAACACGTCAAATATCTCTGTCAGGGCATCGGCCGCATGCAGGGTTTCCATGCATTTCTCAACACGATCGTAAGCGCCGGAGACAAAAGCCTTCATCTCCGCATCAATTACCGGATCAGCCGCACCCTTATCCGCTACGGCTCCCCCGAAATACTTATTGCTCATGCCGATGGTACGGTTTACGAGGTTTCCGAGAGTATTGGCCAGATCGGAGTTGACTCTTTCACACATAAGCTCCCATGTGATGGTTCCGTCGTTCTCATAAGGCATCTCATGTACCACGAAATAACGTACTGCATCCAGGCCGAACACATCGATCAGGTCGTCCACATATATCACGTTGCCTTTGGACTTACTCATCTTCTCTCCACCCTGAAGGAGCCAGGGGTGTCCGAATATCTGCTTCGGAAGCGGCTCGCCGAGAGCCATCAGGAATATCGGCCAGTAGATCGTGTGGAAGCGGATGATGTCCTTTCCGATCAGATGCAGATCAGCGGGCCAGTACTTCTTATACAGGTCACTGTGGTTCCCGTCGGCATCATACCCGATACCGGTGATATAGTTGCTGAGCGCGTCAAGCCATACATAGACTACATGCTTCTCATCGAAGTCAACGGGGATGCCCCACTTGAATGACGTACGTGATACACACAGATCCTGAAGTCCCGGAAGCAGGAAATTGTTCATCATCTCGTTCTTACGTGATACAGGCTGGATAAACTCGGGATGCGCATTGATGTATTCTATAAGCTTCGGAGCATATTTACTCATTTTGAAGAAATATGCTTCCTCCTGCTCGGGATGTACCTTTCCTCCGCAGACCGGACATGCCCCGTCCTTAAGCTGCGCCTGCGTGTAGAAAGCCTCACATTCCGTACAGTACAGTCCCTCATATGATCCCTTATAGATATCTCCCTGATCATAGAACTTCCTGAATATCTTCTGTATCTGGCGTTCATGATCTTCATCGGTGGTTCTGATGAACCGGTCATAGGATGTCCCCATCAGATCCCAGAGATGGCGGATAACACCGGCAGTCTTATCCACAAATTCTTTGGGGGTCAGGCCTTCTTCAATGGCACGTGTTTCAATCTTCTGGCCGTGCTCATCGCATCCGGTCTGGAAATGCACATCATATCCGTCAGCTTTCTTATATCTGGCTATCGCATCCGCCAGCATGATCTCATAGCAGTTACCGATGTGCGGTTTGCCGGAAGTATAAGCTATCGCAGTAGTTATATAATAAGGTCCTTTGTTGTTCATAATATGTATCCTCTCATTTCCGTATTGATCTGATATGCCCCGGGATCTCAGTTCATGATCTCATCGATCGCCGAGATACAGGCATCCCTGAAACCCGCTGCCTCCAGAGCGGCCACTCCGCGGATCGTGGATCCGCCGGGGGAGCATACCGCATCCTTAAGCATGGCGGGATGTGTTTTGGTTTCCAATTGCAGCGATGCACTTCCTTTTACGGTGGCACTTACCAGATCATATGCCATCTGTCTGGGTATTCCGTATTTAACGGCCGCATCGCCCATAGCTTCTATATACATATCGATGAATGCCGGTCCACAGCCGGTGATCGCCCCGCCTATTCCCATCAGATGAGACGGCAGTTCTTTTACCAGGCCCAGCTTGGAGAAAGCATCCATCACCTGCATTCGTTCCTCGTTATCCAGCGAGTGCATCTCCTCAAACAGAAAGACGCCTTCACCTACCTGCGCCGGTGTGTTCGGCATGACAAACTGTATCCTTACACCATCAGCTCCCGATACACTGATCCCTCTGCCGGCCAGTTCCTTGACATATCTGTCATGATCCCATCCCAGGGCGATGGATATCAGGTTCTTCCCGCCCAATCCGGTCCCGATACTGTCAAGTACGCCCTCTATCTGATAAGGTTTGCAGGCCATGATCAGAGTATCGCTCATCTCTGTCAGGTCTTTGATCGCTTCGACCGCAACAAAACCTATTCTTGCTGCATTCCCCTTCAGTTTCTCCGTGTTGGGTGCATAAGCGTATATGTTATCTCCGCTTAAGACTCCGGCGGATATAAAACCGCCTGCGATGGCCTGCGCCATATTGCCCATTCCTATGAATCCGAGCTTATTCATCCTAATCCCCTTTATGCTTAATTCGATCCGGTATTTGTATTGTTGTTCGTATTTGTATTGTTGTTCGTATTTGTATTCGTGTTGGTGTTTGTGTTGTTGTTCGTATTTGTGTTGTTGTTTGTATTTGTGTTGTTGTTCGTATTTGTATTGTTGTTCGTATTTGTGTTGTTGTTTGTGTTTGTGTTGTTGTTCGTGTTTGTGTTGTTGTTTGTGTTTGTGTTGTTGTTCGTGTTTGTGTTGTTGTTTGTATTTGTATTCGTGTTGGTGTTGGTATTGGTATTCGTATTATTGGCGGTTGTATTCTTATCGTCCTTTTTGCCGTTGGTATCGGAACCTCCGGTAAACTTATTCCATGCCTCCAGACCTATGTATTCATTTCCCTGATATCTGAATGTTATCTTCTCCGGCTTATCGTAAGCGTACAGGTTATTGGTGAATTTAACGTTCTTAACATACTCGCTGGTCTTGCCGCAGCCTATGACCGGATATCTGTAGTCATGGTTTCTGACAATATTATCTTTTACATCTATCCCATCACACTTCTCAAAGTGTATCTCTCCGTTTGCGCCGTCATTGACCAGTGCTCCGTTGTTATAGAGAATATTACCCGATACTTCGCTCTCAGTCACAAAACCCGAATTGACAGCATCCACGCCGCCTATGGTTATACCGCCGTCATGATTGTCGTGAACGGTATTGCCCGTCACGGATATCTTGGTCGTGGGGTAGAGATAATGATTATGCTCAGCGGCCACCTCTATGCCATATGCATTCTCATATACGAAGTTGTCCTTTATCACGCAATCATGTGCGTTGGTCACATATATGCCTGCACATGACCAGTACGGGCACTGGCACTGATATACTGTGTTCCCGGATATCTCACAGTTGCGGGGGCTGTCAAATTCCTGATTGATACAATAACCACCCCCACCGTACAGATCTATTCCGATATTTGAGATGCCATCGACCACATTCCCGGTGAACTTGATGTCGGACACGTTACCGGATGCCGCCAGTGCTTCGCTGTAACCGGTATTCATGTCGTGAACCATATTGTTGTATACGGTCACATTTCTGATCGCCTTATCCTCGGTAGCGCCGTTGCCGTATGCCAGCACCGCATACGCTCCGCCCTGTCCCGGGGCAGCCGTACAGGATATATTGCAGAACTCACAACTCGTGATATTGATATCATGCACTCCTTCCGTCATGAATACTCCGTATACCCATGACGCATATGAGTAACCTATCCGCAGGCCGATGATGTTGATGTTTGAATTTCCGTTGATATCAAATATGGCACCGCGTTCTCCCACTCCCAACGACACTGTTGCGGATGCTCCGGGATATGCGGTGATCGTGATCGGTGCGGAATCCGTGCCGGATATGGATAAAGTATTGGCACCTTTGTATATACCGCTCAGTACATATATCGTATGCCCCGGTGTAACAGTATCAAGGGCCTTCTGAATGGAGAAATAGGGATCATCATATGTTCCCTCGCCTGTCTCATCGTTACCGGTAGTGGCTACGTACAGATCCGAATTCTTGCGGCTCGCTTCGTCTATCACCGTATCTGCGGCGTTGGATATGATCTCCGCTGCGGTTCCGCCGATCCCCGTCCCGTCTCTGGGCGTGCCTGTATCGGGAGACTGACCGGTCCCGCTTCCACTGCCTGCATCTGCGGGTGTCCCGCCGGTTTCCTGCCCGGCAGCATCAGCTGACGTACCTTCAGCAGTACCGCTGTTCATATTATAAAACGGCGAGATCCCTCCGCCGGATATGAAAGGATCCAGGCTGGGGTCATACTCCCCTTCATATGTATAATGAGGTGTTCCCGTCTGCCCGGCAGTCGCTCCGTCCGCGTTTGCCTCCACTTCTCCGGCAGCCACGGCCCCGGGCCCGGCGTTACTCACCGGTCCGTTTCCGCCCGCCTCATCTGTCTGTACCTGAGGATTGGTATCACCTATATTGACGATGGATCCGTCCTTCATGAAAATAGACGCACCCGAAGCACCGCATCCGGTGGATGCGACCGCTACAACCGCTGATATGAAGATTGTGCAGAAACGCTTTCTAAAACTCATTATTTCCACATTCTTACGCCAATATACACTTCATATAAATATACCACAAAAAACGGCTGACGTAAAAACACGCCGCCGTTTCAGGTTCCCGTTATCATGCCTCTGCGATACTGTTCGATTGAACATCGAAAAACACACAGTATCAGTCACCGTCACAATAGTATACGTCGCTGTAATCATTACTGTACAAATACTGCGCCTCATCCGGGATCACGGCTGCTCCGCGATCCAGATACAGTACGGCAGGTTCATCGATCTGAAGATCAACGGAATCCGCCGGCATGCAGGTTATCTCGTCAAATCCCAGCAACTCGGTCATATCCGCCCATATTATCCAGGACTGCCCCGAAGGATATAAACAGACGACATCCGCATCACAGTATTGATCCAGTATTACCCTGTGACCGGCCTTCTCGGGATACAGGAATGAGATATTTCCGTGCAGATCGGAAATCATGTTCATGATGACAATCACGCCCACTATCACTGAAGCCGCTATCGTGCCATACTTTGTGCCTCTGTCTCCACCATGTGTAAGGACTCTCATGACCCCCACCGCCCCGGTTACCAGTCCCTCCGCCAGACACAGATACAGGATCCCAAGTACGGGCATCACGTACCTTACGGAACTGTCTCCCAGCATGAGCGCTGTCTTGGAGACCACAAGGAAATAGCCGGTAACTGCGCAGATCAGGATTACGACATCGGACATTCCCACCCTGCTGCGAAGCGACGACCGTCTGCTCTCAATATCATTATCCGATCCGTTTATGATCGCAATTACTGCTTCATCCGCCTCATCATATCTGACAGGGGAATACTTCACCTCGTCATGTGACGACTTCGCACTCCATCTGGCTATACGGGGTCTTACCCCTCTGCGCCCGTCTGCGTTCAGCAGATACATGATCACGATCAGACCGATCAGTATCCATAGGATCCCGCCGAAACCGATCCGGTTAACCTTTTCCGCGAAAAAAGCAATCCGCTCCCATGTGTTACCTGCATCGAAGAAGTTGCCCGCAGCCTGTGCCCCGCGCTGTCCGCGAAACATTTGCGCGGGAAAAGCCGGATAGAACAGATAGCATAATCCAAAGCTGACGATCATGGTAAGTCCGTAATACAAGGTTGTGCGTATCGACTTCGTTCTGAATATCTCACGGATATTCCATGCCACGGCCAGGAAGAAAAGCCATATAAAGAAGTAATAATGAGTCATGAATCCACAGAAGGTAAGAGCGCCGAGTGCCGGCCAGAACCATTGATTTACGTTTTTTATGAGATGAAGCAACGTGACGGAGAGTATCCATACCGTCAGCAGCATATACATGCGAATGAACGCAACTCCGGTCAGAGTAGCCGCGCTTATGCCCCAGGCAAGAGTACCCAGACATACTGTCACATCGCGTCGGATGACAGCGGTTTCAGACTTTTCGTTTCCCGTGGCGTCTGACGGAACCGGGATCAGTTTATCCCCCAATCTAAACATCAATATCAGGCTTATCAACAGACAGGCCAGATTGATCCACAATCCCTGCCACATACTGAACACGCCCGGCATCAGAGAGCATACTGCATGAAGTATGAAATAATAAACAGGCGGGTGTACATCCCAGGACTGCACCTCTTTCACCAGTGCGAAATTAAAGCCCTCTCCTTCCCGGACTGTCAGCTCATCCATGATCATATCTCTGCTCACGGTACCCTCTGCGATCAGTCCGTATGTTCTGTTACTCGAGTAATATGAGTAGAACTCGTCCTCATGCATACCCTGCTTCCGGTAACAGCAAACTACAGCCGCGATCATGCATATCACGACTGTAACTGTAAATACGATCTGTCCCGCTATGTTCTTTTTTGCTTTCAGTACCGGTTCTTTCATCCTGTCCGATCCGCTCCGGATCATTGATACACTCCCCTGAGTTTCATGGTCATCCCGTGTATCTGCCTTACAAGCCTTGGTGCATACGCCAGCAGCTTCAGTTTCTTTCTCTGATCATCGTTCAGGTAAGGATTGCCCGAGATATCCTGTCTGTGTTCTCGCAGATATGCTTTCACATTACGATAGAACTCATCGTGATCGTTCATCAGCTTCACCGGGATGTGGAGCATATAATCCAGTCTCTGCACCAGTGCGAACCTGCGGGCATACTCCGTAAGATTCGGATATTTCTCTTCAACCAACTTCTCCATCCGGTCCGCATTTACGACTATATCCTTGAAAACACGGGAGAATTCCGTCCTCGCCTTTCGGGTATTACTCCCCTGACGGTAGTATACGTGATATCCGATATCCGGCAATATGCCTGCCCCATCGATATGACTCAGGAACTCCGTAAAAAGACGAAAGTCTTCGTTCAGTTCACCTTCGGGAAAAAGAGAGATATCGAAAAGTTCACGCCTGATAAGTTTGGTACAAAACGAGCAGTCTCCCCTATGGAGCAATAATTCTTTGAGGAAATCTTCGGATGATACGATCGTCGGGGTTTCGGGAGGTGTCACAACCATCGGGAGGGGACTTCCGTCACCGGCCACCTCATCACGGCTTATCTGCGCTACATCCAGATGTCTGTCCTCCGCCATCCGGATAAGCTTCTCGTACATATCCGGCTCTATATAGTCATCGGCGTCGACAAAACCCAGATAATCCCCGGTTGAAATGCGTATGCCGGCATTACGCGCCGCAGAGGATCCGGCGTTTGCCTGATGCAAAACCCTGATTCTCTCATCCTCTCCTGCCAACCGGTCCAGGATCGATGGGGTAGAGTCCGTCGATCCGTCGTCAACCGCTATGATCTCCATATCTGCAACGGTCTGTGACATACAGGATCTGATGCACTTTTCCACGCAATCCTCGGTATTGTATACGGGGATGATGATACTTATCTTCATTTCTGCCGGATTATCTGTTCAAAAATGCATATGTTAAATCAGCATGCAGGATCGGCGCAGGTGACAGTGGTCCTTCCTTGGGCAGTTCATAATCGTCGATCTCTCCGAGCAGTGCCTTCATCAGTTCCATCAGCCTGTCAGCTGCGATATCCGCATTCCATTCATCGCGTATGGTTCTGTACGCTTTTCCACCCAGATGGGCATATCCGTGCCAGTTATGGAACACCCTGAGTACCACCTGTTCCATGGATTCGTATACCTCTCCGGGATAGACGAGTCCGTTCCGATTATCCTCTATCAGATAAGGAACTGCTCCCATCCGGTCACAGGCTATCTCAATGCATCCGCTGTTCATTCCCTCATTAACGACTGCACCCCAGCCTTCCAGATGATTGGATGTGCTTATATGGATGTGGCATTCCGACATCAATGCTCTGACTTCATCGGGTGCCAGACTTCCATGCATGGTAACCTCGTCGGGCACCAGCTCTCTCACACGGTTACGGATCTCCTCGAACATCTCTCCGTCGCCCACCATATGTATATGGAAGTTCTCGCCCTCGGCTTTCAGACGGGCTGCCAGTCTGATCATATACTCTGGATGCTTAAGAGCTATAAACCTTCCGACCCAGATGATCTGTACACACTTCGGATTGCTGAGTCTCCTGTCTATCTCATCGGTATCATATTCTATAAAAGGCGGAAAATAACCCCATTTGAGCAGCTTGTCGGGATATGCATGTATCAGGTGGAAATCCGCTGCAGCATATGCCCCGGCGCACAGCATAAAGACGGGCCTGTTACGATAACGTATATGTTCTTTATACTTGGCTATCAGTCCACGGGGACTGATGGCTTTGTAGGTACCGGTGCGATACAGCCTTTCGCTTACCCTGAGGGTCAGTTTCCCGCTGTTTAATCTTCTCTGCGCTATGTCCTCCCTCTCACTCCACCCCAGAAGTACTGCATCACTGTCATAGATCAGCTGCTCACAGGAGGGATCCTCATACAGATGCTTCACGTAGGGAAGCTCATCGGCGCCCATGTCCCAGCCCATATCAACACGTTCCTGCTCCATCGGCATAGTCGCTACGAACGTAAAATCTTCACCCAGTTTCTCGTACATGGCATCACAGAAAGGCTGCTGGTGATGATTGATATAATTGGATACAAAGGTGAATTTCATTAAATGTTCTCCTCAGCTTGTGCAAAAACCGTCATACTGTAATACATCATCATAAGTGCGGAATAATTATTATCCGAATCGTGATTCTCATGAGCATGTTTTTTGGCATTGCGGCTGTAAGCTTTGGTTATTTCCTCCTGTGCAAATATCTCTATGATGTCATCTGCCAAAACGTCGACATTACCCGCAGGAAAGAGCAATCCGTCCTGCCCCCCTACCATCATACTGGGTATACCCCCCACATTGGACGCAACACAGGGCACTCCCAGCAACATCGCTTCTCCGAGAGAGTTCGGCGAATTTTCAAGTGAAGACGGACATACGAACACATTGCTTGCCAGATACTGATCCTTCATCTGATCGGCATTCAGCTTGCCGAGCATCACTACATGATCCTTCAGATGATTCTTACGTATCAGTTTATACAGATACCGCCCGTATGAGCACCTTTTCACTCTGTCCTTCCAGGTATCACTGGCCAGAAGATTGGCTCCGGCTACATACAGGACGGTATCCGGATACTCCTCCAGTATTCTGGGCATCGCTCTCAGGACATAATGAAAGCCCTTGAGAGGGTAATCGCCCTGACTTAGGAATATGCTGTGAGGAATACAGTTCTCCAGCTTCCAGCTCCCCTGATAAAAGGGCTGCCTCATGGTCTCTCCGACGAAATGATATTTCACACCGGGATGTATGTCCTCAGATGCCATACGATCAAAATCCGTCCGGCCGGCCACATGCCCGGTCTCCCGGATGGCTTGTATCTCATTGACACCCCTCTTACGGAATTTGTCTATCTGCTGCCATACATTATCACGTCTCACCAGATCCCGGAACGTGATACCATATTTGACGGTAAGCGGTATATCAGCGGTATAATGCTCGGCTATGCGGGAACACAGTCCCTGTATGCCGACCACGGTATGATCGGGGTCACCAAAGGCTCTGATAGCGGCCAGCGCATGGGGATACTCTGTTCCGAATATATGCACGATATCCGGCTCGAAGTCAGAGATCACACCACGCAGGGTATCCTCGAGTGTGTCATCATATACATATGGTCTGCCCGTATCCTCGCCGAAGCCATAAGCTTTGATCACACAATTCTCACTTACCGTGACAGCCCTGCTTATCATCAGGCCGGCACCCTCTGTGGGAAATGCCACCCCCAAAGTCAGCCGGTCTCCTATCGGCTTAAGCGATATCTTTTCTATAAGACCTGTCAGCCAGCCTTCTCTGTTGGAAACCGGCAGATTGAGTTGTTCGGCGATCAACGGTATCGCCAGATTACATACCCATAATACTCGCATACGATTACCTGCTGTCTACTCCATCTTCTTGCCGTATACCGATGATTTGATCCGGTTATACAGCCCTCCTGTTACCGGATTGCCCGCGATCAGCCTGCGCAGCGGGGCCAGTGTAAGTCTCATTCTGCGTCTGTATCTTACCACGCTTTTGTGGGGCATATAATTCTCGACTATATCCGTGTGCTCCTCTCTGGATATCCTGCGGTTCTGCTTCTCCTCCGAGAAACCGCCGCCCATATATGAGCTGATAACTTCGGATATGTATATAAACCTGACCTTGGCGATATAGGAACACCACAGGAACTGCTCATAGTCGGCTCTGACCTTATATTTCGTATTGAACGGGTGCATGAGCAGGACCTTGCGGTCATATATGCACGCCTGATGACATGGTACATTACGGAAAAGCGCATATTCGTCCATTTCAGGGTTGGATGCGACCCGGGATCTCGATGTTCGGTCATAAATATCTCCGTATATGAGCAGTCCCGGTCCCTCGATATGCGCCGCTACATTTTCCAGCACATGTTCATTGTAGAGGTAATCACCGCAGTTTAGAAACAGCACGTATTCGCCGCGGGCTTCCTCCAGCGCCTGATTCATGGCATCGTATATACCGTTGTCGGGCTTACAGATCAGACGTATCCTGGGATCCTCGGGCAGTTTATGCAGAGATCCGTCCGTCGATATCCCGTCCTTGACGATGATCTCTATATCCCTGAAAGTCTGAGTTATGATGCTTTTTACGGTTGCTCTCAGCTCATCCCCGGCATTAAGCGTCACCACGATGATCGTTATCTTCATACACGCCCTATGTTCTTGGTTGCAATAACATCTACTCCGGTGCCGGCAACATCTTTCAGTATGGTTTCACCGATCAATACAGGTGCTTCCACTGAGATGTCCTTTAATTCATCTATTATCGCATCTATCTTATCCTTGGGTATGTCCTCTTTGGTCTTTACGGATACTACCGGCAGCTCCCCGTTCGTCACCTTCACTATGGAAGTGACGATCCTGGTAGGATTGGTAAGCTCCTTACGGGCATACACATCACCTCTCGGACAGTTATTACCTGTTACGGTCATCTCCCCGTTATCATCTATATCGACACTCAGCATGCATCCCATAGGACAGTTTATACATATCAGTTCTTTGTGTTCCATGATATACCCTCTATTGTCCGGCTTTATTCTCTATAGTTATACGATATTCGGACGGGACACCTTCCGAGATCAGGTCACTCTTCCGCAGGATCAGCTGTTCCATCTCTCCGGGCGCCATAACTCTTTTGTGAAGTCTGGCCAGTTCCCTGCCATCAGCGTATGTTACTACATCCACATCCTTATATACTGCTCCTACACGGAACCGGATGGTCGTCAGATCCGCCATATGATCCGGTCTGAGCAGGGACGGTACACTGTATCTGACTCCTCCGTCAGTGATCACACGGGTCACTTTCTCATCGGATCCCCCCTCTGCGGACTCTACAATCCCCGACTGTATATATTCCGCGGCATGTTTACCGGCCGCTGTCGCTTCCTCGGATACATAATCCACCAGGTCATGGACATGCAGCACATTTCCGCACGAGAATACTCCCGGTACCGACGTTTCCAGACTCTCGTTTACGACCGCGCCGGAAGTGACCGGGCTTAGGTTCACACCCAGCTGGCCGGACAACTCATTTTCCGGGAGCAGTCCGCAGCTCAGAAGCAGTGTATCGCATTCATAAAACTTCTCGCTGCCGGCGATAGGACTGAGTTTGTCGTCCACCTCGGCTATGGTTACTCCCGTCAGCCGCTTGTCTCCGTGGATCTTCACAACAGTGTGTGAGAGCATCAACGGGATCCCGTAATCATCCAGACATTGCACTATATTGCGCTTCAGTCCGCCCGAATACGGTTGGAGTTCAGCAACCAGCTTCACATGAGCCCCTTCCAGAGTCATGCGTCTGGCCATGATCAGTCCTATATCTCCGGATCCGAGGATCACCACTTCCCGTCCGGGCATACGTCCCTCAAGATTTACAAAGTATTGTGCCGTACCGGCTGTATATATACCTGCAGGTCTCTCTCCGGGTATATTCAATGCGCCTCTGGCTCTTTCCCTGCAACCCATGGCCAGGATCACGGCATCTGCTTCATATACGGTCAGACCGCCCTGTTCATCCATCGTAGTCACCAGCTTCGTATGACCGTTGCCGGACAGCTGCAGATCCGTTACGATGGTGGCCAGCCTGTACGGAACTCCGAGTTCCTCAACCTGACTGATATATCTTGCCGCATACTCGGGACCTGTCAGCTCCTCTTTGAAGGTATGCAGACCAAATCCATTGTGAATACACTGATTCAGGATACCGCCCAGTCTCACATCACGCTCTATGATAAGTACGTCCTTTAT
Source organism: uncultured Lachnospiraceae bacterium (assembly GCA_946620235.1). GTDB lineage: Bacteria > Bacillota > Clostridia > Lachnospirales > Lachnospiraceae > XBB2008. The sequence continues at coordinate 41,808 of CAMONC010000003.1, read as the reverse complement.
TCCGGCCTTATATGCGGATACCCCTGCTGCCAGTCCGGCAGGTCCGCCGCCTATAACCACTATGCTTACATGCTTATTCATGGGAGGCACCTCCCTTCCGGGTTATATCTTTTTCATCCTTGGGATATCCGGTAAGCAGCCCGGAGCTGCCACCCTTCTTTGTTATCTGTGAAATATCAACTCCGAGCTCACGCGCCAGGATATTGACCTGCTTGGGAGTACAGAATCCCGCCTGACATCTGCCCATTCCGGCGCGGACCCTGCGCTTGATGCCATCCAGTGTGACCGCACCCACGGGGCGCCGTATCGCATCTACTATCTCTCCCTCCGTGACGAGTTCACATCTGCATATAACTTTGGCATATAAGGGGTTTGCCTCGATCAGCCTGCGTCTCTCCCCGGTATCGGCAAGAGCCACCGAAGGGATCCCTTGTCTCGTGGCAGTGAAATATGCTTTCATTTGGGGATGACACATCCCGTCAACCAGCTCTGACACATATCTGCCTATGGCCGGTGCGGCGGTAAGACCGGGAGACTCTATGCCTGCCACGTCAATAAAGCCGGGGGCATCGCTTACTTCCTCTATTATGAAATCTCCTCCGTCCTCATGCGCTCTCAGTCCCGCAAAAGATGTGATGATATTACCCTTGGAGGGCAGGTTCTTAACGCTCTTTGAACCGGTGGCAATAACGGCATTCAGTCCGTCAGCCGAGGTGTCGGTCTTATCGGGATCCTCTACGTCGACCGCAGTAGGTCCCACCATCAGGTTGCCATGCACGGTAGGCGTCACCAGTACGCCCTTGCCTTTAGCTGTCGGAAGCTGAAAGAGTGTAGCTGATACGTATCCGCCTACTTTCTTGTCAAGCAGGCAGTACTCGCCTTTTCGGGGAGTTATGTGTATTTTCCGTTCCGATACCATGTTATGGAATCTATCAGCATGTACTCCGGCCGCATTGATAACTATATCGGCCTGTATCTGCAGTGATCCCGGACTATCCAGTCCGTTCCTGATCGAAGGGTACTGCTCACAGGTCAGAATATAACCCTCCGAGGATTTCTCAATCCCCGTCACTTCGGTATCAAATGAAAACTCCACACCGTTCACCGCTGCATTCTCCGCCATGGCCACAGTCAGCAGGAAGGGATCCACAACTCCGCCGGTGGGTGCATAGAGAGCTGCTACCACCTCATCGGACACATTCGGTTCCATGCCCCGAACCTCATCACCGCTCAGGATCTTTAATCCCTCGACCCCGTTCGTACGGCCGCGCTCGAGCAGTTCGTTAAGTGCGCCCACATCGGCTTCATCAAAGCACAGCACCAGCGAGCCGTTATTTCTGTAGGGGAAATCAAGTTCTTTGGCCAATTGCGGCATCAGCCTGCTGCCTTCTATGTTGAATCTGGCCTTCAATGTGCCGGGCTTGGCATCATAACCTGAGTGTGCTATACCGCTGTTTGCCTTGGATGTACCTTCACACACATCGGAAGCACGCTCTATAACGAGCACATCAAGCTGTCTGCGTGAAAGCTCTCTGGCTATACAAGTACCCGTAACTCCGGCACCTACGATCACAACCTGTTTCTTAAGCATTGTCATTTACCCCGTCATATGGTTCTTTAATCATCTATGTCCAGATATTCCAGTTTGTTTATCTTCTTCTGCGGCTTATTGTCTCCGTGCTTGACCATGCTCATAGTGACGAAAGCCGCCACCATAAATACGACTGCATAAGGGAAAAGCGTACGGTACGACACATACTGAAGCAATGCGCCCGACAGAATAGGGGTCACTATCTGTGCCGACATGGAGAAAGTGTAATACAGACCGGTGTATTTACCGACATCTGATTCCTTACACATCTCCACTACCATGGGCAACGAGTTAACGTTGATAGCCGCCCAGCCCACGCCGTTCAGCACGAAGAATATGTTGATGGAAGGTGAAAACTCCCTGTATAATGCCACACTCGTATAACTGATGAACAGCATGACTATTCCTATCAGGATGGACCTCTTACGTCCGATCTTCGCAGCCAGGATACCTATGGGTATATAACTCAGACAGGCGGCCACCGTACCTACCATCAGACAGTTGGCATATCCGCCGTTCTTCATGTTCCATACCGTGGTAGCATATCTGGACCAGGCTGTGCTGACTGCATTATACGCTGTAAACCACAGGGCTATCGATATCAGGATAAAAAGGAGACTCCGCTTAACATCTGCGGGAAGCGCTCCCCCCGCTTCGGTAGCCTCTGCTGTCTCGACTGCGGACTTAAGTACCGCATCATCCGAATCCTTTGCTTCCATTGCCTGGGATGCTTCCCACTCTTCGTTTTCTTTGGCGACCTCCGGAGCCAGCTTCTTCTCCCTGATCGTGATCACCAGAACGACCACAGCAATGATCATGATCGCTATGACCCCGAGCAGGATCGGCATATAGTCATTGTCATCCTTGGAAAGGACCGATATCAGTATCAGGGTATATACTCCGCCAATAGCTCCCATCAGGTTGATCACGGCGTTGCCCTGGCTTCTGAGCGGCTTGGGAGTAAGGTCAGGCATCAGTGCGACTGCCGGGGAACGATAGAGCCCCATCGCTATCAGCAGCAGCAATAAGACGGTGATGAACATCACAAGAGATGCCCGGCGGTTAGCTACTCCGAGCAAATACAGGAGTACGACCGCCAGCAATGTTCCAACGATGACAAACGGGGTGCGTCGTCCCATCGGGGTGTCAACCCTGTCGGATATCGTACCGAGTATCGGCAAAAGGAATACCGCCAGAACATTATCAAGCGCCATGATCGCACCGGTGATCGTCTCATTTAAATGAAACGTCCGCTGAAGCATGAGCGGTATGATGTTGTCGTACATCTGCCAGAATGCACAGATTGACAGAAATGCCAATCCTATAAAAAATGTCCTTTTATAATTCAGTTTCATACTGTCCCCCGATCACTCTGTTTCATTGAGCCAATTCTCCGGCTTATCGTATTTGATCTTATCTGCAACACGGATGTCAGTCCCCAGCTGGACCTCCATGACTCTGAGCGTATCGAATGCGTGGATCATATGTCTGGCACCGGCCGGAATACGGATCACGTCTCCGGGGCCCACTCGCCTTACCTCGCCATCCACGATGGATGCGCCCGATCCGCTGAGGATCGTCCAGACCTCATCCCGATGCTCGTGAGAGTGATAATTCATCTCATGACCGGGATTGAGCGTGACCCTTATCGTCTGGCTGTCTTCCTCTATATCAATGACCCGGAATTCGCCCCATGACTTCTCGGCGAACCGGACTTCCCCATCCAAAGAATCCACATACGGCTTGATATAACTTGACTGATGCAGATCAGAAACAAGTATGCCTTCAGGACTTGCTGCTATGACCATATCCTTAAGCCCCATAGCCAGGATGGGCATATCCAGTTCATTCAATATGCTCACGTTCTCACAGCTGTCGTTCATGATACCCTGTCCTATCACGGTATCGTCCATAGCCTCGGTCAGCGTATTCCAGGTACCCAGATCCTTCCACTCTCCCGAGAAACGAAGAACGTCTATCAGCGGTTCTTTCTCGCCCACGGCATAATCGAAGCTGATCCTGGTCAGCGTATCATATGTATCAAAAAGAGTCTTATAATCCGATGTTCCGAGGATTTCTTCGGCTTTATTCAGCATATAGCGGAGCTTGAATCCGAATACTCCCGCATTCCACAAAGCCCCCTGCTCTATATAACTGCGGGCGGTTTTCATATCGGGTTTTTCTTTAAAAGCTGCCACCGGACTGAATTCTTCTTTTGCGGTGGGGATAACATATCCGTATTTCTCGCTGGGATATGTGGGTTCGATACCCATGAGTGACAGATTGACATCCGCTTCCGCGACATGATTGCTCAACGCGGAGAGTGTGCGGAAATAATCGGCTTCCACATAGGGGTCGATCGGACATACAATAACCGGCTCGTCCTCTCCTACCCCCTGCACGTGATACAGATAGGATGCTGCCAGTGCTATCGCCGGAAAAGTATCCCGTCTGCACGGTTCCACGGATATGCCGACCTGAGCGCCTATCTGGTTATGTATGGATGAAACCTGGGATTTGGATGTTGCAATGGTTATTACGGCTTCGGGATCGACTTCCCGGAGCATTCTGTACATTCTCTGTACCATGGATTCGTAATTACCATCCGATGTACGGAATATCTTTATGAACTGCTTGGATCTGATGTCGTTTGAAAGCGGCCACAGACGCTTACCCGAGCCACCCGATAAAAGAACTATATTCATGAAAATCCCCCGTTTTCGACATATGCACGTAGATACTTTATTTTACTAAAAACGGGGGATAAATACAACTGTACCGCAGGCCTGCCGGTGCCTTAATTCTTACAGCGGGAGGCAGGATGCTATGATCTTGATACTTCCTGACATGGCGAGCTTGCCAAACCCGGCCGGAACTATAAAATGATCTCCTTTTTTTACACGGGTACTCTCTGATTCCCCGGCGCCATTGTCCCGATCAGACTTCACGGTGCCCTCTCCTTCCACCACACTCATGAGCACAAAAGGCCTGTCAAACTCCACGGTCAGTTCATCCCTGCATGTGATCCGATAGACTTCATAATGATCACATGAGATCAGGCAGACCACATCATCATCGGAATCATCATGAATGATCTCATCAGCTACATCGGCGGCCGGAACGGCGATCACTTCTTCGGATTGCTTAAGCTGCAGCGGGCGCAGACATCCGTCCTGCTTACGTTCATAATCGTATAGCCTGTATGTGATATCCGAGCTCTGCTGGGTTTCCAAAAGAGTAACCCCTCCGCCTATGGCATGAACCGTTCCCGGTGGGATTTGGATAAAATCGCCTGCAACGACATCCGTATATCTGATCAGATCTTCCCACCTTCCCGCTTCGATCATATCGATGAGTTCCTCCCGGGATCGTGCATTGTGTCCCACAGCCAGCCTGCTGCCCGGTTCGGCATCCAGCACATACCAGCATTCCGTTTTGCCACTGGATCCGTTTTCATGCTCCATAGCATATGCATCATCGGGATGCACCTGGACACTTAAGTCATCCTTTGCCGTGATTATCTTCGTCAAAAGAGGGAACTCTTCCCCATCGGCATTTCCGAACAGTTCACGATGATCCCTCCACAGCTCACTCAGTCTCATTCCGGCATATTCACCGCCGGCAACGGTGGTCTCGTTATGCGGGTGAGCAGAGATTCCCCAGCACTCGCCTATATCATCACCAGGTTCATCATATCCGTAATCTTCACGCAGCTTCGCACTGCCCCATATCTTGTGTACAAAAGCCGGCTTTAAAAATATAAGTTTTTCGTAGCTTACGTTTTTATTCATATCTTTCACGTTGATTCAAATACTCAGAAACCCAAAGGGATCCGAAGGATCTGCCTGTACAAACATGCTGAGCAACAGCTGGGCTCTCATGGAAGTGATCTCCTCGGACAAAATACGCTTTGCCTCGCCGCGGTCAGCCCACCTGGGGCGGATATATTCCGTATCCTCCTGATATGACGTGGTCAGTTCACCTTTCACGGTACCGAAAACATTGATACCGGCTTCGTCGGATATCCCCTGAGCGAGCATATACGGCCTGGTCAGCACACTGCCCTTTGCTTCGTAGGGAGTAAACTCCATACCGGTCTCCTCTCGGATCTCACGTATAGCTGCTTCCTCAGGAGTTTCCCCTTCTTCTATAAGCCCTGCAGGAAGTTCATACAGATACCTGCCCACAGGATACCGGTATTGATGAATGAGCAGGATGCGGGAAGGATCGTCCGCATCGACCGCATAGACCAGTACTCCTTCCGGATCGGTCTGTCCTGTGCATATGCGGAGCCTGTCGCCCTTTCTCCTGCTGGCAAAGTAATAGTGAAAAGGAGCGCCGCTTGAAGCAACGGCATCCATTTCATACAGGTTAAGGTAAGGATTATCCGTCAGAGCACGTATATCTGTGTAGTGTTTGTCTTTTCCGGGCATGTTTTACGTAATTCTCCAATCCCGATCGGTATCATCTGCCCGATACGATTATTCCGGCCAGATAGAAATCTCCTTTGTCATCGGCATGGGATTCGATCACTTCGATCCTGACTCTGTGCTTACCGGGTCTGTCGCTGACATATACATCGGTCAATGCAAGAAAATCACCCCAGGTCTGATCGAAATTCGCATCAAGTATCACGGCATTCGATTCATCTCCATCCACAGTCGCTCTGGCAACCGGTGCCGGCAGGTTGATCGTACGCCTGAACTGAACGGCTATGCATGCGCCCTCAACTTCATACTCGACAAATCCGCCTTTCTCCCGCGCGGAATATCCATACCGGAAACAGTCTCTTACCGCCCTGCGCGGAGTGATGTCGGGTTTGAAACCCTGTATGGATCTGATCACGGAATCAGAATTCCGGTTATCGTACTTGATGCTGAACTCATAACGGTCAGGAGTGATAGGCGCCGGAAGCGGACTGTCGTCCGCAGCTCCGGAGGCTTTAACCGCCGCACCCTGGCTTTTCAGTATGGACTCCAGACAGCCGCATATCACATCTGCCACGATCCCATGTCCGATATCGTTCGGATGCAGATCATCAGGAGTTATATCTTCCTTTATGATCCGACCTGACAGAATGGCATCGAAGATCGTAGTCCTCATGCTGATCGACGGCAGCTTATAGTGGCGCGCAACCTGTCTGTGTATACGTTCCGCACTTCCGCCCTCGTTATAGAACACATTATTCATGAGTATGAGTGCTATGCCGGGCTTGGACTTCAGTATCTGCCGTACGCAGCCTTCGTAAGTCTCAAGATAGTGATCGTCACACCCGTCATTCACGGCAAACTCCATCAACACAAAGTCGGGGTGTGCACTGAGGAGGTCTTCTGCTACACGCGCAGCACCGTACTCGGAATCGGTAGCTCCGATACCTGCATTCACATATGTGAACCTGGATTCGGGAAAGGTCTTCACAAACCAGTCATAGACCCTGTATGCATAGCAGAGTGTATCATCCGTCGCCACGGCTCCCTGAGTGATGCTTCCTCCCAGGAATCCGACCGTGATGTCTCCGCCGTGCCGGGCTCTCTCGAAGAGACGACCGAGTGCAGCCGCATCTCCTTCTTCAACAAGCCCCTTATCCCGTTGTATCTTTTCTGTTTCGCTCACCTTCGTCCTATCTCCGTATCCGTCTCACGTACCACGCTGTGATCCTTGATATAGTCTATGATATCGTCCATGTTGCAAAATGCGACTCCGACTACGCTGTCAGCTGCTCCGTAATACAATGCAATACGATTGGTCTCTGAATCATGGAGTGTAGCACAGGGAAATACCACGTTGGGTACGAACCCTCTCTCCTCATACTCGGCTTCGGGTGTGAGGATGAAATTCTCGCAGCGGTATCTGACTACTGACGGATGATCGATATCCAGGATCGCTCCGCCAATGGAATAAACGAATCCGTTGCAGGTGGTTGCCACACCGTGATAGAACAACAGCCAGCCTTCACTTGTTTCTATGGGGGCCGCTCCTCCGCCGATCTTGACGGATTCCCACCATTCATGACCCGCACTCATCACATGACGATGCCTGCCCCAGTACGTCATGTCGGGGCTTTCACTTAGGAAGATATCTCCGAAAGGAGTATGTCCCGAATCCGACGGGCGGCTGAGCATTACGAAGTTGCCGTTTATCCTGCGAGGAAACAGTACCGCATTCCTGTTAAACGGAATAAACGGATTCTCAATACGGGTAAAAGTCTTAAAATCCTTCGTTTTGGCCATGCCTATGGCTGCCCCGTAGAAATCTCCGCACCAGATGATATAATAGGTGTCTTCGACTTTTACAAGCCGGGGATCGTATGCATACACGGGCATAAAAGGCTTGCCTTCTTCATCAACGAACGGTACCTTCTCACTGTCGAAAGTCCAATGAAGGGCATCATCGCTCCTTCCCAGATATACATAGGGTACACCGTTGGTCTGCTCCCCGCGGAATACTCCGATGAACTTTCCTTCATAGGGCATTACGGCCGAGTTAAAGATCCTGGCAACGCCGTCTATCGGATTTCGGTCCACCACGGGATTCTCGCTGTATCTCCATATGGGTGCGCCCTTTATCCCCTCCGGCCTGTCCTGCCACGGTATGTTGGGGACAGCGGGGGCGATCATTTTATATTTCATGTCATTCTCCTCTTGGCGGGATGCTCTCAGTTTTTTCCCAGGAGCTCCAGATTCCCGTCTATCAGTCCGATACGCTGCTTAACACAGTCAACACTTCTCAATGCATCAGCCGGCGTATTGAATACATAATCGATCAGCTTATCGAGTGTTGTGGTTGCCACATGCATCCTGGTATCACTCGATGCATAGTATATGAATACTTCATCCCTGTCATTGACGATGGCTCCGTTGGTGAACACCACGTTGCTCACATCTCCGACTCTCTCTCCGCCGCGGGGACCTATGAGCAGTCCTCCGGGCTCGGCGATGACACGTCCCGGATCATCAAGTGCCGTTGCGAAAGCATAGATCACGTATCTCAGTCCCGCAGCGGTATTACGTACTCCGTGTGCGATATGGATCCAGCCGCGGTCAGTCTTTATCGGAGTTGCTCCCGCACCGTTCTTGGATTCCGTGATGGTATGATATCTGCGGATACTGGTCATGCGTTCTTCATCGATCACGGCATGCTCTATCGACTCGCTCAGGCCGAATCCTATTCCGCCGCCCGAACCGGTCTCGATGAAGTCGTCCATCGGTCTGGTATAAAAGGCATATTTGCCATCCACAAACTCAGGATGCAGACATACATTTCTCTGCTGGGGGGATCTGAGAGTCTTCAGATTATCAAGCCTCTCCCAGTTCACCAGATCTTTGGTTCGCACTATGCCTGCAGCCGCAACGGCAGCCGACAGATCGTTTACCGAGGTGTCCTTGCTCTCGGAACAGAACACTCCGTATATATATCCGTCCTCGTGTCTGGTCAGACGCATGTCATATACATTGGTCTCTTCGGGACAGGTATCGGGGAGCAGGACCGGCCTATCCGCGAAGCGGAAATTATCAACTCCGTTATCGGATACGGCTACGCCGAAAAATGATTTGCGGTCATTGCCTTCTATCCTTACTACCAGATAATACTTCCCGTTCATGTAGATCGCGCCGGAGTTCATCACGGCATTGATCCCCAGTCTCTCCATGAAGAACGGATTGGTCTCCTTATTCAGATCGTATCTCCAGGTCAGCGGTACATGTTCTCTGGTAAGCACGGGATACTCATACCTGTCATATATTCCGTTATAGAAGTCACTCTTCTTGTTCTTCCGTGACAGATATACTTCCTGCTCTTTGGCTAATTCAAAATACTTCTCGTGAATCATTCCTTTTCTCCCCTTCTCATGACCTCAATGCACATACGACCGTTGTGATACGGGCATTTCCATGGTTCCACTATCGGTCTTCCGCGCTCGGGATTACCCTGAGGATCCACATGCATATACCATTCTCTGCATCTGGGATCGATCACATGATCGCGGATGAATTCCCATTCCGCTCCGGCGGCTTCCAGGTATTCCTTATGCGCCGGGTCTCGTTCATATCCGTTCAGGAATCCTATGAGAGTCTCTGCCTGGACCCACCACACACGCTTGGTATCTACCACTCCGCTCTCACACTCATTGGCCAGAGAGTGACCGTCAAACGCTGTCTTATAGATATTCGCCGTCAGATCCCGTGTGATCGGCGTGAGCTTTTCTTCATATGCGGGATCACCCAGAACCTCCGTGCCCCGGTCAATGAGCCAGGCGGTTTCGATGTCATGGCCGTAGCTGTGGAGATCGATCAGAGAAGTGTAATGGGCGTCAAAGAAGACCTCCTGCCTGTGAAGCTCCGGATTATAGATCTTATCCGCGAATGTATCCAGGATCCACTTAAGTTTCTCGCCGACACGTGCGTTTTGTCCGACACGGTACAGCTCGGTATAGGCTTCGAACACATGTAAAAGCGTATTCATGGTCCTCTCTGCCATCACCCCGTTCTCTGACAGCTTCTCATTGGATTCGGGACGGAAATCTCTGGTGAATGCCTCCAGGTATCCCTCCTCGTCACGGCATTTCTCTTCGATCAGGTCAAAAAGCTCATATGCCAGATTCAATGCATCCGGATCATGGCTCACCGCATAGTATGAACTCAGTGCATATATGGCAAAAGCCTGATTATATGTGTGCTTGGTCGTATCCTCCGGTGTCCCGTCATATTTGAGCGACCAGTATACTCCTCCGAATTTGGTGTCCACGCACTTGTCCCTCAGGAACTCATACCCGTGCCTGGCTTCGGCGAGTAGGGTATCATCGGCTGTCACATCGTATGCATTTGAAAAAAACCATGTGATCCGGTTATTGAGTATGCAGCCTTTGACCGCTTTCTCATCGATATCCAGATCGAAGCTTACATATCCGTAATATCCGCCGTAAGCATCATCACGCAGTTTTTTCCAAAACGGGATTATGTCGTATATCAGATGATGCTCGATCTCTTCTTTGTACTTAAACATTTCTCCACCTTTCATGCCGCGGCAATTCGGTTACGGGCAGCCGTCATCCTTTGACCGCACCCTGAGTAAGTCCGCTGTATATCTGCTTCTGACAGGTGATAAAGACGATCAGCGCCGGGAGCAGCGATATGATGACACCCGCGCAGATCAGATTATACTTGCTCCCCAGCGGTCCGACGAATGTATAGAGCGAGGTCGCTACCGTATTGACTCTGGTCTTATCCTGCAGATACAGATTGGCACAATAGTATTCGTTATATGTACCCACTCCCTTTAGTATACACGAAGTTACGATGGCAGGTTTAAGAAGTGGAAGCAAAATCTTATAAAAAATGGTGAAATAGTTCGCACCGTCCACGATCGCCGACTCGTCCAGCGAATAATCTATATTCTCGAAAAACTGAATATAGATGTATATCGATATGATGTCCGTGCCGCACATCAGTATGATGTATCCGACCATCGAGTTGATGAAGTGCAGCTTGTACATGATCTCATACAATGCTACCTGCATCGCAACACCGGGAAGCTGAGATGCAAACAGGAACAGATTACGGATCAGCCCGTTTCCGAAAAACTTAAAACGATCGAGTACATATGCGAGCTGAGTACCGATGAATGTCGAGATCAGCAATACGCAGACAAGTATGATCGCCGAATTGATGAATCCCCGTCCCATATTGGCCTTATCAAATGCCCGGATATAGTTTTCAAAGTTCAGCCAGCTTTCCGGAAGCGTCATTACATTTGTATTCTGATACTCGGTATCGGTCTTAAATGCCGTGATAACACAGCTTACCACGGGGATGACAGCCACGAAGCTGAAGAACAGAAGTGATACATACTGTATTATCATCCATATGATCCTGCCGGCTATGGCCTGCTCATTTGTCTTTTTCATACAACTGCACCTCCCTTCCTTGACGAAATCCGTGCCAGTTGTTTCTCACGCTTTATCGCTGCACGCGGATCCTCATCCTCTCCGCTCTTAAATACATACTTGAAGAACAGCTTCTGCAATCCGGTCACGATCAGAATGATGATCAAAAGCACTATCGCCATTGCGGAGGCAAGACCTACCTTCTGCTGGGTATGTGCGATCTCATGCATGACCACGAAGTAGGTTCCCGTACCATTCGCACCGTCGGTGATGACATAAGGTGGCTCAAAAGCCGACAGGGATCCGGTTATGGACAGGATCACATTAAGTGTGATGATCGTCTTGATGCTCGGCAGAATGATGTACTTAAACTGCTGAAAACGATTTGCTCCGTCCAGTGTCGCAGCTTCATACAGCTCGGAATCCACGGACATGATCGCTCCGATGAAAAGAACCATATTCTGCCCGAAATACCGCCATACGCTGGTACCCACCAGAGAAAAGTTGTTTATCCTCTGGTCTCTGAGCCAATACGGCAGATTATCCAGCTGGAATCCGCACCACTGCAGCACGGTATCAAACACGAAGCCTCTGGTATAAAAGAACTTGAATATAAAACCTATCGCTATACCGTTGATCAGGAATGGGAAGAACATCAGTCCCTTGAATACGTTCCCACCTTTTACCTTGAAGCTCAGGATAGTCGCCAGATATAGTGCTATGCCCAGCTGTACGACCGATCCGAGCATATAGTACAGCGACAGTTTAAGTGCACCGAAGCAGTCCTTGCGTGAGAATACTTTTGAATAATTCTTTAAACCGACGAACTTGCGGGCACCAATATACTTCATGTTGTAAAACGAGAAGCCGAACATCTGACCGAACGGCAGATACGTGAACACAAACAACAGCACCAGAGGCACTATCATAAAGGCCACCATCACCAGCACCTTTTGGCCGTCACGACTCCTTAACCAGTCCGGAAAAGATCTCTTCGGTTTTGCGATTTGCTTAGAGTTTGCCATACGATCACCTCTTGCGCGTCTGTAAAATACGAGCCGGGGAGAGACAGCTCTCCCCGGCTCTTCTCATCTGATCAAAATATCTTTGGTTGTGGATCGGGATCAATACAGAACTTCGATGCCGAGTTCATCCTGAGCATCCTGCCATGCGGTGTTCCAGTCTGCCATGATGTCTGCAAACTCTTCGGATCCGGTGGCACCGGCTTCAACGATCCTCTGAACCTTGTCGTTGCCGCCTGCGTTGATGGAAAGTTCCGACTCTGCATTCATCTCGTTCAGGAAGTCTTCCTCGCCTGCAAGTGCGGGCTCATCGGACAGAACGGTGCAACCGTCAAATGCCGCATACATGTCGGGAGTCTTGCCGCCCTTGACTACGGGATATCCGCCCTCGTTGTAGCACCAGTCGGACTCTTCGGTCATCCACTTTACGAAGATAAGGGATGCAAGCTTGTTTTCGTCGGATGAATTTGCATTGATGCCGTAGCAGTAGTCTCCGCCTGCCAGTACATACTGTGTTCCCCCTACGGTGATCGGGAAAGGCATGTAGCCTACATCTTCGGGAGTATCGCCCGCTTCGCACATCTGTGCATAAGCCCATGATCCGAGTACCATGGTAGCTATCTCGCCGCGGTTCATCATACCCTTGCAGCTCTCCCAGTCGGTAGTGGTATAGTCGTCTTCTATCAGACCCTGTGCACATGCATCATACAGAATACGGTATACATTGTATGCGCCGGTATCATCTCCGGGATCCGAGAAAGGCTCTGCGGTATGAACAAGCTTCTGGTTCATATAAGTGTTGTCACCGTTTGATACACATCCTACATATGCATCCCATGCGCCCATGGTCCAGCCTGCAGCATAGTTGGTATAGAGCGGGATGGCATCGGTGTTGTCCTTAACCAGCTGAAGGTCAGCCAGGAACTCGGTAGGAGTTTTAGGCAGTTCGCTGATACCGGCCTCATTGAAGATCCTCTTGTTATACAGGAGTCCCTGTGCGTTTGCCATGTAAGGAATACCGTAGCTGAGTCCGTTGTACTCCCACTGGTTTGCGAAATTCAGAACACCTGACAGGTTATCAAGAGTATCAAAAGGCATGAAATATGTTTCAAGCTGATTCTTGTCGATAGCGGGGATAAACATTACATCTCCCCAGTCACCGGTTGAAAGACGAAGAAGTGCGTCCTCTGCATAATCGGTAACAGCTTCCATCTCCACGGTGATGTTAGGGAATGTCTTGTTGAACTCTGCTACCATGGCATCCATGGTACCGTCCTCTGCACGGTCGGTCTTATGATGGATGAACTTGATCGTAGCGGTTGTATCGGTGTAGTCTGCCAGATTGAGTGCTGTGTAGCTGAGTTCGCCGGCTGCCGGAGCCTCTGCCTCTTCAGCTGCAGGTGCCTCCGCGGTCTCCTCTGCCGCAGGTGCAGCTTCCTCCGCTGTCTCCTCTGCTGCAGCAGGCTCTTCTGCCGGAGCCTCTGCGGTATCGCCGCAGGCGGTCAGACCTAAAAGCATTGTTGCGCTGATCATAAGTGCCATAACTTTTTTTGCTTTCATTGTTTTCCTCCCTCATTTGAGATTGTGTTATCCGTTTAGCTAAACGGCTGTTCTTATGAACTTAATTTTAAGTTATGGCATTTGAATAATTTAGTCAAGTATTTTGTGTATATTTACCCCGTTTTTACCTTTTTACTACATTTTTTTGTTTTCTTTTGGTAAAAAAGCACAAAGAAAACCCGCTCTCGAGTCGTCAAGTCGTCCCAAGCGCAGGTTAAATTTAGCTAAAAAGTTAAAATGAGCTTATTTTTGTCTGTTTAATCATCCAGCGGTCGGAGTTTGGTTTCCCTTACGCTTTCTTTCTCAATTATATGACCGCCTACTATATATGTTCCCTGCTTATAGCTTTCTCCCGCTATCTTATGAGTGATCATGGATACGGCCCTTTTTGCCATTTCCTTCATATCGACATCATATGACGTGATACGCACATCGCATATTCCGGGAGGAAGAAAGTTATCGTATGCCGCTACGGATATGTCCCTCGGAACTTTATATCCTGCCCGCTCCAGGATGTTGATGAGCATTCCTGCGGTTTGATCCGAGTTGCACATAAATGCTGTGGGCATCTTCTCCGGCAGTTTGATATTGCTTTCATCCAGTATCTTTTCTACCGGATCCCTGTCATCTATGATCCAGTCTTCTCTCTGTTTGATGCCATGTTCGTTCAATGCCTTCAGATAACCCATGTACCGGTCAGTAATGGAAGTCGTGGCTCCGATGGTACCCACGTAGGCTATCTGCGTATGGCCCTTGTCGATCAGATAATTGGTCATGCGGTATCCGCCGAAATAGCTGTCGCTTATGATCGAATCCAGCTTGTCATCTCTGGTATAGAAATCCAGTCCAACCATGGGAATCCCGGAATCCGAGAGCATCTTCAGGTAACTGTCGGACAGCTTGCCTATGACCACGATCCCGTCAACCCGCTTCTCGGACAGCATCATCGGAACCCTGACTTCTTCTTCCTGCTCACGGCTGACCAGTTCAAGCAGGCAGAAACATCCCTTGCTGCCGGCCCGTGTTGCAAACTGCTGATACATTTGCGAGTAGAAACTCTCATACTTGCCCAGATAATAATCCGCGATTAAAACACCCAAATTATAGCCCCGCATCTTACGGGCTTCTTCCATCTCTCTCCGATATGCACCCGGCTGTTTATAACCCATTTCATCAGCTATTGCCTGAATCCGCGAGCGCATGGTCTCACTGACACCCTTTTGTCCCGACAGGGCCTTGGATACCGTTACTATGCTTACTCCGACCCTCTCAGCTATATCCGCCAGCTTAACTGTTTTGGCCATGGATCATTCCTCCGTTAACATCTCGTAAGTAACCCCGTATTTACGAGCTATATCTTCAGCATAAGACGTTCCCTCAGGCGGTGCAACAGCTATCTTGAACGATCTGTTGCCACCGTCCGACCGTACTATCAGAGACTGTGCCTTTGCTTTCACCCCCGGCATGCCACAGCCTTCGGTTTCCGCATTGATCTCCTCCAGATCACGGGCAAGTTTATGCATATGCGTATTGTATATTGTCCGGTTACCCTTGGACAGGACCGCCTTCACTGCATCGCGGGCTATAAAGTAGCCCTCTTCAAACGAAGTTGTAGAGAAAGTCTCGTTCAGGAGCAACAGGCTGTTCCCTGTCGCATCACCATAGATTTCCCTGAAGCGTTTACATTCCTCACCCAGACGTCCGAGATCCATAGTCTGATCCTCATCAGCAGGAAAATGCGTAAATATGCAGTCCACCGGCACATACTTAAATGTGGTTCCCGGCACGTATATTCCTCCCTGGGCAAAAACAAACAAAAGTCCGACAGCCACGGTTATCGTGGTCTTGCCGCCTCTGTTGGCTCCCGTCAGTATATATGTGCAATGCTCCTCATCAAAGATCAGATCATTACGGACAATATCCAATTTATCCTGTAAATGCGCCAACGCAAGCAGAGGGTTATATACTCCGTGTGCTTCCGTATATACCCGGTCCTTACCGGATTCGAGCGGATCAGCATCTTTCTGTTCATTCTGCGTTACATCTTTCAGCTTCGGATTACGCAGGGCACAGGCTTTACGGAACAGATACCCCGCATCCCGCATGCGCTCAACATACTCAGCCCAGCGTATATAATACATGAACTCCGGGATCAGGTCGGTAATATCGGTGATCGTGATACTGACATATTTACCCAGGACACTTTTCAGCTTGCGGACCGTCAGATACAACATATGATTGACCACGCGGTCCATATATCTCGTAACATCGGTCGTACTGTCTGCCATGGGGATCGAAGCCACCGTCAGCATTCCCGGCATACCCGATGTAGCAGCTTTCATCCGTCCCAGACGGTCAACAGTCGCGATCATATCGGCCCGTGTAGCGTTGAATGGCTGATACCTGTAATTCTCATCCCAGTCATTCCCTTCTTTTACGCCTCCCTTGGAGGCCGTAATGGCATCGTTAAAACCGCCGATCAGATTAGACTTGGTAAATCTCTTGTTATTGATGGAAACCACGCCTATGCTCTCAGCCTCGAACCGGTCATTTAAGTTCACTCCGAGAGTCACACTCTTTAAGTCGGTTGTTGAAGCCTTAAGCTTTGATATATCCTCCTTAAGCTCCGCAAATGCATTATCCGTGTAGATCGCGTCCACGTGTTCCTTCAGAGCATTCAGCCCCTCCGACTTAACCTGAGCATCCGCCAGGCAGTCGTGTATGGCCTCGACGCAGGCTATATAATCCCTGATATCCTCCAGCCTGTGCATCATTTCCCATGCCGAAGCCGACACACTGTCATCGTGATCCCTTTTGAATCCTCCGTAATCTCTCAGGAAATTGATCTTATCCAGGATCCTGATCATATTCTCGCGCAACTCCGGAGAATTAAGAATATCCTCAAATACATCCGCTCTGTATACGGCAACACGCGGGTCATCTGTCAGATTGGACAATACACGCAGACAGTAGACCCTTTCTGCCTCTATGGGAGTCAATTCATTTATGATCGTATCAAGTCCCAGATTATGGATCGTATCATGTCCGAGAGAACGGTAAGCAGGTTCTCCCGCTCTTGTATTGCTCAGATCACCGGGTTTCTCCTGATACGGGAATATCAGACTGATCTTCTTATCGCTCATCCCTTCACCAGCTTAACTATCCTGCTCGTGCCCAGACGGCTCGCACCGAGTCTCATGAATTCCTCTGCATCTTCAAGCGTGGATATCCCGCCTGCTGCCTTGATCTTCACATGAGGACCGATGTGCTCTGCCATCAGTTTCACATCGTCAAAAGTTGCTCCTCCGGTGGAGAATCCCGTCGAAGTCTTGATATAATCGGCACCTGATTCGGTCACTATCCCGCACATCAGTATCTTCTCTTCACGGGTGAGCAAACAGGTCTCTATGATCACCTTCAGTATGTGATCACCGCAGGCAGCCTTTACCTGACGGATCTCGTCCAGCACATAATCGTCATCTCCGCCCTTTAATCGTCCGATGTTTATGACCATGTCTATCTCATCCGCTCCGTCTGCGATCGCATCCCTAGTCTCAAACACCTTGGTGGCAGTCGTCATGTTTCCGTTGGGAAAACCGATCACGGTGCATATCTTTACCGGGTTTTCAGATGACTCCGAAGCGGCTTTCGTCATGTATTCCTTTGCCGGACGTACATAACACGGGGGTATACATACGGATGCCGTATGGTACTCCATAGCATCATCCAGTATCTGTCTGATGTCCTCCCACGCAGCCTCCTGCTTAAGAAGCGTATGGTCGCATATCGACAATATCTTATCTATGTCCATGGATATTCTCCTTTATTGCATGACAGTGACCTGCCGGTAGCTTTACAATAAAAAGGCTATCACAAGGATAGCCTGATACTCATAAATAGATATTACAATAATACATCTTTTCGTGCCACAAAAAACTGATCACCCGGTCCGATCATCCGGTGTCAGACACTGACATCGAATCCGCCGCCCGATGCTGAAAGATCCGCAGCCATTCCGGTCGCGAAAGGTTCCATACCGGCCGAAGCGGCTGCCGCCGGGGTAAATGCTCCCGCAGACACCCCGGATACTCCGGATCCGCCGTCCTTCATCTTCTGGTATTTCTCAAATATAAATTTCAGATACTCCCTGTCGGCTTCGGCCATCTCCTTCATCTCTTCGGTACGATGTTTGGTCACCAGCTTTTTATAGTCCGCTTCGGACATTTCCTTCGGGACCGCGCTCATCTCCGTGAGCATTTCCATATTTTCAAGCATGTCATCCATCTGCTCACTCATCAGATCCGACATTTCCTGCATCAGATCATCCATCTGTCCGGACATCCATTCGGTCAGCTGAGCGGTGATCTCTTCGATATTCTCCGACATATCCTCCGACAATTCGCCGGACAGATCCTCAGGTGCTTTGTCCTGCGGTTTTACCTGATCCGTCGCAGTCAGTTCATCCAATACATCCTCTTCCTCATCACCGAGTTTCTCGGGATGTTCCTTGAGTTCCTCCGCAGTCTTGGTATTTCCTTCTTTATCCGTTATATGGATCAGCTCTTCCTGCTGGAGATGAGCAGCTTTCTTTTTGGCTACACGCTCCATGGATTTGGCGTGCTCCAATGCAGCATTGACTTCTTCCTCATCATATTGTCCGCCGGCCTTTGCTCTTCTGAGTCTGAGCACCTCTCTTCGGGCTTTGCTTGCGGCCTGCTTGGCGCTGAGAGAATTCTTGCTTCTCATTATCTGTGAGGATATATCCTTGAAGTTATATTGCAGTTTTTTAACTTCGTTGCTTGTTTCTTTACTTTTTATACGGGATTCTCTGACCGTGCTTGCAAAAGCCTGCGCACTGCTGATTATGGACGAAGCACCGTATGTGCGGTTTTGCTGCACCGAATCGGGATCAGAGCCGTTCGCCACTCGTTTAAGCCGCGAAGCCTCCGAACGCACGACTGTACCATACGTCTTTTCGCTTACGTTCATCATGGGATATGGATTGTTAACAGGACCTGATATGCCGTTCATAAGTCGCCTCCATGGCTTTGCGTACCGGAATCCGTTCCGGGCGGAGAAGATATCTCAATTTTTATATCGGCACCTTAAGATATAAAATTAACCCTCCGAAAAAAATTTTTCAGAGGGTCAGTCCATCCTGTTTTATTACGTTGAAGAACAACACTTTCTTCAGATACACCGAAACCGAGTCGGATATATTCAGATTATACGGCGGGATCACCAGCCGTCCGAAGGGAGCTTCGTGCACCTTATATCCCTTGCCGGAACCAAGAAGCCTGTCAGCATGCTTGTCTGATATGAACCTCAGATACATCTCCGTCACATCCAGATCGCAGGTATTGGTTGATGCGATATCAACCAGGATACACTCTTTGCGACGGCTTCGCATATACTCTATCAATTCATCACTGTATTTTATTTCCATTCAGTCTTCAAACGGCTGAAGATCTTCGACTTCCAACGTAGACAGGATACCTTTATCGGAATCGACGTTCTCCAGATTCACCACACGGCAGGCATGATTTGAAATCGCATGCTCCATGAAGTTACGTATATCCCTTGCATTGGCAAAATTATCGGGTTTGTTCGCAACTCGCTCCTCTATAAGCTTGCGGGCTTTCTTCTCAGCTGCCTTGGAGAGCACATACTCCTGTTTCTCCAGGTTCTTGTGAAGTATATCCATAAGCTCATCAGCCGTATAATCCTCAAAGAATATGAAATTGGAAAATCTGGACTTGAGCCCGGGATTGGAATTGAGGAACTGCTCCATCAGATCGGTATAACCCGCCACGATCACTATAAGCTCGTCACGATGGTCTTCCATGGATTTGAGCAATGTATCGACAGCTTCCTGGCCGAAATCGCCTTCTCCTTTTCCGACTGTCAGGGTATATGCTTCGTCGATGAACAATATTCCGCCGAGCGCCTCATCCACAACTTCCTGTACACGCGTAGCGGTCTGCCCGATGAATCCCTTGACCAGTCCGCCTCTGTCGACCTCCACCAGCTGTCCCTTGGAGAGTACTCCGAGATACTTATATATCTCAGCCAGCATCCTGGCAACTGTAGTCTTGCCTGTACCGGGATTGCCGGAGAAGACCATGTGCTTGGAGACATCAGAGCATTTGAGCCCCTGTTCCTGCCTCATCTTCTGCACACGCATGAGATTGACCAGCGAATTAACCTGATGCTTCACGCCGCTCAGACCGGTAAGACCGTTAAATTCGGATAGCAATTCCTCAAGCCTGGCCGCTTTCTCTTCTTTGGATTCGGCGGTCTCCTCCATAGCCGGTTCTATGGGACGATAGATCTTCTGATCACCTGCGTACCATATGCCATAGCTTTTGATGAATTTCTCCATCCGCTCTATATATTCGGTATAGCAGGATACCTCCAGTTCATCGGCCTCTTCTTTATGTACCGCCAGAATAGTCTGACCGAACAGCTTAAATGTATCATAGAAGACCATGGCCTTCTGTCCGCGGTACGGATCCGGGCTGATCTTATGTGCTGCATCGGCCAGTACCGGATATTTGAGTACCGAAGGGATCTTCTCTCCGAAACGTCCGGCAACCACTTCCTTACGTCTCATCTGAGTCAGTTCCTCGATGGTGCTCTCTATACCCAGCGTTTCCTGGATGACACTTACCTCGCGCTCATCCATGTCTCCGTCGGCATCTGCCAGATAAACCGCGAATTTCAGCAGTTCGAAATGCAGCATCTCCTTAAGCGTCATCTTCTCGGCCGCAACATTTCCGACGTTCGCCGCCTGTAGGAGTGCCGATATCTCATCTGCAGTAGTTATGTATTCCTGAAGACCTAACTGTTTCATGTTCTGTTTATCAGTCCTTCTTATATGGTCTTAACAAACTCGCGTATTCTTCCCATAGCCTTTTTCAGGCTCTCTATCGAGTAAGCATATGATATACGTAAGAAACCTTCTCCGCAATCGCCGAAGGCAGTGCCGGGTACGACCGCCAGTTTCTGTTCTTTGAGCAATCTCGTTGCAAACTCATCCGAAGTCATACCGAATCTCTGTATGGATGGGAAAACATAGAAAGCACCGAACGGCTCGAAGCAGTCCATACCTATATCCCTGAATTCATGCACCAGGTACCGGCGTCTCTGATCGTAAGCCCGACGCATCTCATCCACATCTTCATCCCCGTTCCTGAGTGCCTCCACGGCAGCATACTGGCTCGTAGTAGGAGCACACATGATCGCGAACTGATGGATCTTGGTCATCTGAGCGATGATATCTTCGGGACCGCAGACATATCCGAGTCTCCATCCGGTCATCGCATAAGCCTTGGAAAAGCCGTTGATCAGAAGCGTTCTCTCCTGCATCCCGGGAATCTCCGCGATCGAAACATGCTTATCCTTATAAGTGAGTTCCGCATATATCTCATCCGACATGACCATCAGGTCATGCTCTATGATCACGCGGGCGACGGCTTCCAGATCCGACCTCTCCATGATCGCACCCGTCGGATTGTTGGGAAAAGGCAGGATCACAATCTTGGTCTTCGGTGTTATCGCTTCCTCCAGCTCTTCGGCAGTCAGCCGGAATTCATTTTCGGCCTTCAGATTAACTATGACCGGCTTCGCACCTGTGAGAATTGCACAGGGCTCATACGATACATAGCATGGCTGGGGTATGATGACCTCATCTCCGGGATTGATCAACGCACGCAACCCTATATCAATGGCTTCGGAACCGCCGACCGTGATCAGGGTCTGTTTTCTGGGATCATATTGCACATTGAACCTGCGGCTCAGATAATTGCATATTTCCGTTCTGAGCTCCATGAGTCCGGAATTGGATGTATAGAAAGTTTTTCCCTTTTCCAGAGAATAGATTCCCTCATCCCTTATATGCCAGGGCGTATCAAAATCAGGCTCGCCCACTCCGAGAGAAATGACCTCGGGGTCGTTCATCTCCGCAACTATGTCAAAAAACTTACGGATACCCGAAGGTTTGATATTTACGATAGTATCGGACAGCTGATTCCTCAAGGCGACACCTTCTCTCTGCCATCCTCGGTTCTGGTGTTCATAATGGTTCCGTGGTCCTTATATCTCTTTAATATGAAATGTGTAGCCGTTGATATTACGGTATCCAGGGTAGAAAGCTTTTCCGAAACAAACTGGGATACCTCTTTAAGAGACTTGCCTTCAATGGAAACCAGAAGGTCATAGCCACCTGAGATCAGATATACGCTGGTCACCTCGGGATAGTTGTATATCCTCTCAGCTATGCGGTCAAAACCCTCCTCTCTCTGGGGTGTTACTCTTACCTCTATCAGGGCCGACACCTTCTCGATAGACGTCTTATCCCAGTCTATCATGGTGTGGTATCCGCATATGATACCCTCGCTTTCCATCGCCGCCAGTGCATTGGCTACTTCTGTCTCCTCCACACCCAGGCGTATGGCGAGCTCATTTATGTCTATTCGACTGTTTTTTTCGATCGTTGTCAGTATGTCTTCACGTATGTTATCCATTCTGTAACCCCCTGTTACTGTTGATCTCCGTTTCGGGTCTGTTGAGATATCGTTCATTCTCTCCGTTTATGATTGCACGCTTGCGTTCTGTCGTCAAGTTCCCAATATCCGCAGCGGGTATGCCGGCCCTGTTCATTTCCTCTGTCAATTCTGAGGGGGCATCCGTCACCATCAGCATACAATCACCGCTCTCAAGCATATACGGATTGATATCCAGCAGATTGCATACCTCTATTGTCTCCTGTAATATCGGTATATCCTTATGGCGTACCGTAAATCCGGTGTTCAGGCTCTCTCCCAGCCTCCACAATGCCGCATATATACCTCCGTCGCCGGCTTTCAGAGCATATATAACCTCCGCTCCCGAATCTCCGGATCTGTTTATGATACCGTCGACCATCTCCATTTTCTCTCCGTTCATGACCGGGATGTGTAATATCCTGTCCATATATGAAGGAGAAAATCTGGCCGAAAGTACATCAGCCTTTGAGCGTGCTTCTCTGACCGTTCCGGAAGCACCCGCATATCCTGTCATGACGATATGTTTTCCACTTAAAAAGGTACAGTCTCTTGCTCGGACTGTACCCGGAACACTATTTACGGATATTCCTTCGGCTTTCATCTTATGCTTTTGCCTGTTCTCACTCGCCCTCTGCAGGAGCAGGCGCAGGATTCAGCATTGCTGCTGCCTGTGCGGCGGCTGCTGCTGCGGTATCGGCACTTCCGGATGCGGCGGCTTCCATGAGCATGTTATAGATATCGGCATTATCCGTAGCTACACCGATAGTGATGCTTCTCGGAGACATGTTGTATTTGCTGGAGTTTACTTCGTCACGGCTGACAAGTTCTCCGTTCTCATATGTGTTTTTCCACAGTCTGGCCTTGTAGCCTATATGTGCGGACTGTATGCCCGAACTGTATCCGGCGCCCTGTGCCTCGCTGGTATATACCATATCACTCTCGGGTACTGTAGTTTCCAGAACCTCACTCTCATAGGTAACCTTGTGAGATGAAGGACGGGTTTCAACTCCGTATATCGTAAATGTGATCTGCTTCTCGGCTGTCGTATGTCCGTCTATGTATATCGGATAATCCGTGTTGTTCACGAACCGGAAATTCTTGCCGGAGGATTCCGCTATAGCCGCATCCATACTGGGCTTAACATATCCTATGATCATGGAGTGACAATGTCTCTCGGACACCTCCAGTTCGGACAGGAGTACAGCATTATACAGCGTTGTGGATACCTGACAGATTCCTCCTCCCAGGCTGTCCACTACCTGACCGTTCAGATAAGATCCCGCCATGAAGTATCCGTTTGCCTCGGAGAAGGGAGTTATCGTATCCAGTGTGGAAAACTCCTCTCCGGGATATAACGTGGTTCCGTTGATCAGGCCGCAGGCATTGGTTATATTAGCCGAACGGGAAGATCCGGATGTGGAAAAGCTCGTGGTAAAGGTACCGAGTACATCCGTAACTCTGGAGAGATCCTCGTAGCTGCCGAGCGGAGCAAGCGTCTCGACCTCCATATTATATGTATAGGGGCTTCCGTCCCACTCATGTGTAAGATAGTCGGTAATCCCGGATACCACCGCCGCCTGATCTATAGCCCGTCCCGCAACACCTTCGGTAATGGAAAATGAACCGTCTGTTCTGGTCAGTGAAGCATTCACGGCCTCTCTGTCATATTCTGCGGCACATCCTGCTATGATATCCGAAAGTAACGCGTTGTCTACGGAATACTCAAGCTCATATACTTTGGGTTGTCTGGCCAGATCCGTCAACTGTATATAACGGGATACTATATCTCCGGACTTCCCCAGAGAAGCCGCCTCATCTATGACCGATTCATTCACCCATTTGAATCCTATATCGGATCCGGTAAAAGTATATGAATAATCCGCTCCGTCCGTGATAGTGACAGTGGATGCATCCCATGCCGCAACTCTTGATCTGACAAGCTTCGCCGCTTCATCCCGGCTGCATCCGGATATATCTATATCATCAACAAAAACACCGGTTTCGATCGCCGAACCCGGTGCCGCATTCGCAATGATAGGGATACTTATACCTACTGTTACTGCGATCGTCGGAATGACGGCCTTCGTAATTGCGGTAAATATACCTATCTGCTTTTGTTTATTTCGCATCATATGCTCCAAAATATGCTATGATAAAAATCGGAACTACTGTAGAGTCCTTAACCTATCAGAGTTATTATAGTCGGAATGACCATCATCAGAACCAGTATAATGGCTATGATCGATATGATTACCTGTCTGCGTCGTTTTTTTCCGCTATTACCCTGCATTTTTATTCTCCGTTCCCTGCTTTCAGAAAGGATTATAGATGAACCTGATAGTTTTGGCAACCGCACTGATCGTCAGCCTTATCGTCTTCTGGGCGACCCGCGGTGCAAATGATAAATTCGCTCAGGCGGAAGCCGAATTCTGGGAAAAAGAGCGCGCCGCCAATTCTGTCAGGCGCAAACCTCTGGATGATCTGGATTATCTGACGATCCCTATGGATAAGCTGCCGGTAAACCTTCACACGGATAATGATACCATAGCTTCCTGCATAGATACCATAGGCGAACTATCCAAGTCTCCGGTGGTCAACCTGACAGGTATCAGTAATACTGACCTAAAAATGAAATACGGAGCCCCCAACATCACTCTTTTGACTCTGTATGATCAAAGATACACGTTGCTTGCGTCCACCCTGCAGAAATGGGCGAATGAACTCATCTCATTGAATGAAACAGATGCCGCCCGGGCGGTCCTGGAATACGCTGTATCCACTGGAACCGACGTAAGCGGCACCTACAAAGCTCTGGCTTCTATATACGATTCGAACGGCGATAAGGATTCGATCAGTAAGCTTATCCCCATTGCCCAATCGCTTAATACTCCTATGAAGGACTCCATCATCCGTGCGCTGAACGAATATCTGGCCTGATCTATCTGGTATTCTTCTGGTACAGAATGCACAGTCCCTTGATCAGCAATTCGGAATCTATCACGATATCCGCCTTACAGCAGGGTATGACTGTTCTGGCAAATCCGCCTGTTGCGACAACAGCCGTCTTATATCCCAGATCATCCCATATACGTTCGATCATACCGTCTATGCAGGCTGCGTGTCCGTAAACACTACCGCTCTGCATGGCTCCCACGGTTGTACCGTTGATCAGCTTATCCGGAAGCTCTATGGCTATATCGGGCAGATGAGCGGCATTGGCTGTCAGGCCGTTTACGGATACCTTGACGCCCGGCATGATCATGCCACCCATGAATCTCTTCTGGTCATCGATCACGGAAATGGTCGTAGCGGTACCCATATCCACAAGAATAAGGGGCGAACCGTACTCGTTAAGTCCCGCTACAGCACCGACCAGAAGGTCCGGTCCCAGAGATGCGGGATCGTCAATCTTGATATCCACACCGGTCTTGATGCCGGGACCCACCTCTATGATGGGCATCTTGAGGATCATCTCGGCAGCATTTCGCACCTGTCTGGTAACGGGCGGAACCGATGATGACAATATGCCGCCGGTGATATCGGATGCGGAAACTCCGCGGATATCCATGATAGTTTTGATCTGAACGGCATATTCTACCGAAGTGTTCTTAAAATCCGTATGTATACGTTCTTCAAACAGGATGTCACCGGTTTCCTCATTAAGACAACCGAACGTGACATTCGTGTTTCCCAGGTCGATTGCAAGTATCACTTCTGTGCACCCTCATTGTCGACTGTAGCTGCACCGCTTCTTTTTCCGATCTGAATAATACGTACAATGACCGTACTGAGGATCAGATTGATAGCCAGCTCAACCAGGAAATTCAGTCCTACAAAAGCTGTCAGCATATATACACCTGCATTTGCAAAGCCGGCACCTGCTGCCCATTCCTTAATGGTGTTGTAGAAGAACAGACGGCATCCCAGTAAGAATACACCTGTATTAACAACCGGTGCGACAATGCCGGCAACTATAACCGCTGCCAATGCATTCTTCTTTTCAAGTGACTTATATGCGATCCCGGCAAGGAATCCGGCCAATGCACCCTTTAATATGCAGGTGATGATCGTTCCGGGAATGTTGATCGCCATAAATACTCCGGCGTCGGTAAACAGTACTACCAGACCGAAAATCGCACCGAGCCATATTCCGGCTACATATCCGTAAAGTGCAACTCCGACAATGATGGGCACAAGTACGAGTGTAATGTTAAACAGCCCGAATCTGATGCCGATCGCGAGAGCCTGCAGAACAACCACAACGGCTGTCAGCAAACCGATTCCTACCAATGTTTTTGTTTTGTTATTCATTTTTATCCTCCTGCTACTGTCCCTGACGGGTATAGTGCAACTATGGCTCTCGGACAAAAGTCCGATGACCAGACAACGTGTGAATTATACATTATATGACATACAATACGCAATCACATTTTCAAACACATATAAAGCTTCCGGATCAGTTCGTCAGGCTTATACGGCTTGGCAATGTAATCATTCATCCCGTGAGACAGACACTCATCCCTGTCCTCGGCAAACGCATTTGCCGTCATTGCCAGAATGGGCAGGTTGGCAAGTTCCGGATCGTCCAATGCTCTGATAAGATCAGTGGCGGCGAAACCGTCCATAACCGGCATCTGCACATCCATCAGGATCATATCGTACTCGCCAAAGGCCGCATTTCGGATCATCTCAACCGCTTCTTCCCCGTTTACCGCTTCGTCGGCCGTCATTCCGCGGGACTTGAACACGCCCTGCGCGAGCATGCGGTTGGTCGCATTATCATCTACCAGCAGGAAATGTCGTCCTTTGAGGTATTCCGACATAACGTCGATCGGGATATCCGCAGGATCCGTCTCTTCCTTTCGTACGGAACTATGCTCATGTACCACTTCCAGCGGGATCGTTATGGTATATGTCGTTCCTTCACCTTCACGACTTTCCACGTCAATACTTCCGCCCATCATATTTATCAGGTTCCTGGTTATCGTCATACCCAGTCCGGTTCCCTGAGTCTTGCTTATCGTGGATGTCCTTTCTCTCTCAAAAGGTTCAAACATATGCTCCAGGAATTCCTTGCTCATTCCGATACCGGTATCGGCTATGATAAATATGAACTCCGCATGATCGGGATCTTCCAGCGGAATCTTCTGAACCCTGAGCTCCACATACCCCTCATCGGGCGTGAACTTGATTGAATTACCCAGACAGTTGAGCAGTATCTGGTTAATCCGAAGCTTATCGCACATCACCATGCTCTCATTCATATTCTCCATGCTTATGGTGAAATGCTGGTGCCTGTTCTTAATATCCGATTCCGTTATCTTTTCAAGGTTATTGACGATTTCCTTCAGATCACACTTACTGTTTTCAATATTAATGCGCCCGCTCTCTATCTTGCTCATATCCAGAATATCGTTTATGAGCATGAGCAGATGATTACCCGAAGTCTGTATCTTCTCCAGATAGTCTCTGACGATGACTTCATCGCCGCTGTTCTCCATCGCAAGCTCCGTAAAGCCTATTACCGCGTTCATGGGAGTACGTATATCGTGAGACATATTGCTCAGGAAATCACTTTTGGCCTTGTTGGCACGCTGGGCTTCATCAAGTGCTTCCTTAAGAGCCACCTCGGATCTCTCCAGCTTCTCCAAAGCGGCCAGTTTTTCCTCATTAAGCTTCTCCTTGAGCTTTTCCTCATGGATGTCCTGAATGATTCCTCTGAAGACCTTGCCTCCGTTTACATCATCAAAAAGCTCGCCCGTACCTCTGTACCATCTGTAGGTCCCGCTTCGGTCGAGAGACCTGTACTCCACGTTATAAGGTGCTATACCGCACGATCCCCTGTAAAAAGCCTCCGTGACCCTGTCCCGGTCATCGGGGTGGAGTGATTCCGTCCACAACTGATAATCCGGGATATCCATATCGGCATTACCGTTGAGCAGATATCGGAACTCCTCGCTGCTGTCGGCCCCTATGAACTCTCCTTTATCGTTAAGATACACAGCCCAGGATGCTGTTTTCATGAGTTCATGCACGATCTTGGTTGCTTCCTGTGCATCATTTCTGGCTTTCTCCAGTTCTATGGTGCTTTCCTCAAGTTTCTGTGTGGTAGCCACAAGCTTCTGATAATCCGGCGTCTCATAAGAGAACAGAAGCACTATAAGTGCCAGCGCTATGGCAGTATATCCAAGCAAAGTGTGTCTGAACCAGATCAACTGAAACAGAGGACCCAGCTCCGCAATCAGGATAAACAGCACTGTTCCGATCAACTGCTTGCGAGTAAAGCTCCTACGATTGACAAGCAGTCTCACCAGAGAGGATGACATATACAGTATCGGAATTGCGAAAGTCAGCAGATATAACGGACCGGACGAGTACCGCCTGTCAGAGTCAAAATAGAAAACCAGATGCGTGAACGGAGTTGACACCAGTATCAGCGAATAAATGATAATGACGATCCTGCATATCCAGTCATAGATATGCATGGTGCCGTTGGCGTCCAGAAGAAATCTTATATATACGGGTAGCATAAGAGTACACAATGCTGCCGCCAGGAAATAGCAGACATTGAGAAAATTGTTCAATCCGACCGGTACCGTATCGGAATATGAGATTGTGACTGCCGTGACTATATCCAGAATATCTGCTGCAATGACACTCAAAACCAGCGCCTTGAAGCGCTTGTTGCTAGGGACATCTGAATTATACTGTACCGAGAGGAACACGAAGTATACTATCAGGAACAGTACGCTGGATATGCCGAAATCAATGTTATATATCATATGACCGCCTCAATCCCGAGTATAGCACGCGGGACACAGATCGCACAAAAAACATTCGCTGCACGCAGGTTTCTGGGCCTTGCAGATCGTTCTGCCCAAAGTGATGATATGGATATTCCAGAGTATCCAGTGATCCTCGGGAAGCACTTTCATCAGATCCCGTTCTATCTTCTCAGGGTCTTCATTACGGGTAAGTCCCAGTTTGCCCGATATCCTTTTGACATGAGTATCCACGACTATACTGGGTATATTGTAGATATTCCCGCGGATCACATTGGCAGTCTTGCGTCCCACTCCCGGAAGTGAAGTCAGCTCATCTATATCCGAAGGGACTTCTCCTCCGTATTCATCGACCAGTCTGCGGCAGCAGGCAATGATATTCTTCGCCTTATTATGATAGAATCCCGTCGAATGGATATCCCGCTCGAGCTCCTTAATATCCGCGTCCGCAAATGCCTCTATCGTCGGGTACTTACGGTACAGATCCCGCGTGACGATATTTACGCGTGCATCGGTACACTGTGCAGACAGGATCGTGGATATGAGCAGCTGCCATGCGCTTGCATGCTCAAGATAACATATATATTCCGTTCCGTAATGCTCATCCAGTCGGGCGAGTATCTGAGAAACTCTTTTGTTTAAATCATTCTTTTTCATTTCTAATTCAAACCGGATAATGTATATTATGAATATACAGCAAAGGCGACAGCATTTAATGGAGCCTGTGTCTAGATAATAATATACAATACAGAAAGAGGAAGAAAAAGATGCAGCAGACCGTATATGACAAATTCAAAGAACTCTTTGGCTCAGACGGAGACATCCGCACGTACTTCGCACCGGGACGCGTCAACCTGATCGGTGAGCATACCGATTACAACGGAGGACATGTATTCCCCTGTGCACTTACGATAGGTACCTACGCCGCAGCAAGGAAAAGAGAAGACCGCGTAATACGCTTCTACTCGATCAACCTGTCGGACAAAGGAGTGATCGAGACCTCTCTCGATGATCTGACACCGGCGGACGCGGCCGGCTGGACTAATTATCCCAAGGGTGTGGTATGGGCATTCATCGGCAGAGGCTATGCGATAGAGACCGGATTTGACATGGTGATCATCGGTGACATCCCGGCCGGAAGCGGCCTGTCCTCATCGGCTTCACTTGAAGTACTCACCGGATTCATGCTGCGTGATCTGTACGGACTCGATCAGGTCACGAACGTTGAACTGGCTCAGATCGGACAGTACAGCGAGAACAATTATAACGGCATGAACTGCGGAATCATGGATCAGTTTGCATCTGCCATGGGCAAAAAGGACAATGCGATATTCCTCGACTGTAACACTCTGGATTACGAATATGCTCCCATCGTACTCAACGGATACAAGATCGTGGTTACCAACAGCAAAGTTAAGCATTCCCTGGTCGATTCGGCATATAACGACAGACGCTCATCCTGTGAAAAAGCGCTTTCGGAGTTAAAGGCGGTGATCGATATCGATTCTCTGGGCGCTCTGACCGAGGAAGAGTTTGAGGCACATAAGTCTGCTATCGCCGATCCGGTCCGTGTTCGCCGCGCACACCATGCAGTATATGAGAACCGCAGGACCATCAAGGCCGTAGAAGCTCTTAAACGCGGCGACCTCACAGAGTTCGGAAAGCTGATGAACGAGAGTCATATATCTCTGAGAGACGATTATGAGACTTCATGTGTGGAAGTTGATGTGCTGGTAGATGCGGCATGGAGCTGTGACGGGTGTCTGGGATCCCGCATCACCGGAGGCGGCTTCGGAGGCTGCTCGGTCAGCATAGTACGCGATGATGCAATAGATACGTTTAAGGATACTCTGACGAAGGCGTATAAAGATAAATGCGATATGGTTCCTGAATTCTATGTCGTATCCGTAGGTGACGGTCCTACACGATTCTAAATCACCCGCACGACACAGTTGCAATAAAAAACCCCTGCGATATCATTTCGCAGGGGTTTATATATTATGCCAGGAAACCTCGATTTGGAGTGCTCACCACATCCTCATTAAGTGTACCGCGTCCGTAGGTGAGTCCGGCATATACGCTTTCCGAATTACTCATCACAGGTCCCGATTTATTGGTATCGGCTATCTGTGCATAAGCATCCCTCAACCGGGATAATATGGAACGGATCTCCCGGAGAGCTTCCGTATCCTTCTGTGTCTGAACAGTCACGAGACGTCTGCTGCAATATACATACAGCTGCAGAAGATCGCCGGCAGGTGTATAGTCATAGTTCAGGGATCCTATGAGTTCGTTGATGCATCTGCGGATCCTTATGATCCCGTTTCTGAATCCATCGACATCTCCGCCGGTGATCGCTTCGGATACCTCATCTATATGATCTAGCGTGATGTCATATATCACTACCACCATATCAGTGCTGTTTGCCTGTGATATGCGTCTGGTGTATTCCTGTTTTTTATCGTCTGTCATGCGACCACCCTGTTTAATGAAACCGGTTATCAGCTATGCTTACTGCAGCAGCTGAAGTGCTGATGAAGGTCTTTCATTAGCCTGTGCAAGCACGGATGTGGATGCTTCGGATATTATCTGGGCTGTCGTGTACTCTACACTTTCCTCTGCCATATCGGCATCTACCAGTCCCGAATATGCGCTGGTCAGTGCTTCGTGGGTAACTCCGAGAGTACCTACGGTATGCTCGAGACGGTTCTGATATGCTCCGAGACGGCTTCGTAAGTCATTAACATATGTCAATGCGGTCTTGCTGTCCTCTATGAGCTTGGCTGCTCCTTCCTGAGTGCGTACGTCCGCATCCTCGATGCTCATCAGCTTGAGGGACAGATTCGGGATACGGATGGCCAGGATCTGATCCTCATTGGCGCCTATCTGCATGTCCATCGCACCGAGGCCGGTGATATCGAGGGTTACACCTGATACTGTGGCGGCCTGCACTTCAACCATCTTCTCTACATCGATGGTGAGTGAGAAATCATTTGCTCCTTTTATGGTTATAAGTGTTCCGTCGACGGAATCGATCTTAGTGGCATCGGGATAAGGAGGATTGGGAAAAGGAAACTGGGGAGGAGTTAACGATGCGGCAGCAGCAGCGGCAGCCTCATTTGACTCGATGGTCTTTTCGGCATCCAGCACCTGTCTGGAAACACCGTCCTTATCGGTCACGGTCTTGTACTCCAGCAGAATATCCGGCAGCTTATACTTTCCTACCGGCACCTCATCACTGTATGTGGCAACCTTAACATCCAGATTATCGGAGTAGCCTTTCAGATCAAAGCTTCCGTCCAGCAGAGTCTGGCCGTTGAACTCAGTGGTGTTTGCCACTCTCTGGATCTCTTTCTTAAGCTGATCGATCTCATCCTGGCACAGTTCACGATCCTCATCCGTCATTGTCGCTGTAGCTGATTTAACCGCAAGCTCGCTCATACGGTTGACCATGGAGTTTACTTCCTGAAGTGCACCGTCAGCAATATTTATGATATTGATCGCATCATTGGATGACTGGGTTGCTCTGGACAGACCCTCGATCTGCAGATTCATTCTCTTGGACAGTGCGTATCCGGAAGGCTCATCCTTAGCTGCAGCGATCTTGAGACCGGAGCTTAATCTTCCTATGGCCTTGGATACTCTGGAATCCGCTTTATTCAATGCAAGATTAGCATTCATCGCCTGAACGTTATAGTTTATTCTCATATGTAACCTCCTGGTGAATCGGTTCAGACGTCCTTGTCCGGGAATCGGATGATGTCCTTATCATCCTGCGTGATCATCAGATATCTTTAAGGATAGATATGAATGAACGTGCTACTCTGTAAAGTTCTATGTTATTAATATCGGTCGGATCTGTGTTTTCCTTAAGTCCGTTTCGTGCTTTTTCGTTATTAAATATCCCATCCGTATATTTATCGGGATTGATCCTGTCGGTTCTGACCATCTCAGGTGTGAAGCCGAGCATTTCCTCAAATCTCCCCATCAGCCCGCTCAGTCTTGATGCGGCATCATCCTGCTCATATGCTATGTATCCGGAAGCTTTCCCGCTGAGTGAAAACTCGGCTGCTATCATACCCACTGACACAGTTGCCATGGATACGGCTACCCGTCCCGCACCGCTCTCATGTCTGATAGTCAGCCTGATCGATGTATACTCTCCGTCTATCTCTGCCGGCAGGTCGTAAACCTCGTCGCGTGCAAGTGAATTCAGGATACTGATCTGTTTCATGCTTGTCTGAAGAGAACGGACATCCAGATATTTATCCGCATCAAATACCATATCCGCCAGATCCGACTTCACTTTGTCGAGCATTTCCGTGTATGCTTTTACAGTCTCATCGGCATCCGTCATATGATCCAGAACATCATCCGTCATATCGGTTACATTCTTTAATGCCCCCTCGATTCCGGATTCATCCTCATCTTCGCCATCAGCTTGTACCATACGTTCCGCTACCGGTTTAAACCAGTCTCCCCGTCTGGTCCTGAGAGCTTTCATTGCATCCAGATTGCCGAGCGAGACCTTTTCTCCCATCATAAGCAGATTCTCTATAACCGTCTCACCTGCGTGCACACCCTCTGCATACTGTCCGGATGTAAAGGCTGCACTTATCTGTGCATCTATCGCGGTTCCGGATCGAAGCGGGTCTACTCCTCCGAAATCATCTCCGATGGAATAATCCATTCCCGACTTTGCGGCACTCCTCATAGCACTCAGCAGACCGGCGAAACTCATTTCAGCACCCATTGCCATGAGTCTGCCGACTGCGGCATCATCGTTTCTGTCCAGTTTCGACAGCATACGGTATATACCTATATATGAATCTCTCTCCAGCTCCGTGATCTCTCCGCGTCTCTCAAGCTGCATCAGAAATCTCGCATAATCCGAAGCCTGTCTCTCGGGATCGGAATCCTGTCCGTCCAGATAATCACTCAGTTCCTGTATGGGCATATTCAGCGGATTCACATCCTGTCTGATCATATTGAGAACACGGTCAGGGGTCAGCCTGTTCAATACTCCTCTGAGGCTCAGATCCGCCTCCCGGACCTGCTCTATCTTCTCCGGTGTGATCTCGATCGAGTTATAACCCAGTATCCTGACAGCACGGCGGTTGATATCATTTGACTCTATCCGCATGTCTTCCAATATATCGTCCACATTTCGGAATGCCTTGCTTATGGAATCACCCATATCTCTGCGAGGTGCGGTCATAAGGGCTTCATAAGTCTCTTCGGCGCGTATATATGCGTCTCTCCTGACAGATCCGGTTTCATATACCGCATGCAGGGTAAAGCTTTCACCCGCACCGAACTGAAGACGGCCGGTACTTCCGTACTGTCCCAGGATCGCTGCCGGCATGCCGGGAAGCTGTGACAGTTCGGTTTTAACCTGTCTGTATGTCTCCATACGGTTTCCGGACACCGCATCTTCCTCGGACGGGAACAATCTCTTTGCTACAGCCTGTTCTGCTGCTTTAAGTGCTTCAACCAATTCCTCCATCGGTGCAATATCTATCGGGAAATTATTCTTAAGCAGCATGCGGTTTGCTTCCACAGTCATGCTTATGCGCACTTCTTCAAGCACCCTGCGGGCATGGATCTGATCCGTTGTCAGCTCCGACAAGTCGGTTCCTCCGGTTATCGTTTCGGTTTCGATCTCGGAGACATTTCCCGCATGTTTAGCATATTCGTATGCCCTTTGAAGATTGCGTATATTCAACATCCGGCCATTCTCTACGACTCTGTCTGCCGTTTCTGCGGGGATGGTATTGATCGTGTCCAGATATTCATCCGCACGGGTATATATGGATTCGTCATATGTCAGATTTGCTTTGGATCCCCGGATTCCCGCACTTATGGCTATACTCACCGATGCAGCCAGCCTGTCCGGATCCGGTTCTGTCCTGAGCTCCTTCAACTGATCCAGTTCAAGAAGCGTCTCGGGAGTAAACGGGATATTATGTGATATCAGCAGTTTGGCATCGGAATACGTATCCTCATTCACCTCAAGTCCCGCTCTCCTGATAGTCTCTTCTATCTGAGGACGCAGGGCTTCGAGATCATCAGCCTGACTGCCGGCTGCTCCGGCCAGACTTACATATCCGTCCTCCGAATAATATCTGCGGCCTCCCATTGCTTCCAGACTTCCGGCATTGGATGCGTTATAAATATTCTCCACTGTGGGAGATTTACCGTTATCGATCATATATGCCGCAGCATCGTCACTCAGAGGCAGGACCTCCAACGCCAGATCGACCGCACCTGTGATATCGGATATGCGCTCGGAAGAGATCGCTATATCCTGTTTCTGCATGTTACGGATGAGCTCATCCGTATCTATCCCCGTGTCAGCGGCCTTTTTAAGCAGGTTGGAGGCCGATGTTGCCGAACCGGTGATCTGAGCCAGAGTATCCTTGTCAATCGTATCCGTAAACCCGGATATATCAGCTCCGCCTTTGATCAACGCTGCCTTGATATCATCCAATATGGTCACGGAATCCCCCGCATCCATATCGTCGGGTATCTGGCCTGTCCTTACAAGCTCGTTATAGTCCTCATCGGACATCGAAAGGCTCATTACAGCCATATAATCGGTTTTAAGCTGAACATCCGTTGCGCTTAAACCTGCCGCCAGATCAGTGACAGGTGCTTTATCGGTCCCGGCAAAAGGCATTTCTCCGGCTATGCCTGCAGATACCAGAAATCCTGCCGCATTCTCAGCCGCCCTGTTTACCTGTATATTCACATTACCGTTTTGAGGTCTTTCGCCCGATGCAAGCGGACTCATCTGATACTCGGTGTCAAAGTTGATGTTCATAATAACCCTCCATACTTACGGGCAATCCTTTGCACCTGCAGCATTTGAATATAAAAAGAGTAAGCACATCCTTGTGCCTACTCTTTATATCGGAATTCACTATATCAAACTTAATAATAGGTCATTCTTCTGCACTTGCTATTCCGAACATGACTATTCCCTTTGCATATCCTCCGTTTACATTCGCGATCAGTCCGGTTATATCATTATACGGCCCGATCGGCCGGCCGTCACCGTACATATTATGCGCGGTAAATCCTTCCTTATCTTTTGTTATGCATACGGTATGTATCTTCTGAAAGATATTCCGGCGGTCATTGTACAGCATAAGGATCGAAACGACGGATCTGCGTGCAAGTTCATCATATCTTTCGGGATCAAATTCCGTTTCTACATTCAGACCCCGGCCTTTCAGGTAATCCCGGATCGCATACGGAGCAGTACCGAATCGTCCGCTCAATACCATTCCGTCCCGTTCAAAATCCTCTATAAGTTCCCGGAGATTCGCTGTAAGATCAAGCTTTAACAGTGCATTGTATACGGCAATGATCTCACACCCCGCATATGCCATATCCGATCTTCCGTATGCAATGGATGCGTAATTATTCTGCTTTTCAAGAAAACCGGAAAACACTTTCTTACTGTCGGACTCCCCGAACGAACCGAGAAGCCTGTCAACTGCGATCCTGTTGGATCCGGAGTGTTTACGACAGTACCTGCGTCCTATGTGAAGCTTACGCTGTATCCTGCGTAATATATCCAGAAACCCGGCTACGGTATGGTTACTGATATGATTGGGTATGAACGATCCGAACATACGCAGTCTTATTCAGTAGGGCCAAAGAAACGATTGATGAGCAGTTCCACGCGCTCTTTGGTAAGTCTTGCACCTGTGCCGTATTCAAGCATCGGCTGCATGGAACCTCCCTCGAAGTTCGCACCCTCCGACTTCATGGATGCTTCCTTTTCCTTGATCCATGCCTTCTGATCCTGACGAATCTCATTCATCTCAGCTTCCTCGAGATTCTCTGCCATATATCCCCAAATGCCGTTAAGCAGGGAATCCCACATCTGATACTCCTCAAATGCGTACTGGTTCAATGTCAGCTGATCGGGTGAATCTGATACGATCGTATTCTCAATCTCTCTCTGTCTCGCAAGCGTCTTATCATACATCTCGTGAATATCCGATACGCTTGAGATCTTGGCTATGCTTGCAAATGTTGCAGGCTTGCCGTCAATGGTACAGTTCTCCAGGACCACTTCACGATCGGCGAATTCATCATAAATGTTATTGGTAAAAGTACAATTCCTGAAGGTTGCATTGGAATACTCGTTCATGCTGACGAAATCGCAGCCCTCCCAGGAACAGTTGTTGTCCTTGAATTCGCAGTCTTCAAACGTCGCATCATATGCATTATACAGGTTGATCATATCCATATCGCTGCTGTCTCTGAAGGTACAGTTCTTAAAGAGGGTCGAACCCGCGTATCTGAGATCCAGAAGACCATATGTACATTCGTATATATCCGTATCGGTAACGGTCATGTCATATGTATAGCTGGCTTCTATACCATACGTTCCGGAACCGTAGAGATTGCAGTCATTGATGTTTACGCCCGTTACATTATCAAAATACAGTACACTGCCGCTGCAATAGCCGGGTTCTACGTCATGTCCGACCGTCAGTCCACTCAGATCGATATGATAACAGTTTCCGAACCACATGACCGGATCATACGGATCATCCACACATATGAGAACGCTTGCTCCGTCCTTGGCTTCTATCTTTAAGTCTGACACAGCATATACTGCCGGTGCGGAATATCCTTCACCTATGACGGGATTATCGATCTCGTTTTTGGAAACAGCGGACAGATTGTATGTACCGGCCTCCAGGAGGATCTCCCTGTTACTCTGAATGCTGTTTAACAGATCAGCGGCATTTGATACCGTAACAGTATCAAAATATCTCAGACTCTCGGGATCATTCAGCTTCTCGGATCCTTCCTGAAGATAATAATTGGTCGTGACGGAAGTATAGCCGAAAGGCTCCTCACCGGGTTCCGACTGATAGATATACTCTTCGGACTCGATCAGCATATCCCCGCTGACTGTCATCTTTCGAACAACCGAATTCATATCCTTAAACGGATCGGCCAACTCCACGCACCAGTCCTGATTGAGACACTTTTCGTATGCTGCTTCATCCTTATATATCAGTTCACTGCCGTAAATACGTGTTTCCGATTCATACATCAACATCTTGTAATCCGCGATATACTTATCGCCTTCCTTGCGAACGATAACCGCTGATTCGGGACAGTATTCATCGTCGATCGATGTAAAAGAATCATATACATCCCCGTCATCATAATCCGTATGGTAATTCGTTCCTATATATACCCAGTTACCTACCATGGCATCCAGTGGCGTGGACGTCCCGGCTGAGTCTGAACCGTCAGATGCATCCGAAGTTGACGCTGTATCTGTTGCGGCTGTCGTATCCTCTCCGTCAGTTTGTGTTTCCGTGCCGTCTGTTGTCGCGGGATCGTTTGCGGGTTTATCCGATGTACATCCCGTCATGATCATGGACATTATTCCCATTGTAGCCAGACCGATCGATATTTTTCCGATTCTCATGGTATATCCTCCATCTTATGAAAAGGATCCTAATGTATATTTACAGTTTATCGGGTTCAGGATACTCTACCCCGAATGTTTCGACCGTTACGGTCTTCATAACCTGAGGTGTGCGCGGTTTGTCCTGATAATCGGTCTCGACCCCGGCGATCTTGTCCACGATCTCCTGACCCTCGATTATTTTGCCGAATGCAGCATACTGGCCATCCAGATGAGGAGATGTCTTGTGCATGATGAAGAACTGGCTTCCGGCAGAATCGGGCATGGCACTTCTGGCCATGGATAATACCCCTTCGGTATGCTTTAAGTTGTTCTCCACTCCGTTGATGGCGAACTCTCCCTTGATACTGTATCCGGGGCCGCCTATCCCTATTCCCTCGGGATCTCCGCCCTGGATCATAAATCCCTTGATCACGCGGTGGAAGATCAGTCCGTCATAAAAGCCCTTTTTGATCAGACTCACGAAATTGTATACGGACTGAGGTGCTATATCGGGATACAGCTCCGCCTTCATTACATCTCCGTTTTCCATCGTAAAAGTTACTACCGGATTCTTATCAGCCATTATTGATCTCCTTCATGTTTAATATCACTGTTCATCCTCAGAGGGATCCGCCTTAAGTGCCTCTGCCTGCATAGCCTGAATATCCGGGAATACGGACAGCATCGGCTCCACATCATCTTTTTTATGTATGATACGGCTCACGTAATTGGATGTACA
Organism: uncultured Lachnospiraceae bacterium; assembly: GCA_946620235.1. GTDB lineage: Bacteria > Bacillota > Clostridia > Lachnospirales > Lachnospiraceae > XBB2008. The sequence goes on along the minus strand of CAMONC010000003.1, from coordinate 2,240 downwards.
CTTCATGACAAGCGGTGACAGCACCAGCACACCTATAAGGTTGGGGAGCATCATCAGACCGTTAAACGTATCCGAAATATCCCATGCCAGCTGTGCTTCCATGATGGAACCGCCCATAACAAGTGCCACAAAGAATATACGATAGGGCCATACTCCCTTCTCTCCGAACAGATATCTGCAGGCTGTCGTGCCGTAATGGCTCCATCCGAGAACCGTGGAATAAGCAAAAAGCAGGATCGCGATCGCTATGAATCCGGATCCGACCACACCGAATGCCTGGCCGAACGAGTAGCTCATCAGATTGGACGAACCGCCGATCTGCTCGAGAATGGCTTCATCAGCCAGACCGGTAGTAAGGTCGATGGCGCCGGAGCTCAGCAAAACGAGCGCGGTCAGTGTACATACTACGATCGTATCGGCAAATACTTCAAAGATACCCCACATACCCTGTCTGACAGGTTCTTTGACATTTGAACTGGAGTGTACCATAACGGATGAACCAAGACCGGCTTCATTTGAGAATACTCCTCGCTTGAAGCCCATCTTCATGGCCAGTGCAATACCCGCACCGAATCCGCCGCCGGTTACGGCACGAAGTGAAAATGCTCCGCGGAATATAGCCGAGAATATCGCAGGGATCTTGGTCACATGCATGAAGATGATTATGATCGCACCTATAAAGTATACGATCACCATAAAAGGCACCAGTTTCTCGGTAACCATGGCAATACGCTTAAGACCTCCGATAACCACCAGGCCGACTGCCACCAGCAGGAACACACCTACGGCGATCTTGGGAATGCCGAACGCATTGTTCACATTGGATACCATCGAGTTAACCTGGCTCATATTGCCTATTCCGAAGCTGGCAAGCAGACAGAACACGGAAAACAGGATTGCCAGAACCGATCCGATCTGTTTACATCCCTTTTTTGCTCCGAGACCGTCTCTTAAATAGTACATGGCACCACCGTGCCATTCGCCTTTCTCGTCCTTTCTTCTGTATAAGATACCCAGGACGTTCTCCGAGTAGTTAGTCATCATTCCGAAGAAAGCAATTATCCACATCCAGAATACGGCACCGGGGCCTCCGGTCGCGATGGCACCGGCTACACCTACTATGTTACCCGTACCGACCGTGGCAGCCAAAGCCGTACACAGAGACTGGAACTGCGAGATCTGTCTGTCGGAAGTATGCGATATTACATGTTTGTCTCTGAATATCGCTCCCAGAGTATTATGCCACCAATGTCTCCAATGACTGATCTGGAAAAACTTGGTCAGAACAGTCATGATTATTCCGGTAAACCCAAGCAGTATGAGTGCGGGCCAGCCCCAAACAGCTCCGTTTACGGCATCATTGACCCTGGTGATTACTTCTACCATATTCTCCTCCTAACTATACGTAAAAATGATCACATCAATTGTCAAAATGTTGTATACTTCAAGCAAGATGCAATACTGCAACAATTTAACATTATAAAGTATTATAGAAAACGGGGCAAGATTATGAACAACACCATTCTGAACAAGATCATCGTCGATATAAGCGATAAAACAGTTGAGAAAGCCTTTAAAGAGAATTCCGCCGAAAACATCTCCGGCCGGATTTTTCCGTATTCCGAAGACAGCTATCCTTTCTCTGATTCCCTTTATGTATGTGATACCCCGGAGGGATGTGACGCTTTGATCAAAAAAGGCTACCCCGTCGCAGCTCTGGCCCATGAAGGCAACCGGGACGCGGATTTTTCCAGTGTAAAATACATCCTGGAGCAGCCCGAAGACATCTCCCTCGAGGATTATGATCATATATACAGGCGCATCTGCGGACTTCCCGTCGATATCATGGAAACCGACAGGCTGATCATACGGGAGACCATGCTCGAAGACCTCGACCGCTTCTATGAGATATACGAAGATCCCGAAGTAATAAGCTTCATGGAACCTCTTTTCCCCAGAGATGAAGAAGAAGCATATCAGCAAAACTACATCCGTAACGTCTATTCTCTTCTGGGCATAGGACTGTGGACTGTTATCCGTAAGGAAGATGACATGATCATCGGCCGTATGGGTATAGAGTATACGACGGAAGAAGGAAATGTGGAGCTCGGTTTCGTAGTTGATGCCGGAGCCCGCAAACAGGGATACGCTTATGAGGCTTGTACCGCGATAATTGACTATGCCCGCACGTTGAACGGCGTGGATCGCGTTACAGCCAGAGTGCGTCATGATAACAATGT
>CAMONC010000002.1 GCA_946620235.1 uncultured Lachnospiraceae bacterium | reverse complement strand
CATGGCGGCAAGGTATTTGAGAGACAGAAGGGTCAAGGGTTATGCATAGGCGTATGAGAGTTTACCATAAATGAGACTCGGTGCGAAGTGCGGGACGGAACTTGCATCGGGAGCCTCAAGTGTATCTATCAATATTCTTGGAGCAAATTTGGGTATTACTTTTGTGGCAGACATAACTCCTAGCAGTTCATATGCGGATACCTGAGTATACTGTTGCTTGACAGTTTTCTTATGATGTGGTCTCATAAAAAATGAATAATCAATGATAACAATAGCGGTATGTTTTGAGAGGATAGTTATGGCTTTGGGTTCAGGACAATATAATTGGCAAGACCCTATGAGAAATGCTGGGATTATTGCACAAGCGGAAGGTAATAACATAGCTGCTCCACATGATAAAAGAGGGAAAAAGATAGCAGGGTATATATTGATATCATTTTTGATAATTGTGCTTTTTGCCATAATAATGCTTTTTGTGTTGGGAACCAATAGCGGACTATAAATCTTGTAAAAATGTTGTATATCGGGAAGAAAAGTAAGGAGCTGCCGGTGTCATGCCAGCAACTCCTTATTTTTTCCTATATATTCTTTCCAGACCGTCTCTCGATCCTTGTGATGGGTGCTCTCATCCTAAAAATAAGTTTGGAGGAGTCACTCAAAACTCCTCCAAAGCTGTGCATGGAAGTACATCCGTGTACTTCCGAACATGCACGCTAACATCCTGTTAGCGCAGACGGAGGGATTCGAACCCTCGTGCCCCGGAGGGCAAACGCATTTCGAGTGCGCCCCGTTATGACCACTTCGATACGTCTGCGGGCAGGCATCATATATGCTATCGCATATTGATTGCACCACCCAATGATATAGTATTTTGCAGGTTTAGTCAAATATCACATACCCGGCTGCCGCAGCCGGTTAAGCCGATGATCATAGTCGGATCGTGGAGGTATTTGTCATTGTAGAAGTCGCGTATTTTAGATATAATTAAAATCGTGGGTTAATATGTTTACATGCGGGTTTTCGCGGGGCGACCGGGTGATCCGTTTGAACTTGCATAAGGAGGTTAGCTATGAAGAGAATAGGTATTTTGACCAGCGGTGGTGACTGTCAGGCACTCAATGCTGCCATGAGAGGACTTGTTAAGTGTCTCGATGTCAGCGGTGAGAACATAGAGATCTACGGATTCATAGACGGATATAAAGGTCTTATCTACGGAGATTTCAAGATGCTGACGGGCCATGATTTCTCCGGCATCCTGACCAAGGGCGGCACGATCCTGGGTACATCACGTACACCTTTTAAGACGATACGCGAGCCTGATGAGGACGGTCTGGATAAAGTAGAGGCAATGAAGCAGAACTACTACAAGCTCAAGCTCGATGTCATCGTGATCTTGGGCGGTAACGGTACTCATAAGACCGCTAATCTCCTGCGTGAAGAGGGACTGAATGTAGTTACTCTGCCGAAGACCATAGATAATGACCTCTGGGGCACCGATATGACATTCGGCTTCCAGAGTGCCGTAGACATAGCTACAGAAGCGATTGACTGCATCCACACTACCGCAGCCAGCCACGGACGTATATTCATTGTGGAGATCATGGGACATAAGGTTGGATGGCTTCCGCTCAATGCCGGCATGGCGGGCGGTGCCGATATCATCCTGATCCCGGAGATCCCCTATGATATCGATAAGGTCGTTGAGGCTATCCAGGGCCGTGATAAGAGAGGCAGCAAGTTCACCATCATGGCTGTGGCTGAAGGTGCCATCTCCAAAGAAGATGCGGCTCTGTCCAAGAAGGATCTGCGCAAGAAGCAGGAGAATTCTCCTTATCCGTCCGTATCCTACGAGATCGCGGCACGGATCCAGGAGAAGACCGGCAAGGAGGTCCGCGTGACCGTACCCGGACATACACAGCGCGGCGGAAGTCCATGTCCTTATGACCGTGTATTTGCGACCCGTCTCGGTGCGGAAGCAGGCAAACTGATCTTAAACGGCGAGTATGGATTCATGGTCGGCTATAAGAACCGCGAGATCGTGAAGGTTCCGCTCGATGACGTGGCAGGCAAGCTGAAGACCCTGTCACCCGACGCGACCATCATCAAAGAAGCGAAGATGATCGGTATCAGTTTCGGTGACTGAGACTTCTGACGAAATATTATGTCATACACAGCACTATATCGTAAATTCCGTCCTGTCTCTTTTGACGATGTCAAGGGGCAGGACCATATTGTGACGACACTTCGCAACCAGATCAAGGCGGATCGCATAGGTCATGCATACCTGTTCTGCGGTACACGCGGTACGGGCAAGACCACTGTGGCCAAGATATTCGCGAGATCCGTTAACTGTGAGTCTCCCGTAAACGGCAGCCCCTGCGGACAGTGTCCGACCTGTCAGGCTATCGCCACCGGCGGAGCACTCAATGTCATTGAGATCGATGCGGCCTCCAACACGGGCGTTGATAATGTCCGCGAGATCATAGATGAAGTGTCTTACTCTCCGACCATGGGGAGATTCAAGGTCTATATCATCGACGAGGTTCATATGATGAGCCCCGGTGCTTTCAATGCGTTGCTTAAGACTCTTGAGGAACCTCCGTCGTATGTGGTGTTCATACTTGCCACGACAGATCCCCAGAAGCTTCCTGCGACCGTACTGTCGAGGGTGCAGCGTTATGATTTTCACAGGATCACCATAGATACCATACAGGCCAGACTTCGTGATATATGTGACTCCGAGCAGCTGGATGTCGAAGATAAGGCACTTAGATACATAGCGAAGATGGGCGACGGCTCAATGCGTGATGCACTGTCTCTGCTTGATCAGTGTACCGCGTTCCATATAGGAGAGCGGCTGACCTACGATAATGCACTCGATGTACTCGGTGCGGTTGATACGGGCGTATTCGACAGGATGACCAATGCGCTCTATGATCGAGATGTGGTCGGCGCACTTAATCTTCTGCAGGATGTGGTCGATCAGGGACGCGATCTGTCGCAGTTCAATAACGATCTGATCTGGTATATCCGCAGCGTGATGCTGTCAAAGACGGATACCGGACTGGATGATGTCATAGATATCAACTCAGAGGATATGGAAGCTCTGCGCACTACGGCGGCCCGCATGGATATGGATACCGTCATGCGTTATATCCGTGACCTGAGCGAACTCACCTCGCAGCTGAGATATTCCTCGCAGAAAAGGATCCTCATAGAGGTGGCACTGATCCGTTTGTGCCATCCCGAGATGTCGGCGGTGTCGACAGCCGCTGTCGCTCCGCGTGTAACACAGATGAGCGAAGACGTTTCCGGGGAACCGGGCCCGGCCTCGTATGCATCAGCCCCCGGTGTTGCAAGCACGGACATCTACGCCATCGATGATCTGAAGCGCAGGATTGAATCGCTCGAAGACAAACTGGCGTCAGGCAGATTCAGTGCAACTGATACTGACCGGCCGGCTAAACCTGCGGAGAAACCGGCAGCCCTGCCTGAAGATGTGGAAACAGTCATGAGGGAGTGGAACGCTGTGACGGAAGCAGTAGGATACCCGACACGAGTGTATATCAACTCTGCACGCAGATCTCTGACGAGTGACGGGAGACTGGAACTGGTATGGGCAGGTGATTCAGATGATGCTGTCAATCATTCCAGAATGTCTTCGGCAGGAAACAGGGAAGCACTTGAGAGTGCCATAGAGTCTGTCATAGGCAAGCATGTCGATGTAGTCTTTACGCTGGCGACCACCAGGCGGGAGATGGAGGAGAAGCATTACGATATCTCACAGATGCTTCCGGATATAGAGATAACCACAGAGGAAGATACGGCGGACGGATATATCTGACCGCACATACATACACAGTGGCTGTGCTGATACATGTATCGGATGCATATGATCGGACACAGTCATATACAGAGAGAGGAGAAAAAATGGCTAAGAGAGGCGGATATCCCGGCGGAGGAATGCCGGGTAACATGAGTAATCTGATGAAGCAGGCTCAGCGTATGCAGCGTCAGATGGAGGAAAGTCAGAAAGAGCTTGAGACAGCCGAATATACATCGGCAGCAGGCGGTGGAGCAGTCACGGCTACAGTCAGCGGCAAGAAGGAGCTGACTGCGATCAAGATCGATCCCGATGCGGTAGATCCCGAAGATGTGGAGATGCTCGAGGATATGATCATGGCGGCAGTCAATGAAGCACTTAAGCAGGCCGAGGAGGCAAGCTCACAGGCTATGAGCAAGCTGACAGGTGGCCTGGGCGGTCTGGGAGGAATGCCCTTCTGATGGAGACATACAACGGTCTCATCAATAATCTGATAGATGAGCTGGCTTCGCTTCCCGGCATAGGATCGAAGTCGGCGCAGCGTCTGGCGTTTCATTTGATAGCACTTCCGCAGAGCAAGGTGGAGCATCTGGCCAACACCATGATCAAAGCCAGATCCGAAGTGCGATACTGTGAGCAGTGCTGTAACCTGACGGATGCCGATGTATGTCCGGTATGTGCCAACCCGAAGCGCGATCACAGGACTATCATGGTAGTGGAGAACCCACGTGATCTCGCTGCTTACGAGAAAACCGGACGATACGAGGGAGTATATCATGTACTCCACGGAGCCATATCACCGATGCTGGGCATAGGTCCGGGTGATATCCGCCTGAAGGAACTCATGACGAGACTCGAAGGAGATGTGGATGAAGTGATCATCGCTACGAACTCCAGCCTCGAGGGTGAGACCACAGCGATGTATATCAGCAAGCTGGTGAAACCTACAGGTATCAAGGTCACACGTATAGCGAGCGGTGTGCCCGTAGGCGGAGACCTGGAATACATAGATGAAGTAACTCTGCTCAGAGCTCTGGAAGGAAGGACGGAGCTGTAACTGCGGATGTACAGTCTGCGCGTATGATCGCGCTTATAAGGAGGATAAATATGTCAACAATCACCAAATCATCATTCGGCAAGCTGAAGGACGGCCGTGAGGCTGCTCTGTACACGATCGAAAACGCGGGACTGAAAGTCTGTATCAGCGACTACGGTGCGCATATCGTGAATATTTTCGCACCCGATGCTTCCGGCAAGGCTGCGGATGTGATACTGGGATATGACTCCGTGTCCGGCTATGAGCAGAATCCCTGTTTCTTCGGTTCCGTGATCGGTCCAAATGCGAACCGTATATGCAATGCAACATTTAAGATTGGAGATAATACCTATAATCTCGCAGTAAACGACGGTCCCAATAACCTGCATTCCGACGGTGACATCGGATTCCATAAGAGACTGTGGGACGCTGAGGTGTGCGGTGACGAACTGAAGCTGAGCCTCTCTATGAAGGACGGCGAGATGGGCTTCCCCGGCAATCTGAAGGTGACGCTTACCTACAGCATCACTGATGATGCCGGACTTAAGCTGCATTATCATGTGACGACAGACCGTCCGTCACTTATCAATATGACCAACCATGCATACTTCAATTTAGGCGGACAGAATGCCGGTCTGATCCTGGATCATGAGCTGAAGCTCAATGCATCCAGGTTCACGCCCGTTGTGGAGGGAGCCATACCTACCGGCGAGCTGGCTGACGTGGCAGGCACCGTATTTGATTTTACGGATTTCAGACGTATCGGAGACAATATCGAGGACAGGATCGAACAGCTCGAGCTGGTCAAGGGATACGATCACAACTGGGTCATCGATGACGCAAACGGTGAGCTGAAGACGGTCGCTACCGTCAGAGATCCGAAGAGCGGCAGATATATGGACGTGCTTACCGATCAGCCCGGTATTCAGTTCTATGCCGGTAACTGCATCGAGCCTCACAAAGGTAAAGGCGACTTCCTCTATGAGCCCAGATTCGGTCTGTGTCTGGAGACACAGGTTTATCCCGACAGCATCAATCAGCCCGGTTTCCCTGACTGTGTATATGATGCCGATAAGCCCTATGATACGGTTACGATATACAAGTTCTATGCTAAGTGATCGACGCTAACTCATGGCCAGGATATTTGCTTTTCCCAAAAAGAATAACGGAGAATATATCGAAGAAGGCAATGAGTCTGTAAGCTGGACTTATAAGGACAGGATACGCAGCCACAGGATGGTCATATTCTACCGTGTACTCCTCGGTATCATTCTGATTGCGGCTGTAGTGGCTGCGCTCGTCCTGCAGTCCGCTAATCGTGTATATACGGAGGCTGAGGTCACCTCTTCCGCAGATAACCATTCCATCCGTACCGAGAATATGATCAATTTTGCCGGTACCATACTGAGCTACGGCATGGATGGAGCTGCCTGTGTCGACGTGGACGGTAAGGCACTGTGGAACATCACATACCAGATGCAGGAGCCCATGATATCGGTTCAGGGCAGCATGGCAGCTATAGGTGACTATGGTTCCAGAACTATCTATCTGCTGGGACCGACCGGCAGTATCGGGGAGATAGCGACCACCATGCCCATATATAAGTTCTGCGTATCGCAGTCCGGTGAAACGGCTGTCATCCTCAATGATACCGATACCACGTGGATATATCTGTATAACGCTACGGGAGACATCCTTGCCTACTTCAAGACTACGATGAGACAGTCGGGATTTCCCGTGGATGTGACCATATCTCCTAACGGCAAGCTGGTAGGCGTCAGCTACGTGTATGTGGACAGCGGAGAGATGCGATCCAGAGTAGCTTACTATAATTTCGGTGATGTGGGACAGAACGAGACTGATAACTATGTCAGCGGATATGAGTATGTCGGCACGGTGATCCCCACGATCCACTTCATGGATAACGAGTATTCCTTCGCTGTCGCCGATGATCGGGTGATGTTCTATAAGGGTGCGGAAAAGCCCGTATCGCATGCCGAGCATCTCGTGTCGGATGAAATACAGAAAGTTTTCTATGATGATAAATATGTGGCACTTGTCTTCTACTCGGATCAGGCGGAATACAGATACCACATTGAGGTATTTAATAAAAACGGCAATCTCGTAAATGAGAGAGAGTACAATTCCGAATTCAAGGATATCGTGATGACGGGCGACCGTATCTTTATCTACTCCGAATCGCGTGCCTGCATATACAGGGTGAACGGCAATACCGCATATGAAGGTACTTTGCCGAAGAGTGCATATCTGCTGATACCCGGAGAGAGAAACGGAAGCTTCACCACTGCTAATTCGGATAGCGTAGACAGGGTGCGTCTCAGATGACGGATCAGGTCAGAAATATCATATTGGTCGGATTGGCACTGCTGATGTTGATAGTATGTGTCAAAAGAGGATACTCGAACGGGTTCGCACTCGAACTACGCAAGCTGATCAGTATAGCGGTGGCGGTCATATGTCTGATATTGATCGTTGCTCTGCATGGTGCTTTCAAGGATCAGAAGTATAGTTCCGCCATTGTAATAGCCGGTGCGATAGTGATATTAAGCCTGGGATGGAAATTCATACGTATGGTCATGGGTCTGCTTTCGGGCCTGACGGAACTTCCCGTACTCGGGATGCTGGATTCCCTGATGGGAGCGCTGGCCGGAGCTGTGGAGTGCTTTGCGGTCATATGGATCATATATAAGATATACATGACTCTCGCGGCGGGTTGATCATGAGACTCTGCCGGGGATGTAACAGGGGATTGCCCGGAGAACAGATCAGGGGATAGATCGGTGAATATAGCAGTTATAGGGGCGGATGCCGAGTCGGTACATGCCATAGAGATGGCACATAAGCTCGGCCACCGGGTCATAGCGGTAGACAATGATCCCCGCGCCGCGGGTGCGGCAGTGGCGGATGTACATCACCGCATAAATATCTCGCATGAGGACGAGGTCATAGAAGCCCTCAGGGGAGAGCATATTGACTTCGTGATGACTACCCCCATAGGGAGGCATCTGACAAGTATCGGGGCAGTCAATGATGCGTTCGGACTGCCCGGTATCAGCAGAGCGTGCGCTGCGGTCTGCTCTGATAAATACGAATTTCATAATAAACTCCGTAATCGCAAACTCAGGGAAGGTCACTGCTATCTGGTCAACGCCTCCGCAGTGGTCGATCCTTCGGTTGTGGAATATCCTGCGGTATTTAAACCCAGATTCGGATCTCATGGCAGATCCGTTCATTACCTGAGCGATGCCGACAGTTTCGGAGCTTTGCAGGCGGATATATGGGGGTCGCGCCCGACCGATGAGCATAAGGGTACTTCGGCATCGAATGCTGCCGAGTTTGCCAGAAATGTCAAGCTGGCAATGGAGGAGCACCAGAGAAAGGCTTCGCTCGAAGACGATCCCTCGGATGATTATATTATTGAAGAAGCCCTGCCCGGCACGGAGTATGCAGTGGACGGATTCGTGGAGGGCTGTAATTATGAGGTCATCTTGATCAGACGTAAAACTCTGACACCGCCGCCTGCCAGACAGGCTGTATCGTACATGGTAGTCATGCCCGGTGAGGATGACCGTGTTGAATCGCTCATACGCAGCTATATGGGACGTCTGTGTGAGGTTCTGGGTCTTAAGGACTGCATGCTGCATGCGGATGTGTGCATACTCGGCAGGACCGTAAATGCCATAGAAGTATCCGCATCTCCGGCGGGAAGACACGTATATGACGAGCTGATCCCCATGGCAACGGGAGTGGATATGTCGGAGCAGTATCTGAGATATATGAGCGGCGGGGCGCATTGTTTCCAGCCGCTGAATATGAAACGGATGATGCTCAGATACTTTGATATGGAACACTGCTTCGTGCACGGTATTCCCGACAGGGCAACCATAGAGAGCAGACTGCCCGACGGTGTGAGACTTCGCGACTGGGAGTGCAATATGAGGCTGCTGGATTATCTGGGCAGCATCAATGACGAAGAATCGCTTCTGAAGAGAGGATACTATATAATGGACGGGCCGTCCGAACAAAAACTTGAGGAGGCCGCCGCAATAGTCAGAGACAGTTTCGAACTGAAATGACGGATTGTGCAGAGATAGGAAATACATGATCAAGATCCTGAAAAAGATGAACCTGCTCCTCGACGGGAAGCAGAAGGCCCAGATGGGCGGAATAATGATAATGATGCTGATCGGGGGTGTGCTCGAAAGTGTGGGAGTGGCCATGGCCATACCCGTGCTTCAGGTCATCATCGATCCGACGACCACACAGACCAATAAGTACATGCACGCCATATACGAGGGCTTCCATATGACGAGCACGTTTCAGTTCGCGATCACCGCGATGATAGGTCTGATATTTGCTTTCGTGATCAAGAATGTCTTTCTCTTTTTCCTGACCAAGGTCGAGCTCAGATTCGTATACACCAACCAGTTCGCTACTTCACGTCGTATGATGATCAACTTCATGCAGAGACCGTATGAGTATTATCTGGGTGCCGATACCGCGGTCATCCAGCGCAGCATCACATCGGATGTGAACAATATGTACGGTTTGATCTTAAGCGTCCTGCAGCTGTTCAGCGAGTATATCGTTTTTGCATGTCTTGTTATCGTGCTGCTGTACATGGATGCCGGCATGGTCGTGTCCATCACGGCACTGCTCGTTCTGGTACTCGTGGCTGTCAAGTACATCCTCAAGCCCATCATGCGTAAGGCGGGCGAGGATAATCAGGACTACTACAGCGGGCTGTTCAAATGGATAGACCAGTCAGTGACCGGTATCAAGGAGATCAAGATCGCGAACCGTGAACCGTACTTTATCAACGAATATGCAAAGTGCGGAGAGGGATATGTGAATGCAGTACAGAAGTACAACCTCTATAACGCGACTCCGCGTCTGCTGATAGAGACCGTATGTGTGGCCGGCCTTGTATCATATATGATGATACAGCTGATATCCGGAGCACCTGTTACCACGATGCTGAGCCAGATCGCCGCCTTCGGTGTGGCAGCGATGAGACTTCTGCCCAGCGCGAACCGCATCAACAACTACCAGACCGCGATATCGTATTTTGATCCTTTCTTCATGGGGGTAACCGACGATCTGCAGACCGAGATCCATGACGAGAATGTGGATTATGATGCGGAGACCTATGTCCGGGTGGAAAATGTAGAGAAACTTCCGGTCCGTACATCCATAGAGCTGAAGGATATCGTATATCATTATCCGGACAGTGACATGTATGTATTCGATCATGCGGATATGACGATCCCCGTGGGTAAGTCTGTCGGCATAGTCGGAACCTCCGGCGCAGGCAAGACCACCATCGTGAATATCATGCTCGGCCTGCTCGATACCGAATCGGGGCAGATCCTGGCCGATGGAGTGAACGTACGTGAGCATTATCGTGAATGGCTCAAGAACATCGGATACATACCGCAGACCATTTTCATGCTGGATACGAGCATCCGCAAGAATGTGGCGTTCGGAATCCCCGATGATGAGATAGATGATGAGAAAGTGTGGGCAGCCCTGAAGGAAGCCCAGCTGGACGAATATGTGCGCAGCCTTCCCGAAGGCCTCGATACGGGCATAGGCGAACGCGGTATCAGACTGTCGGGCGGCCAGCGTCAGCGTATAGGCATAGCGAGAGCGCTGTTCGAGGATCCCGAGGTGCTGGTGCTCGATGAAGCGACTTCCGCTCTCGACAACGAGACCGAGACTGCGATCATGGAATCCATCAACAGACTGCACGGGCGCAAGACACTCATTATCATAGCCCACCGTCTGCAGACCATAGAGAAGTGTGATATGGTATACAGAGTCGAGGAAGGGCATGTAAGCATCGAAAGGTAAAAGACATGAAGAAGATATGGGAAATATATAAGAAGCATCGTGAGGCCATAAGCTATCTGTTCTGGGGTGGCGTGGCTTTCGTGCTGAGTGTGCTCCTGTTCTGGGTGTTTACCAGCAGGCTCGGAATGAGTGAGGTTCCGGCGAATACCATAGACTGGATCATCCTCGTCATATTCACGTTTTTCACAAATAAGCTTTTTGTATTCAGGAGCAGAGCCGGTTCGGCGAAGGCATTCGGAAAGGAATTCATATCTTTCATACTGGCCAGACTCTTCACCCTGCTGCTTGAGGATGTGATCATCTGGGCGGGCTGCGACAAGCTCGGATTCAACTCGGAGCTCGGCAGTCTGGTCGTTAAGCTGATCGCGCAGTTCGTGGTGATCGTGAGCAACTATGTTTTGAGCAAACTGATCGTTTTCAGGCACAGGAAACCCGATGTCCAGGCTGACACGCCGGAGACTTCCGGGACCATGGATAACTCTGAGAATTCGGATGAGCATGAAGCATAAGGGAGATACCCTGACAAAAGGTTTTCGGCTTTTTCCCGAGATCCTCTACATCATCATTCTCTTAATCTATCCGATCATAGGTGCGGATCAGGGGGTCAGTCCCGTCGATCCGACGTATTCTCTGGCTAATTTCAGATTCTTCAATGACATGTCCGGGACGTGGATCATTGCGACATTTCTGGCAAATGCAGTGGGACATCTGCTGATGTGCCTGCCCGGTGCATCGTGCTTTCTCGGGATGAACATATACACATCTCTGATAGTCGGTCTGATAGCCGTATCGGCGTATCTCTTTCTGCGTTCGTACATAAACGTACATATCCTGTTTGTATCGGAACTGCTGGCACTGGGGCTGTGTTCATGCCCGTCGGTCCTGCTCTACAATTATCTGACTTATCTGTTCTTCACGCTTGCGGCACTCTTTGTATATACGGGGCTGTTGAGAGAGGATGACAGGTGGCTGATAGCGGCAGGGATCATTCTGGGTGTAAATGTGTTCGTCAGACTGCCTAACGTGACGGAGTGTGCCCTGATACTCGCAGTGTGGTATGACGGTGTACGTAACCGGCGAAAACCTGCTTCAGTCGCCATGTCTACGGTCATGTGCATAGCCGGATTCCTCGCAGGAGTGCTGTGCATGTGGATATGGGTGGCAATCAGGTATTCTCCGGCGGCCTATATCGACATGATACGAAATATGTTTGCTATGACCGATACAGCCGTGGATTATAAGCCTGTATCGATGATAGGCGGTATGTTTGAGGATTACCTGTATGCCGGCAGGTGGATACTGATGTGGCTGGGCGGACTCGTGATATGCGCCGTCGTATATATCCTGACTGAGCGTCTTGCACACCGGGGAGACAGTACCGGAGCAAAGATACGGTTGACCGTACGGGGAGTCGTTATGGTCAGCGTCTTCGGTGTGATCCTCCGCATCTGTTACGGCCAGGGGATGTTTTTCTTCAGGTATTATGAATACGGAAGTGTATACTTCCTGACGGTCGTCCTTCTGTGCATGGTGACGATCGCCGCACTCGTGATGGCTGTCACGACGGTAGATGTGCTTTCGGTAATAGTGCTTATAGTCATGTATGTGACCTGTATCGGCTCCAACAACGGGCTCTATCCGATCATGAACAATCTGTTTATCGTCGCACCGTACACAGGGTGGCTGATATACAGGGGGATCAGGAGTCTGCACGGCGCGGAGGCCGGTGTGACCTCGGATGAAGGAGCCCAGACCGGAACCGGCAAAACCCTTGCGGTGGGCAGCGTTGTACGGGCTTTCGAAGCGGCTGCTACAGCACTTCTTTCGGTTCTTATGGTCTGCACATTGATCCAGAGCCTGGGCTTTCATGCCGAGTTTGAATTTGGCGACGGAGTCTGGGGAGAACCCAGAGATGCAGTCATAACCGGTCACAGGATAGTCGATCATATGCATACGACATCGGCGAATGCAGAGTCGCTTCAGGGACTTATGGATTATATGGATGGGGTCCGTTCGGAAGGCGATACGCTACTTGCATATGATGAGCTTCCGGGTCTCGGATATCTGCTTGATATGCCGCCTGCTCTGTCCACTTTCTGGCCTGATCTGCGCAGCTACAACTATTATGAATGGGAGCGTGATCTGAAATATGTGCACCATCCGATCATCATAGTATCGCTTGAAACAGCGGCCTGGATGGACGGAGACGATGATGTGATAGATTACTACGGGATCGACCGCGAGAAGTTTGCATCCGACCGTAAGCTTTCCGATCTGACTGCCTATATCCGTGACGAGGGATACGTTCAGACGTATACAAACGACCTCTGCTCGGTATATATTTATAGTTATGAAGAGTAAAAGGGAAACTAATTACGAATTGCTGCGTATCGTGTCGATGGTGATGATCACGGTACTGCATTATATGAGCCACGGAGGCATGCTGACTTCCTGGCATGAGGGTGCCGCGGCTATGACCGCACCCAATGCTACAGCGTGGGCACTCGAGGCGGTCTGTCTCCCGGGAATGAGCTGCTTTATCATGCTGTCCGGTTATTTTCTGAAGCCCGAGAAATGGAGGGCGTCCAGGATCGCGGAACTGATACTGCAGTGTCTGTTCTACTCGCTGACGATCCCGCTTATCGCAGTCCTTACCGGAGCGGTGAGTGTGTCGGATATCGACAGATATGACATCCTGAACTGGTGCTTCCCTATAGGTTCGGAGTGCTGGTGGTTCATGAGTTCGTACATCATCCTCTATGCGCTTTCGCCGCTTCTGTCTGCGGGAGCTGAGAAAATGAGCAGGACGAACCTCAGGTGGCTGATCCTGTGCATGGTTTTCTTTGAATCCATAGAAAAGACCATACTTCCGGTGGTTCTTCCGACCGACAGATTCGGATATGATCCGCTGTGGATGGTCACCATGTTCCTGATAGCCAGATATATAAAGCTCTACGGGGCGGAATTCCTGGATAAGAAGGCTGTTCCGGTAATCACATATATACTCAGCTGTGCAGGCATGTTTGCGATGAGTTTCATCACTGGCAGGATTGCGGCAGGCGGCGTGGAAGGTCTGGTCAGGTATTCGGAGATGCCCTATACCTGCAATTATTTCCTGACGATGTTTGCCAGCATATCGCTGTTCTGTATTTTCAGGCATATCACGATCGAAGACGGGCTGTTCTCGCGTACAGTGCTGTTCATATCACCGCTTCTGCTCGGAGCTTACCTGGTACATGAGCATCCGCTCATCAGGGGACTCTGGCCCGGCTGGTTCTTTGCGGATCAGGTGAGGGGGAGCATACTTTTTGCACCTGTGACGATCGCAGGAGCACTGACAGTTCTGATCGTAGGATGTGCATATGAGTGGATCCGGTCCGGAGTGGCCGGGATTATAAGGAAGAAGAGTAAATAAACATACCGCTTGATGGAGGTGTTATAATCTGCTTATGATCAATTTTAACGTACCGCCTTTTACGGGCAAGGAAATCGAATATATCAAAGAGGCTGTGGATAATCAGAAGATCTGCGGCGACGGACCTTTTACACATAAGTGCTCGGAGTGGATAGAGCAGCGTACCGGCACCGCCAAAGCACTGCTTACAACTTCATGTACGCATGCGACCGAGCTCGCCGCACTTCTGCTGGACATAAAGGAGGGTGATGAAGTCATTCTGCCTTCCTATACTTTCGTATCGACAGCCGATGCATTTGTACTGCGCGGAGCGACCGCTGTGTTCGTGGATATCCGCCCCGATACGATGAACATCGATGAGAATCTGATAGAGGATGCCATCACCGACAGGACGAGGGCTATTGTGCCCGTGCACTATGCCGGTGTGGGATGTGAGATGGATACCATTATGGATATAGCCCGCCGTCACGGTCTGGCTGTCGTGGAGGATGCGGCTCAGGGTATCATGTCTACCTACAAGGGACGTGCTCTCGGAACTATCGGAGATTTCGGCTGCTACAGCTTCCATGAGACGAAGAATTACAGTATGGGTGAGGGCGGTGCGCTGCTCATACAGGATGAGCGATATATAGAGCGTGCGGAGATTTTCAGGGAAAAAGGTACCGACCGCAGTAAATACTACAGGGGCCAGATAGATAAGTACAGATGGCAGGATTACGGATCATCTTATCTGCCGAGCGATATGAACGCAGCTTACCTGTATGCACAGCTTGAGATGGCCGATGAGATCAATGACTCCAGGCGCGCCAGATGGGATCAGTACCGGGAACTCCTGACTCCGCTTGCCGAGGCAGGACGTATCAGTCTGCCCTTCATCCCCGAAGACTGTGTTCATAATGCTCACATGTTCTATATTAAGACGAAAGATATCACTGAGAGAACAGCACTCATAGATTATCTCAAGGAGCAAGGTATCCTGTCTGTATTCCATTATATACCGCTGCATACCGCCCCTGCCGGACATAAATACGGCCGTTTCCACGGAGAGGACAGATACACGACCGCGGAGAGTGAGAGACTTCTGAGGCTTCCGATGTACTACAGACTGACCGCAGATGAGGTGACCTATATCTGTGATCAGGTATCGGCATTCTATGAATCACACTGACAGACGCAGCCGCATCGGCGACATATCCATCGCTGTCATTGTCACTGTGATACTGATCGCGGTGATCAGTGTTGCTTTTGACCATTATTACGAGTTCAATGATGATGTCCTGATGAAGGACATATTATCCGGTGCATATACCGGTACTCCGAACGGACTCAATATACAGATGCTCAGCCCCATCGGCTTATCTATAGCATGTCTGTATCGGCTTTCACCGCATCTGCCATGGTATGGCCTGTTTTTGTGCGGATGTCATTATATGTGCATCCTGCTTATGGCTTATCGTATTGTGCGCATATCTCCGAAATTATCTTCCAAGCTACATGTTACTGTCATAGTATTTCTTTTCGTTCTGGGAGTACTGCTGCCGCATATCGTGATGGCACAGTACACCATCACCGTAGCTATCCTGGCTGCAACGGCGGCATTATATTTCTATACGATACCGACAGGCCGGTCCGGCGGGAAATTTATATTAAGTGCTATACTGCCGGCGTTACTTGTGATCCTCGCATTTCAGATCAGAACAGAGATGCTTCTGCTCATGCTGCCTTATATCGCTGTCACGGGTATAGCCAGATGGAGCCGTGAGAAACATCCTTTTGACAGAGATGTCGCTGCAGGATATGTGGGTACCGTTCTGATCATTGCTGTCGGGATGATCGTATCATTTGCGATCAACGCTTTCTCATACTCATCGGGGGAGTGGAAGGTCTTCCTGATGGAGTTCGACAACAGGACCGAACTCTATGATTATCAGTTTATTCCGAATTATGAAGAACATATGGAGTTCTATGATTCGATAGACTTAACCGCTGCTGATGTGGCATTGCTTCAGAACTATGATTATGCACTCGATGAGCGGATAGACGGTGCCGTGCTGGGGCAGGTGGCCGCTTATGCCGCATCTCTCAGAGGTGAAACCTTCATATCGAGGTTGCCGGGCGGTATAAGGGAGTATGTGTACAGGCTCACACATTTCAAGGACGGTGTCTATGAACTGCTTACGCTGTTCCTGTATGCGATGCTGATCATAGCAGTCAGTTCCGATAAGGACAGGACACCGAAACATAAAGCGATGATACTGATCGTCAGAGTGGGCGGACTGATCATGATGCGCAGCGTATCATGGATATATATCGTATGCGGTCGGAGAGAACCCGACAGGATAGTGCATTCGCTTTATATCATCGAGAGTATCATTCTCTTTGCGATGATCATCACGGAGTTTAACGGCCGGCTTAAAGAGGGGCGGTATCTGCGTCTGATCACCATCATAGTTCTCATGGCCGGCGGACTCGTCATGCTGCCTGTAAGTGTACGCCGTGTCAGGGCTCATGTGGAGGCACAGGAGCAGATCAACAGACTCGACCGGGCTATAGCGGAGTATTGTTCGGCTCATCCCGATTCATTCTATTTCGAAGACGTATACAGTACGATAATAGATGGTGAATCCTTTAATGAGAAAATGTTCGAAGATACGGATAATACCATTAAGAACAGGGATCTGTTGGGCGGATGGATAGCGAACAGTCCGCTTTACAGAGAGAAACTCGCTCGTTACGGTGTAAGCGGTGTGGCGGATGCGGTACTTAATAACGGCAATGTGTTTATCATCTGTTCCGATGAATATGATATGGATTGGGTCAGCGACTATTATGCCGACAGAGAGACAGCGGTGAGTATTGACCGCATTGATGATATCGCGGGTACATACGGAGTGTATGAAGTGAACCCGCTGAAGTAAAAACGATGAAGTAAAAACGACGGAGCATCTGCTTCCGTCGTTTTCAGCCTTGATAAGTATAATCTTTCATCCTGATGTAGATCGACTGAGGCATGCCGTTTGCTCCGTAACCGGTGCTTTTTATGGCTATGTCTCTGGGCTCTTCGTTTTTCCTTCGCTCATTTTCGAAGATCCCTGCGAAACCGTCTCCTTTCTTTTTTCTGTTCTGCTGGTAGTATGCTGCTCCTCCGCCTCCGGAATCGCGCGCCATTCTGTCGGTTTCGACTACTCCTGTTACTTTTCTGAGCGTGTCATTCCCGTATACTGCAATGCTACCTCCCGGCCATCCTTGGCTCTTTACTTATTAACGTTAACGGTGTTGATAAGTTTGGTTGACCGATCCTTCGGTCTGTGTCATCGCTTCTGTAATATATATCGGCAGAAGAAACATAAAGTTAACATAAATCCATCCATTCCGTGCGCTAAATTCGTAAAATGGTGTCAATAATGCATAATAATGGTATAATTCAATCTATGGAATACAGAGTAGATGACAAGCTTTCGGTCAGACCGATCACTATGGATGATACGGATCTGATCGTTATGTGGCGCAATAAATCCAGGATCATGAACAATTTTCTCGTCCGTGAGCCTATCACACATGAGGATCATGTGCACTGGATGCATGAAAAGGTCGAGGCCGGTCTGGTCAGACAGTTCATCATATTGGAACATGCTGACGGAGATGAGCGGCCCATAGGCAGCGTATATATCCGTGATATCGATATGGACGAGCGTACAGCTGAGTACGGCATTTTCATAGGAGAGGATGATGCGCTGGGGCACGGATACGGCAACGATATCGTGAACTGGGCCGTGGCATATGCACGTGATATGGGGATCAGGACATTTTATCTGCGTGTTCTGACGGATAATACTCCCGCCGTCAGGAGCTATGAGCAGGCGGGATTTAAGCCTGTCCGGATCGAGAAGGATTTTATTGAACATCGGGACCTGATGTATATGGAGATAGAGTTATGAAACTGATCAGTTTCGTTATACCATGTTACAGATCCGCACATACGATCACCGGAGTGGTAGATGAGATACATACCACCATGTCGGGAATGAAGGATTATGACTATGAGATAGTACTGGTGAATGATTCATCACCCGATGATACCTTTGAGGTGATCAGAGAGCTTGCGGAAGGCGATGAGAGGATCACGGGGATCAATCTGGCCAAAAACTTCGGACAGCATGCCGCGCTCATGGCCGGATATGAGAGGACCCGCGGAGATATAGTTGTCAGTCTGGATGATGACGGACAGACACCTGCCAATCAGGTAGGACGGCTTTTGGACGCTATAGAGGACGGAGCGGATGTTGTATATGCGAGATATGATCATAAGCAGCATTCGGGATTCAGAAATCTCGGAAGCCGGCTTAATGATTTCATGACACGCGTGATGCTCGGCAAGCCGAAGGATCTGTATCTGTCCAGTTACTATGCCGCACGTCGGTTCGTGATAGATGAGATGCTCCGATACAGGAATTCATATCCTTATGTGATGGGGCTGGTACTCAGATCCACGAACAGGATCCGGAATGTTGATGTCGATCACAGACAGCGTACTTCGGGCAGTTCCGGATACACTTTTTCCAAACTCCTGGGGTTGTGGATGAACGGATTTACAGCTTTTTCCGTGAAGCCGCTGCGCATATCCACTATGATCGGCTTATTCAGTGCATTTCTGGGTGTGATATATATGATCTATACCATAGCCCGTAAGATTCAGAATTCCGGTGCGCCTATGGGTTTTCCGACCCTGATCTGCGTGGTGCTGTTCATAGGCGGCATGCTCATGGTCATGCTCGGGCTGGTGGGCGAATACGTGGGACGCACTTATATGTCCGTGAATGAGACTCCCCAGTATGTAGTCAGGGAGGTCGTAGGGCGTGAAGCCGATACCAGCAGTGATCAAGCCGAATAAACGTGCAGCCGTAATTTCGATCATATATGCCGTGGCGTTTGCTTTTGCCATGTTTATCGGGGCAGGAGCTGCGCGCTATGGTGCACTTACCGTTAATGATACGGTTTTGTGGCTGACCGGGATCATATCTTTTGCGATCGCCCTGATCGTCGTGTATGCTTTTCTCACACATACTTCCGATACGATTATTGATGAGATGTCTCCGGCGGGGAGTATCACTCTGTCCCGTGCCGGATTGATACGTGACTGGCTGATCATATTTGTATGCTGGCTGCCGGTGTTTCTCGCTGAGTATCCCGGTTTTTTCGTATATGATGCGGTAGATGAATATACAGCTGTAGCCACCAGGCAGTTCACTACGCATCATCCGCTCATGCATACCCTCCTGCTGGGGGGGAGCGTCCGGGCCGGAGAGGTATTCTTCGGTGATGCGAATGTGGGGATAGCGGCATTTATACTTGCCCAGATGATAGCGCTCTCGTTTGTTTTTGCGTGGGTGATCTCCCGGATCGGACACCGGGGATACAGAATTTTCGCTTTGGTGTGGTACGGACTTTTTCCCACGGTGGTCATGTTCGCGCTGTGCTCGGTCAAGGACACGCTCTGTGCGGCAGCGGTGCTGGCATCGGTGGTTCTGACGGTGCGGGTGCTGTCTGTGCGTCGCATACCTTATACCGACCTGATATGTCTGGCCATCTCACTTCTCGTTATGATGCTGATGCGTCATAATGCGGTATATGCCTACATCATATATGCCTGTGCAGCAGGTTCGTATCTCGCCGCGGTCACCGTCGGATCTGTACTTCGACGTATCACTCCCGCAGTATGCATGGCGGGACTTCTGCTTGTATATCTGATCATCAGCTCGGCACTTGCATTTGCGTTCGGAGCGGATGATTCGGAGCATCAGGAGATACTGACAGTGCCTATACAGCAGCTTGCCAGAACCTGGAGCGTATACTCGGATGAGATGAGTCCGGAAGAGCTTGAGACTCTGTATGAGATCCTTCCGGAGACGACGCTTACGCACTATACACCGGAGCTCTCCGATCCGGTGAAGATCGGATTCGATAATGCCGCATATGAGCAGGATTCGGGCAGATACAGGAGACTGTGGATCGATCTGTTCAAAAAACACCCGATCAGCTATATAAATGCATGGCTGGATACGAGTTACGGATATTATTATCCTTATGCAATAGTTAACGTATATGAAGGCCATCAGACATTTACATATACTTACACGGAGAGCTCTTACTTCGGATATGAGGTGGAGTATCCGGGAGTCAGGCACAGCCTGATCCCTGTCATAGACAGATTCTACAGGTGGCTGTCACTGGATGATGATATACAGAGGATACCTGTCATCGCACGTTTCTTTTCCATGGGTGCGATGTTCTGGGTTTATGCATTCGGTATGGCTGTATTTATATACAGGCGTGATCACGTGCATACGATCGCATATCTGCTGCCGGTGAGCATATGGGCCACACTTTTGCTTGGTCCTACTTTTCTGCCGAGATATACGGTATTCTGGTGGTTTATTCTGCCGTATCTGATATACGGAATTACGACACAGAGCACAGAGAGGTGATTACATTATCATGAGAAAGATCATAACACGCGCACAGGCGATCAAATATGCCATATACTTCATAGCGGCGTTGATTATCGTCAGCATATTCCCGCTCAGATTATTCCATGAGGATATAACTACCGCGGGCAAAGAGCATGCGGCCGGCGCTGTTACGGTAGGAGGAGAGATGAGTGTTCTGCAGCAGTTTACGGCAGAGTATGATCATATCTCATCGATAGGTGTCTATATACAGGGTGACTATTATGACGATCAGCTGACCATGAGAGTGTTTAAGCAGGCTAATGCCCAGCTGCTCAGAGAGGTCACGGTTTCCACCGGTGATCTGAAGCGCGTGGATGACAGGACATATACTGCCGGCAGCGGAGGCGGATATGCAGATGTCTACATCAACCTGGATACCGAAGTGGGAGAAGGTTATTTCTATACGCTGGAAGGGATCACGACAGATTTTGAAGTTCTGTTTGAGATGACCGGTAACTCCGGTGCAACCAATAACGGTCTGATGCAATACGGTGCCGAGAATAAGGAAGCCTATAATGTGATGACACGTTATACCTATACCCAGCCTTTGAGGAAGATTCATTCGCTCATTTGGATAGCTGTTGTGGCGGCTTTTGCCGTACTTATGACGTTTGTGCTTAACAAACTCAAGGAGAAATGCGCACCTCTGAATAACCTGTGCACGATCCAGTGGATCCTCAGGATCATCTGTAATCCGCTGATCGTAGCTGCTGCCGCAGTAGCGATCATATACATAGGACCGCTGCATTTTTTCAGCATATATATATCGGATATAGTGGTCATGATACTCGGCGTGCTGATCATCGCCGGACTGCTTCTGTATGCGGTCAATCGCGAGTATGGGACAGATCCTGATGCCGGCGTATCCGGCAGTATGAGCGGACAGCTCAAGAGCACAGCACCTGCAGTTGCAGCAGACGCGGTGAGAGATATACTTCAGTCTCTGTGCATCGCTCTGGCGATGTGGGCCTGTGTTGAGTATATGAATTCCCTGTATGAGATATTCCATGATATAGCATGGAGAAAAATGGCATTCTTTCTGGGACTTGGTGTTATAGTGACATTCACGTTTGCCGAGCTGATCAACTGGTATAATGCGGTGATGCTGATCGGCGGAATAGTCGCTGCGAGGCTGTATTATGTGCATAACCTGCCGGATATGGTAGATGAATACCATGTAGAGGCCATGATGTGGACATGCAGGCTCATGCCGGTCCTGCTCATTCTGGCGGCTCATATCATCCGGTGCCTGGTGACGGCCATCAGAGATAAGCGTAACCCGTTAAAGATCGTCAGCTGGCCGTATACAGTCATATCCATAGCACTCGCGACGGGAATGATCATCAGGAGGCATCTCGAGTACTGGCCCATCCTGATGACGGTCATTGCCGGAGTATATGCTTTCAGATTTTTATTCTGGGAGAATCGGGCGAAACTGCTTACCAATATACTTAACGGCATACTGTTGCATTTCGCGGGATGCGTGATCTTCTGCCTGATGCACAGACCATATACGTCAGTCGTATATGTCAGATATCCGATGGTTTTCCATACCGTGACCATTACAGCGGAATATATAGCGATGGTGATGTGTGTGGCTCTGGTCAAACTGTTTGCGAAGTATAACCGTGAGCGTGCCTGGAGAAAATGCATAGGTGAGATGTGTATAGTCGGAATAGTGACGGTATATATGCTGTTTACAATGTCCAGAACGGCCATGATCGGGGTTGTGGCCATGGGCCTGGTCCTGTGGGTCGCTTATTCTTTCAGGGAAGGTCGCTTCGGGCGTATCAGATCCATGCTCGCTCTGGCGGGACTGGTTATCGTTTCAACTGCGGTATTTATTCCTCCGGTATTTACCGCACAGAGAATACTTCCCGCTCTCATCGGCGAGCCGAGGATCATGGAGATAGAAGTGTATCCGCAGGATGTGCTGGTGAGTGCAAACCTCGGAAGTGAGGACTATATTACCTTCAGTCGTCTGACGAAGGCTTTTTGCAACAAAATGTTCGGCATGGACGAAGACCGGATCCGCCTGGACAGATATACGATATACGGTAAGAGAACGGATGTATACATAGATTGGGCTGAAATCGCTCCCCCCGCAAGCGGAGAACTGAACGATGTATCACCGGAGGACCGTACTGTTACGGCGGAGTCTTCCGTACCGGGCATCATGCTTACCGGAGAGAAGATGAGGGCTGTGTCCAAGCCGGGGGAGGAGTTCGTTCCGCCGCGCGAATGGCCGATGGATGACGAAGAAGCACCTGAAGAGTGGTGGGATGAAGATTACTGGATCTATGACCCCGAGGCTGAAGAGTGGGTTTTTGCCGTATGGAAGCTTGAAGAAGAGAGGGACAAGGACGTATCAAACGGCAGAATGGAGATCTTCAGGGCGTATTTCGAGCAGCTGACTCCCGAGGGACATGACGAAATGGGGGCTATTCTTCCGAACGGTGAGATAGCCATGCATGCCCACAACAATTATTTACAGGTAGCCTTTGACGGTGGTATCATTATAGGGATAATGTTTACTGTTTGGTGCGTTTGCACCTGTGTTCAGGCACTTATGGTATTTTTACATCTGAGAAGGAGAGATCCTTCTGCGGGCATAGTACTGGCAGTGTCTGTTGCTTATGCAGTTTGCGGGCTTACGGAGTGGATATCGCATCCATGTAATCCTTTCGGATTGATCATGCTGTTACTTGTAGTTCCGATGGCCCTGTACAGATACGGACAAAAGGCTGATGAAACCCTTTAATTTCAAGATATTATACAGACGGACAGCGCTGGTGATATACGATATCATCAGCATTGTTGCATCTTCGGCACTGGCGCTCCTGATCAGGTTTGAGTTCAGTTACGGCGTGATTCCGGACCAGTTCCGAACACCTATAGAGCGTTTTCTTCCGATCAATGTTCTGGTCACGCTTTTCCTGTTCTATATATTCAGACTCTACAGCTCGCTGTGGGCTTATGCCGGAGAGGCCGAGCTGCAGTCCATAGTGATATCCTGTTTTCTCTCGGGTGTAGTCAATCTGATCGGCCTTCAGTTCTTCAGGGTGGGCAGTCAGGCTGTTCCGAAAAGCTATTATTTCCTGTATGTATTCGTGCTGATAGCGTTTTTGTTCGTCAGTCGATTTTCATATCGTTTCCTGCGTAATCTGAAGCACAGGAAGAATAACAGGAAGAACGATATAGCCGTAATGGTGGTCGGTGCCGGTGAGGCCGCAAATGTGATCATCAAGGAGATCATCAACTCCAATTTCTCCACGATGAAGATCAAGTGCATCATAGATGATGACAAGGGAAAATGGGGAAAGTACATCCAGGGCATCCGTGTCGTAGGAGGTCGTGACAAGATACTGGAGTGCGCCGATACATATGATATCGACGAGATCATCGTAGCGGTTCCCTCCATTTCCAGGAGTCAGCTGAGAGAAATACTTGAGATATGCAAGGAAACCGAGTGTAAGATACAGTCCCTTCCCGGCATGTACCAGATAGTGAACGGGGATGTATCGGTTTCCAAGCTTCGTGACATAGAGATCGAGGATCTGCTGGGAAGAGACCCTGTGGATATAGATCTTGATTCCATATTGGGTTATGTCCAGAATCAGGTCGTACTTGTCACCGGAGCAGGCGGATCCATAGGCTCCGAATTGTGCAGACAGATAGCTACCCACAAGCCGGCCCGTCTGGTCATGGTGGACATATATGAAAACAGCGTATATGAGATCCAGCAGGAGCTGATGCTCAATCATCCGGAGCTCGATCTGGTCGTGCTCATAGCGAGCATACGAAACGCGAACCGAATGAACTGGATATTCGATAAGTATCATCCTTCGATCGTTTATCATGCGGCAGCACATAAGCACGTACCGTTGATGGAGGACAGCCCGGGAGAAGCGATCAAAAATAACGTATTCGGCACGTTCAACGTGGCTCAGGCGGCTGCTATGAGCGGAGCACGCAGATTCGTACTGATCAGCACGGACAAGGCTGTGAATCCCACCAATATCATGGGAGCTTCCAAGCGTATCTGTGAGATGATCATACAGACTTTCAATACCAAATATGACACGGAGTTTGTGGCTGTACGCTTCGGCAATGTGCTGGGTTCCAACGGTTCGGTCATCCCGCTTTTCCGTAAACAGATAGCTGAGGGCGGGCCGGTCACTGTGACCCATCCCGATATCATCAGATACTTCATGACCATACCCGAGGCTGTATCGCTTGTGCTTCAGGCAGGTGCATATGCACGCGGCGGGGAGATATTCGTGCTCGATATGGGCGAGCCGGTTAAGATCCTGGAGCTGGCCGAGAATCTGATAAGACTCTCGGGATATAAACCTTATGACGAGATCCAGATCAAGTTCACCGGATTGCGGCCGGGGGAGAAACTCTACGAGGAGATGCTGATGGACGAAGAGGGCATGCAGGAGACCGCGAACTCGATGATCCATATAGGCAAGCCGCTGGAGATCAACGAGGAGACTTTCTTTGAGAAACTTAAGGAACTGAGGGAATCGAGTGAGGTTGAAGACCAGGATATCAGACCTCTGGTCAAGGCTATAGTACCTACCTATACGTACAGGAGTTGATATATGAATCCCTGTGATAATCCCATGACAGGTAAAAGGGTTGTGTTCGTTGAGAACAGTGAAGACCCGGTAAATGCAGACGGGTTGTGCGGACACCTGGAAGCAATAGGCGATTCTGACTATACCCCGGGGTTCTATGAGAGATGTATTAAGCGTTTGCTGGATATTATCCTGGCCGGATTGGGACTGATCATTTTGTCTCCGGTGTTTCTGGGATTTGTGATCGCTATCAAGATAGATGATCCCGGCCCGGTTATTTTCTCACAGAAAAGGATAGGCAGGAACAAGACATATTTTAAGCTGCACAAGTTCAGGTCGATGAAAATGTGTACGCCGCACGAAGTTCCTACGCATATGTTGGATAATCCCGAGCAGTACATCACGCGTGTGGGCAGATTTATGAGACTCCACAGCATTGACGAACTGCCTCAGATATGGGACATCTTCATCGGCAAAATGTCAGTGATAGGCCCCAGGCCGGCACTGTGGAATCAGGACGTGCTGGTCGCTGAACGTGATAAATACGGAGCAAATGATGTGAAGCCCGGACTTACCGGATGGGCACAGATCAATGGAAGGGATGAGCTTGAGATCCCCGATAAGGCACGTCTGGACGGAGAATATGTAAGCAGGCTGAGCTTTCCGTTTGATGTCAGATGTTTCATCGGTACGATCTTCTCGGTAGCGAGAAGCGAAGGAGTGGTTGAAGGTGGAACCGGTAACCGGTAATAAAACAATAGTGGTCATGTCCAGTCATACCCCATCGCTGTTCTGGTTCAGGATGGATATGATGTTGGAGTTTATACGCAGAGGATACAGCGTATATGCACTCGGAAATGAAGATGAATCCAAATGGGCCGATACATTCCGCGAGAAGGGTATCACATACGAGCAGATCGATGTTCGACGGAACGGCTTAAATCCCCTGCAGGATAAGAAGACCATGGATTCGATCACGGAAAAGCTTAAAAGGATCAGACCCGATAAGATATTTACCTATCAGGCCAAAACCGTGATCTACGGCTCTATGGCCGCACGCAGGGTGGGGATCACCGATTGCTATCCGCTGATAGCCGGGATGGGTGCCGTATTTATCAATAATGACATCAAGTCCCGCCTGATACGGGTGGTCATGACCGCTCTGTACCGTAGTGGAATGAAAAAGTGTCCGCTTGTGTTTTTCCAGAACAGGGATGACGAGAGGATATTCCGTGAAAACGGAATAATAAAAGATCAGAAGATCGCAATGATCAACGGATCCGGTGTGAATACGGAGAAGTTCACGGTGATGCCGCTGCCCGGAACACCTGCTTTTCTGTGCATATGCAGACTGATCGCCGTAAAAGGTATATATGAATATCTTGAGGCATGCAGACGGATCAAAACCGAATATCCGGATGTCAGATGCCTGCTGGTAGGCCCGTACGATACTAACCCATCGGCACTTAAGCCCGAAGATCTGGAGCCTTATATCCGTGATGGTGTGATCGAATACTTCGGAGAACAGGAAGATGTCAGACCGTATATAGGGCAGGCAAGCGTATATATCCTTCCGGCATACAGAGAGGGTACACCGAAGACCAATCTGGAGGCGATGGCCTGCGGACGTGCGGTGATCACCACGGATGCTCCCGGATGCAGAGAGACCGTGATCGACGGAGAAAACGGATTTTTGGTTCCTGTTAAGGATGTGGATTCAATATATGAGAAGATGAAGTATTTCGTAGAGAATCCCGATGTGATCGAAACCATGGGCCGTAAGGGGCGTCAAATGGTTGAAGATAGATTTGATGTAAATAAGGTCAATGCAGCGATATGCAAAGCTATGCAGATCATATAACGTATTGTGACAGAGAAACGGAGAGATAATATGGGACTTTATGAGCAGTTAATTGAAAAGAAAGAGAAGCTTGCCCTGGTGGGCCTGGGATATGTGGGTATGCCCATTGCGGTAGCTTTTGCAAAAAAGATCGATGTCATAGGCTTCGACTTAAATGCAGCTAAGATCGATCTGTACAAAAAGGGCATCGATCCCACCGGAGAGGTCGGTAACGACGCGATCAAAGAGACCAGGGTGGACTTTACGGCGGATCCCGCCAGGCTTAAGGAAGCAAAGTTCCTGATCGTGGCGGTTCCCACGCCGGTAAATGACGATCATACACCGGATCTGGCACCTGTAGAGGGGGCAAGCCGCATACTCGGACAGAATCTGACTCCGGGCTCCGTCGTGGTATTCGAGTCGACCGTATATCCCGGAGTTACCGAGGATGTCTGTGTTCCGATCATTGAGAAAGAATCCGGCCTTAAATGCGGAGTGGATTTCAAGATAGGATATTCGCCCGAGCGTATCAATCCCGGTGATAAGGTTCACAGGCTGGAAACCATCACCAAGATCGTGTCCGGTATGGATGCGGAGACACTCGATACCATTGCAAAGGTGTATGAGCTGGTAGTTGAAGCGGGAGTGTACAGAGCACAGTCCATCAAGGTCGCCGAAGCAGCGAAGGTTATAGAGAACAGCCAGCGTGATATCAATATCGCTTTTATGAACGAGCTCTCGATCATTTTCCATAAGATGGGCATAGATACCAAGGAGGTGCTCGAGGCAGCAGGCACGAAATGGAACTTCCTGAAGTTCATGCCCGGTCTGGTAGGCGGACACTGCATAGGCGTGGATCCATATTATCTGACTTATAAGGCTGAGCAGCTGGGATATCACAGCCAGATCATCCTGTCGGGGCGCCGCATCAACGATGATATGGGTAAATACGTAGCAGAGAGTGTGGTCAAGAATCTGATCAAGTCCGGGCTTGCCGTCAAGGATGCCCGCGTGGTCATCATGGGCTTCACGTTTAAGGAGAACTGTCCCGACACACGAAATACAAAGGTTATAGATATATATAATGAACTGAAGGAATACGGCATCGACCCCATCGTGGTGGATCCCGAAGCCGACGCCGATGAAGCAAAGAGGCTGTATGGTATAGAGTTTGCCGATATTTCTTCGATCCATGACATGGATGCCGTTATATTTGCCGTATCTCATGAAGCGTTCAAAACATATGACCGCGCAAAGATCTCGGCTATGTTTAATAAGGCTAACAAGGTCAAGGTCCTGGCTGACCTGAAGGGCATGTTTGACAGGACTGAGTATGCAGACGGCGAATACTTATACTGGAGGCTGTAAAAGTGAGTTATAAGGGACTTAAATTCGATCCCGATTCGGTCTTTCTCGTAACGGGAGGTGCCGGATTCATCGGATCCAACATCTGCGAAGCACTGGTCGATATGGGATACAGGGTCAGATGCCTGGATAATCTTTCCACCGGAAGGATCGAGAATCTGTCGGGTATCATGGGACGTGAGAATTTCTCCTTTACCGAAGGAGATATCAGAGATTTGGATACATGCCTCAAGATGACCGAAGGTGTGGATTATGTCCTCAATCAGGCGGCATGGGGGTCGGTACCCAGATCCATAGAGATGCCTCTTCTGTACGAGGAGATCAATATCCGCGGTACGATCAATATGATGGAAGCATCCAGACAGAATGACGTGAGCAAGTTCGTGTATGCATCGAGTTCTTCGGTATACGGAGATTCTACCGAGCTTCCCAAGAGGGAAGGCCACGAAGGACGTGTGCTCAGCCCGTATGCCCTAACCAAGAAAACCGATGAGGAATACGGCAGACTGTATCACGAACTGTACGGCCTGGATACATACGGACTGCGATATTTCAATGTGTTCGGACGCAGACAGAATCCCGACGGTATGTATGCCGCAGTGATCCCGAAGTTCTTAAGACAGCTTATGGCCGGAGAAACACCGACCATCAACGGAGACGGCAGACAGTCCAGAGACTTCACTTACATCGATAATGTCATTGAGGGAAATCTGCGTGCATGTCTGGCAGGACCGGATGCGGCCGGAGAAGCATACAATATAGGGGCCGGCGGCAGAGAGTACCTGCTGGATATATATTACGATCTCAGCAAGGCTCTGGAGATAGAGAGAGAGCCTGTCTTCGGTCCTCCGAGAAAAGGAGACATCCGTGATTCGAATGCCGATATCAGTAAGGCCCGTGAAAAACTCGGATATGATCCCGAATATGATTTTGCGGCCGGTATAGCACTTGCCATAGACTGGTATAAGGAGAATCTCTAAGCTGTTTTGGATGCATACAGTGAAGAATGACAAGGGGTGACGAATGCATTACAGAGTTGTTGTTTTCGGCGTAAAAGACACATCCGAGAATATTATCGAATTTATACAGAATGAGATATGTCCGGTGGATCTGGTCATAACCATATCACCTGAGGTCACGAAGAAAAATCAGGTATCGGGTTATAAGGGTTTAAGCTTCCTGACTGATAAATACGGGATACCCGTACATGAGGCTGACAGCTACGGACTCGCCGATGAGAAGACTCAGAGCTTTATGGAAGCGAATACTTTTGATATAGGTATATCCATGGGATGGCAGCGTCTCGTGCCCGCTTCGGTTCTGGACAGGTTTAAGTTCGGAGTATACGGTTTCCATGGTAATGCGGGTTATCTTCCTTTCGGCAGAGGACGATCGCCATTGAACTGGTCCATCATCCTCGGTGATACGAGATTCAATCTGAATCTTTTCCGATATGATGAGAAAGCTGACTCGCCCAATATATTTGCCACCGAGAGTTTCCAGATCGGTCCGTGTGACGACATCCGTACCGCTCAGTACAAGAATATGATCGTTTCCAAGAGACTGATCAGAAGACTGCTGGAAGCATACAGATCGGGACAGGTGAATATCAATACCGAATCCAGGGATTTCGATTCGTGGTATACGAAGCGTACGGCAGCCGACGGACTCGTGGATTTTCACGGACGTACACGTGATATATACAATCTGATCAGAGGTGTGGCGGCTCCTTTCCCCGGGGCTTACGCATATATAGACGGTGCGAAGATAACGATATGGAGTGCCCAGCCTTTTGATGAGATGATCGATTTCTCGGGATATGCTCCCGGTGAGGTCGCAGATATATTTGACGGCAGACTCGTGGTAAGGACCGTGGACGGATCGCTCCTTATCAACAGATATGATTATGACGGAGAGGTAAAAGTCGGTGATATACTGAGCTCCGCGGAGAATTAAACTATGGTGCGTGTATTGCATGTTTTAGGCGGATTAGGATTGGGCGGTGCAGAGAGCCGCATCATGGATCTGTACCGGAATATGGACAGGTCGCAGGTTCAGTTTGATTTTCTGGTCCATATGGATCCGCGCGAATACGCCCGTGCCGTTTCAGATGGTGAGGATCCGGCTTCTTATCGTAAGCCGCAGTTTTTTGATGATGAGATCAGGTCTTTAGGCGGACAGATATATGCCGTGCCCAGATTCAGGGCATATAATTATTTCGCATACCGACAGGCGATGCATGCCTTCTTCAAAGAACATCACGCATTCAGCGTGGTACAGGCACATATGACCAGTACCGCAAGTATATATCTGCCTATAGCTGTCCACTATCGTGAAGCTTCCGCCAAACCGGAGCTTTCCATGGTCACGGTGGCACATACGCGAAATGCGGGAGTGGACAGGGGACTGAAGGGCGTTTTGGTCAGGGTCCTTCGCAGATCGCTCCCCGCCAAGGCTGATTTCCTTTTTGCGTGCTCCCATCTGGCCGGTGATAAGACATTCGGCGGAGCACCCTATACCTATATCCCCAATACAATCGATACGGCAAGATTTACCTTTGATCCGAGTGCCCGCGAGATAGTGCGTGATCGTCACAATATAGCTCCCGACGATATAGTGATCGGAAATGTTGCCAGATTCAGTCCGCAGAAAAACCAGAGCTTTCTGATCAGGGCTTTTGCCGGAATGCGCAGAA
This sequence comes from uncultured Lachnospiraceae bacterium, assembly GCA_946620235.1. GTDB lineage: Bacteria > Bacillota > Clostridia > Lachnospirales > Lachnospiraceae > XBB2008. The sequence goes on along the minus strand of CAMONC010000002.1, from coordinate 29,200 downwards.
AAGACCGCAATATCAAACTGCTGCTGTGCGGTGAGGGGGCTTTGAGAGACGAGTGTGAGCATCTGGCCGGCGAGCTGGGTGTGTATGATCGTGTTATTTTTGCCGGCAGTCAGTCGGAGATCGAGAAATACTACTCGGCGATGGATATTTTTGCTTTCCCTTCCATATATGAGGGGCTGCCCGGTGTGGTTGTGGAAGCACAGGCATCCGGATGTAAATGCCTGATTTCCGACACCATCACACCGGATGTAATGATATTGGATAATGCCGAGATGTATCCCATCAACGAGGGTCCGGAGAGCTGGAGCAGGAAGCTGAATAAAATGGTCGGTGAGCTGATCTCAGCGGATGAAGAACGCAAAGACTCTGCGGGACAGCAGGCGGATGGAGGCAGAAGCGATGCCGACAGAATGCGTTATGCCCGCGAGATGGAAGAGGCCGGTTTCGACGTGCATGAGCAGGCGGCCCGTGTTATGGCATTTTATCTGGATCCGTGTGCGGACACGGCTCCCGGGGCATCCACCGGAGAATGATATGACAGATATTCCCGGGAAAAAACCAAAGATTTTGATGGTTGGCCCTGACCGCAGCGTCCACGGTGGGATATCTGCCGTGGTAAATTCCTATTATGAAGCGGGTTTGGACGATCTGACCGACCTTCGGTATATCGGGACCATGAAGGAAGGCCCCAAAATCTTTAAGTTTCTAGTTGCTGTCAGAGCGTATTTTCAGTTTGTGCGAGTGCTTTCATGGGCTGATATCGTTCATGTTCATGTAGCATCCGATAACAGTTTTCTTCGAAAGTCTTTTTTTATTAGACAGGCATTTAAGCATCGAAAAAGGATCATTATCCACCAGCACGGAGGAGATCTGGCCGGGTGGGTTGCATCCGGAGGGACGGCCCGACAGACGGAAGTTATCGATGTACTAAATATGGCTGATGAGATCATAGTGATCTCGGATGCATACAGAGATATCATATCCGGATTATCCTGTAACGGGAAAAGAGTTCAGCCGGATATACATGTCATGCCCAATGCGATAGATATGGATCGATATGAGTATTCATGTCATTCGGAAAATAACCACAGGATACTGTTTCTGGGGCGGATATGCAGAGACAAGGGTATATCGGAACTGATAAGTGCTGTATCTGCCCTTTCCGCTACGTATTCCGACATCAGGCTGGTGTTGGGTGGCATATGGGAAGATGAAGATCTGAGGAAAGAAGCCGAAGCGGCCGGCGAACATGTGGAATATGCAGGCTGGCTGTCCGGAGCGGATAAGACCGGGGCGCTTTCCGATTGCAGTGTTTTCGCCCTTCCGTCTTATTTTGAAGGACAGTCCGTATCCATATTGGAGGCGATGGCCTCCGGATGTCTGGTAGTAGCCAGCGATACGGGCGGAATCCCCATGATGGTTCAAAATGGTGAGACGGGTTTGCTGGTCAAACCCGGAGATGCGGGAACACTGAAGGAAGCTCTGGACAGGGCACTGTCTGAGGACCATCGCGACGAGCGCCTGCGGATGTGTGAGACGGCACGGGAGATGTTGGCACGGAGATTCAATATGAGTGAGTATATGAAGCATCTCATGCAGCTATATACGGAGCAATAGATCTTATGTGTGGAATATGCGGATTCATCAGTAAAAAGAATATAAATCTGGATGATCTCACACGTATGAACGATACGATGTATCATCGCGGTCCCGATGACAGCGGGCAGGAGATCTATGTGATGAAGGGCGGTTACAATATCGGCCTGGCACAGCGCAGACTTTCGATCCTGGATCTGTCAGTGGCGGGGCATCAGCCCATGCATTCTCCCGACAGACGCATCAGTGTCGTGTTCAACGGGGAAATATATAATTATCGCGAGCTGAAGAGAGAACTGACGGATTATCCTTTTGTATCCAATTGCGATACAGAGGTGATCATAGCCGCGTATCTAAGGTGGGGAACGCATTGTGTTGATCATTTCAACGGAATGTTTGCCATAGCCATATATGACAGGAATACTGAGAGCCTGCTTCTTTTCCGTGACCGTATCGGCAAGAAACCGCTGTATTATGCGACGATCGATGGGGAATTCATTTTCGGGTCCGAACTCAAACCCATTATGGAGTTTCCCGGATTCAATGAGCGTGTAAGATCGGATATACTCCCCAGATTTCTGGTTCAGCAGTATATTAATGCCCCCGACACGATATTTGAGAATGTATATAAACTTGAGCCCGGTTCGTGGCTCAGATACAGAGACGGTCAGCTTGAAAAAGAAGATTACTGGGATATCATTGAGCGATATCACAATATGAACGCCGAACCGGTAAAAGGATATGATGAGGCAAAAGCCGGACTTAAAGAACTGCTTCGTAAGTCCGTGGAGATGAGAATGATCTCCGATGTACCGCTTGGGAGCTTTTTGAGCGGCGGTTATGATTCTTCGTTGATCACGGCTATAGCGCAGGAATTGTCACCTGAGCCCGTTAAGACCTTTTCCATAGGCTTTTATGAGGATAAATGGAATGAGGCTCCGTATGCGAAGGCTGTTGCCGAGCATCTGGGGACGGATCATACGGAATACTATATAGATGAAGCCGAGATGCTTAAGCAGGTTCGCAGTATTCCGAAGTACTATGATGAGCCTTTTGCGGATTCATCCGAGATACCGACCATGCTGGTGAGTGCTCTGGCCAAAACCAGGGTAACCGTAGCACTGTCAGGTGATGGCGGAGATGAATTCTTCTGCGGATATAACGTATATGAGCTCGTAAAGATAGCTCAGCGCCTGGATCCGATGGGAGCACTCGTTCATGTTATAGCCGGAAAAGGGCTCGGCAGAATGCTCGGATTAGAGGACAGATTACCTGTAAAAGTACGTGCGATCGCCCAAAATCGTCATACAGAGTCAAAAACTCAGTTTGTGAATGGTACATATAAGCGATGTGCAGTGGAAATGATGGCAAATAAAAAGCTGGTTCCCTGTGATTATGAGTTCGAGTCGGATTATGGTGTGCCTAAGTGGCAGATACGACGAATGCTTCTCGATATGGATACATATCTGCCGGGAGATATCCTGTGCAAGGTAGACAGAGCCTCGATGAAGTATTCGCTGGAGTCCAGATGCCCGATCCTGGATAAGGATGTGATGGAGTATTCGTTCAGGATCCCTCATTCCTACAAGTATCACAGAGGAGATAAGAAACATATTCTCAAGGATATCGCTTATGATTACATCCCCAGAGAACTGTTGGACAGACCGAAACAGGGCTTCGGAGTGCCGCTGGACAAATGGCTTCGCGGTCCTCTTAAATCACAGCTGATGGACTACAGTAACAGGGATTTTCTGGCTAAACAGGGTCTTTTTGATCCTGAATATACACATAAAGTGGTACGTGATTACCTGGCAAACGGTGACAGAGGCCCCGTCAGCGGTGCCAATTATTCCAAAATATGCTGGTCTTTCTTCCAATTTCAGGAGTGGTATCATACTTATATGGAATAATTGACGAAAAACGCAGAAGAGTAAAACACGATATATTTTTTACCGGAAAAATGGCGCTTTTTTGCCGAAAATCATGTGATGACGGCGTTGAAAGAATCTGACAACAAAATGCAAGCCAGCTTGCAAAATATCCATAACGCTAGAAATAATACACAATAACAACCGGGTTGTTGGGGGAAATACACAAAAATATGTGTGGTATTGTCGGTTTTTTTTCCTCGAATTCTGATTTTGAGGAAAAAATACAGCTGAATATAGAAAAAATGATGGCAGGGATAGTCCATCGAGGTCCGGATGCTTCCGGTGTATGGATCGAACCAAATAACAGGCGGTTGGTCCTGGGACACCGGAGACTGTCGATAATCGATCTGACCGAGACCGGATCCCAGCCGATGATAAGTCATTCGGGCAGATATGTGATCAGCTATAATGGCGAAATATATAATGCAAATTATATTTTTAAAGATATGCGAAAGGCCGGATATACCGGTAAAATGCGGGGAACTTCCGATACAGAGGTGCTTCTGGAGGCTATCGAGTTCTATGGACTGCGGGATGCGGTCTCGATGTGCAAAGGCATGTTTGCTTTCGCCTTATACGACAGAGAAGAAGAGAGCCTGACGCTTGTACGTGATCGTATAGGAGAGAAACCTCTTTATTACGGAGAAGTATCCGGATGTTTTGTGTTCGCTTCGGAATTGCCGGCGCTGCGTGCTTTTGATGGATTTGAGGGCCGGATCAACTATGATTGCATAGCCGATTACCTCAAATACGGATATATTCCCGCACCGCATACTATATACCGGGATATATATAAACTTGAGCCCGGAAGCATCCTTGAAATTAAATGCGGATTAAACAAAAAGCCGGAATACAAACACTTGGTTTATTGGGATATCATTGATATTGCAAGGCATGGAGCCGAGAATCCTTTTACGGGATCTAAACAGGAAGCTGCTGACAGACTGGAGGATCTGCTAAAGGAATCAATAAAACAACAGATGATATCTGATGTGCCGCTTGGAGCGTTTCTCTCGGCAGGAATAGACTCATCTACAATAGTCGCTCTGATGCAGTCGATCTCAACCGAACCTGTCAGAACATTTACAATAGGTTTCGAAGAGGCTGAGTACAACGAAGCTGATGCGGCGAAGGAGATAGCTTCCGTACTCGGTACCGATCATACAGTTCTGTATGCTACGAAGAAGGATGCTCTTGATGTGATCCCGAAACTGGCCGGTATGTTCGGAGAACCCTTTGCGGATTCATCACAGATACCTACTTATCTGGTGAGCAGACTGACGAAACAGCATGTGACGGTTGCTCTTTCCGGTGACGGCGGAGATGAGCTTTTCGCAGGATACAGAGATTACAGCGGAGTATATCGTATATATAATAGGATAAAGAACATACCGTATCCGATAAGATATGCCGGAGGTGCTCTGATGCAAGCCGTACCCGGCGGATCTTCACGGGCAGACAGGATCAGGGCGCACGGCACTTTGCTCGCCGCTTCGGATCCGGTGGATCTGTACAGGCGTACATATGAGACATGGCGTGGACTCAACAGCCTGCTCGGAGAGGCGACGCTGAAGGGTCGCGAGCCCGGAAATACAGGACGTACCTGCATATATGACACTATAGACTGCGGATTCTACGGAGATGATGTGATACACACCGCCATGTTGATGAACATGAAGATGTATCATCCGGATGATATTCTGTGCAAGGTAGACAGAACAGCTATGGCCGTGAGCCTGGAGACCAGGATTCCCTTGCTCGACCGTGACGTGGTTGAGTTCGCTCATACTCTGCCGCTTGAATATCTCAGAAATGATAAAGAAGGAAAACTGGTACTGAGATCCATACTGTATAAATATATAGACAGGGCGCTGATGGATCGTCCGAAACATGGCTTCGGAGTACCGGTTTCAGAATGGCTCCGACAGGACGGATTAAAAGATTGGGCCGGCGAATTATTAAATCCGGATTCAATAAATGAAACAAATATCCTTGATTCGAAAAGTGTTCTGAAACTATGGAATGACTATATTTCGCTTGGGATTTGGAGACCACAGATATGGTATGTATTGATGCTGAGCAGCTGGCTTAAGGAGAATAAATGATCATACTGCAGATGAGTGGCGGACTGGGAAATCAGATGTTCCAGTATGCTTTATATTTAAAATTGAAAAAACTGGGGAGGGAAGTCAAGTTTGATGATGAGACCAGTTATGAGCTGGATAATGCCAGACCCATCCAGCTGGCAGTATTCGGGATAACATATCCGCGTGCCAGCAGACAGGAGGTCACGGATATGAGAGATTCTTCTCCTCTTTGGCGTGACCGGATCAGGCGCAAACTTCGCGGTCGCAATCTGAAGCAGTATACGGAAGAGGATTATTCTTATGATGAGCAGGTATTCGGATTGGATGATACTTATCTGAGAGGGTATTTTCAGACAGAAAAGTATTTCTTCGACATGAAGGATGAGATATATGATCTGTATAAACTCAGACAGGATCTGATCACACCGGAAACGCACAGCCTGGAGGAAGAGATCTCATCACACCCGCAGACTGTGAGCATACATATCCGCCGCGGTGATTACATGACCATTGAAGGTGGAGAGATCTTTGCCGATATTTGTACCGATCAGTATTATGATGCGGCTATGCAGTATATGCTGGAAAAATACCCCGATGCCGTTTTTTACCTTTTTACCAATGATCCGTCATGGGCGGAGTTTTTCTGCAACACACATCCGGACATCAATATCCGGGCGATCAAGGGTAATACCGAGTATTTCGGCTATCTGGATATGTATCTGATGAGCTGTTGCAGACATCATATAATAGCGAACAGCTCGTTCTCCTGGTGGGGAGCATGGCTGGGAAGAGACCGGGATGGCATTGTCATATCCCCGGAGCCCTGGTTTAACAACAATCATTGTCGGGATATTCACACTGACAGGATGCTCCGTATCGATCCCGAAGGAAGATTATTAGGGTAAAGGACACGATCCAATGAGTCAGAAAAACAGGATAATAGAAAGATATGGAATATGGCTTGCAGATATGATCTGCATCCTGATAATATTCATATCTTCCACATATATAAGATTCGGCAATTTCAGGGATATGGGCGATAAATACTCCCATTTTGCTGTATGTATCGCATTTGTGCTGTTTTGCACCATGTATAACTTCTTTGCCGATTGGAACTCCAACTTCATGCGCCGCGGTCTGTGGCAGGAGTTCGTGGCAGTTGCGAAGTACAACATAATCATGGTTCTCGTAGTAGGTATGTTAATGTACTTCATGCAGTGGTCGGGGTATTTCTCACGAGCTGTCATGATCTCCTTCATATTCGGAAACCAGATGCTGACCTGGATCGTTCGGATCATTCTCAAACGTATGCTGTATGTATACTACCGTTCGGATTCCAGTGCGATCAGACTGCTGGTCATTGCCGATTCGGAAAATATCGCGCGCACCATAGAGGCTTTGCGTGAAAAACTGGGAGTACATGTAAAGATTGTTGCCGCAGTATGTCTGGATGAGGATATGCAGGGGGAGGAGATACGCGGTATCCCGATCGTGGCCAACAGGGACAATCTGAATGATGTTGTCAGACAGATGGCAGTAGACGAGATGTTCCTGACTATACCGCACAGCCCCATGTCGGATCTCGAGCAGATCATCAGGGATTTCGATGAAATGGGCATAGTGGTACATCGAAAACTCGAAGCTGATGTATATGCCAGAAATCGAAGTTATATCCAGCGTTTCGGCGGATATACAGTCATTACGTGCGGACATATGAATTACAGCTATAAGAGGCTGCTTCTCAAGCGGGCCACCGATATTGTCGGGGGCTTGGTAGGTACGCTTTTTACGGTGATATTGACCATTTTTATAGCTCCGGCCATCAAGATAGATTCACGGGGGCCGGTATTCTTCAGTCAGACCAGAGTCGGCCGTAACGGGCGCAGATTCAAGATATATAAGTACCGCTCGATGTATCAGGATGCTGAGGCACGTAAGAATGAACTGATGGATAAGAATGAGGTCGACGGACTGATGTTCAAGATGGAAGATGACCCCAGGATCACTCGCGTGGGCAAATTCTTACGCAAGACCAGTCTGGACGAGTTCCCTCAGTTCCTGAATGTGCTGAAGGGAGATATGTCCCTGGTCGGTACACGTCCCCCCACAGAGGATGAATTTGAGAAATACAATACCTATTACCGTCGCCGTCTGTCGATGACACCCGGGCTGACCGGTCTGTGGCAGGTGAGCGGGCGCAGCGATATTACGGATTTCGATGAAGTGGTTAAGCTTGATCTTGAATATATAGACAACTGGAGCATCGGGCTGGATCTGAGATTATTGGCCAAGACTGTGGTCGTAGTGCTTTTCAGACGCGGATCGAAATAGGGGGCATACGGTGAAGGTTTCAGTCATAGTTCCTGTATACAATCTCAAAGAACACCTGTCCAAATGTCTGGAATCCCTCGCATCACAGACCTACCCCGATACGGAAATCATCATGGTGGATGACGGTTCCGTGGACGGAAGCGGGGATATCTGCGACGAATATGCCCGTGAACACCACAATGCACAGGTGGTCCACAAGGCAAACGGCGGACTGGTATCCGCATGGAAGGCCGGAGTAGAGTCGGCGACAGGCGATTATGTCATGTTTGTCGACGGTGATGACTGGATCGATCCCGGGATGATCGAAGAAATGGCAGCCCACGTGACCGGGGCCGCCGGGGAGATCGTATGCAGTGATTATGTGATCGAACGCCGTTTGAAGTCCGGAAACGGATCATCATACAGGGAATCGAGCGAATATGTATATCAGACATTGGCTCCCGGAGATTATGACAGAGCATATATTGAAGAAAAGATAGTTCCGGATCTTCTCGGTAATGAAAAGCGTCCCATTCATTTTTCCAGATGCATGAAGCTTATCGAAATCTCTCTCATTAAAAATAACGTACGATATGCAGATGAAAAAGTTAAAATGGGCGAGGATTCGCTGATCATGGTTCCGGTATTGTTTGATGCTCAGCGTATCTGTGTGCTCGATCACAAGGCCTTTTATCATTATGAGCTCGTCGGCAGTTCGATGATCCATCGTTACGATCCGGGGTGCTTTGATAACCTTAAGCGCCTGATCAACGGATTCAGGAAGATTTTGGATGATAAATTCGGAGATTCCGCGGACAGATACGAGCTGATGCTCCGCAGACTGGATGCGGAGATCGTCGTCATGATGCTGTATGTCCTGAAAAACGAACTCAGGAATCCCGCTGAAGAGTATAAGGAGCGCGTGAAAGCCGTCAGTACGGAAAAGGACATCGCAGATACGGTCCGAAGAACGGAAGTGACCTTTTCCTCAAAGCAGAATCGTCTGCTGTATGCATTGCTGAAGAAGCCGACACAGTTCCGTATCTTTTTGCTCAGAACCCTGATGAACATGAATGATGCCAGGTATTGATATATGAACATTCCCATAATAACCGTTATCATACCGGTTTATAACGAAGAAAAATACATAGACAGATTTATGAATTCACTGCAGTCCCAGACACATAAGAGACTGCAGATCATATTGATCGACGGAGGCTCTACGGACAGCAGCGGAGCACTCTGCGATAAGTGGGCTTCGAGATGGAATATGGGTCCCGATTCCAATATGGGTATAGTGGAGGTGATCCATACATCGAATAAGGGTGTTTCCGCTTCGAGAAATATGGGGCTTTCTCATGCATCAGGTGATTACATATTCTTTCTGGACGGAGATGACTGGCTTGAGCCTGATACACTTAAGCGCCTGTATGAGCTGATGAATCAGACCGGAGCGGATCTGACATGCTGCGGATTTGTGAGCAGATATCCGGACGGAACGGCTGTATCCGATACGGAAGCTGACGGGGGCTCTCACTCCGGCGGTGAGTCCGTCACTGGCGTTGTATCCGGTGATACGCCTGCCGTTACAGAAGAGCATGTGTCCATGATTTCTCGTGAGTTCATGGAAAAAAGACTCCTCCACGGTGATGCCCATGTTTGGGGTAAGCTGTTTAAACGTGAGCTGATCGGAGATCAGAAATTCAGACGGGAGCTGACCATCGGCGAAGATATGGTCTTTTTGCTGGAGTATGTACGCAAGTGCAATACGATAGTCCATATGTTCTACCGGGGTTATGATTATTACCGCAATCCGCACGGAGCGATGGAGAGAGCGTTTACGGATTCCGCCATGGATCAGGTTAAGTGCTGGGATGAGGTCCGACTGCTACTGGCACATACGGATGAATCTCTTGCAGACGGTGCGGATCTGAGGGCAAATATGCTTATAGCCGTCATGCTCACGGCCTCCCGTATGGCTCTGCTTGATAAGGATGTTCTGAAGGAAGAGAAATACACCGAATTCATTCGGGTGCTGCGCGGCAAGATCAAAGAATATAAGAACAGACAGGCCATGAAGGCGCTGGATCATGGATATCGTCTGAAAGTCAGGTTATTCAGAATGGCTCCGGGACTGTATATGTCCCTCTATCATAAACATAAGGTAGGTAAATGACGGATTCATCGGCTGTATCAAAAGAATATCTGATGTACATGCATGCAGGCAGTGCAAATCACGGCTGCGAGGCGATAGTGCGGAGCCTGACCGGTATTCTGGGCGGCAGACCGACGGTCATCAGCAATAATCCGGCTGAAGATGAGAATGTTGATCTGGGCCGCATATGCGACGTGATCCCTGTCAGACGGTATGAGGACAGTCTGCTCCTTAAGGCGCGGTTCTATGCTCAACGCAAGCTCACGGGGCGTGCCGATGCACAGATGGGATATGCATACAGGCATGCAGCTCCGTTTGACAGATACCGCATGGCTTTGTCTGTGGGCGGAGATAATTATTGCTATGATGATGCACTGGTGAATCTGCGCGGAGCGAATCAGTTTTTTGCAAAACACGACGTCCCGACAGCTCTTGTGGGCTGTTCTGTGGAACCCGCATTGATGAAACGCCCGGAAGTGGTTGAAGATCTGTCGTTGTACAGCTGTATCATAGCCCGCGAAACAGACTCATACCGTGCACTCAGAGAGGGACTCCCGGCGAAATGCTCCGATCGTGTATATCTGCTGCCCGATCCGGCTTTTGCGCTGAATAAACGTGAATGTAAGCTGCCGGATGGCTTCAGGGAGGGGCATACGACAGGTATCAATATCTCTCCGATGATACTGAACTATGAGTCGCCCGACACTCCCGGCATCATCGTCGACAATTATAAACACCTGATAGAGACCATACTGAGTGAGACCTCTGATGTGATCATGCTGATCCCTCATGTGGTAACGAGATTCTCGGATGATCGCGAGCCCGTTCGGACATTGTATGATATGTATGCGGATACCGGAAGGGTGATCATGGCCCCGGATTCGACCGCCGAGGAACTCAAATATATGATAAGCAGATGCAGGCTGCTGATCGCAGCCCGTACACATGCGTCGATAGCCGCATATTCCACGTATGTACCGACGCTCGTGGTCGGCTATTCGGTAAAGGCGATGGGGATCGCAAATGATCTGTTCGGTTCATATGAAGGCTATGTATGTCCGGTACAGGATCTGCACGTAAAGTCGGATCTGACGGATGCATATATGGATCTGGAAGCCCATGCGGATGAGCAGAGGGACATCTTGAAGGAACGTATACCGGAATGGATAAAACGAACATCCGGGATCGCGGATATTTTGAAAAATGAATTATAAAAGAGCAATTACTGAAGAAGCCGTCAGGCTTCTGGACATATCGGACAGGCCGGACCTGTATCACAGCCTGAGGCGCTGGGCCAGAGAGCATATCAAGCACGAGACCGTTGCACCTATCGACACCGTCAACTGGCCGAAGGGCAGTCTGATGTGCGGACTTATGCATATGGCAGGCCGGCTTCAGAGTGCGGATACCTCTGCGGACAGAGCGGTGGCTATACTGGCGATGGCATCGGTTCAGAATTATCTGGACAGGTGGATTGGACAGGAAGCTCCTTTGTATACCGTGGATGATGCGCTGGCGGCACAGGCTTTGCTCAGTCTGGCAGAGACGTACAAAACCGAAGGCCCCGATCTGTATATGCATTATATGAAGGTCGCCGGAGGCGTGATGAGATTCCTGTATGAGCACGATACCGATCTCGAAGGTGTTCTGCCTTACAGGCCGGCACATAAGACGGGAGAGATATTTGCCGACAGTTGCGGAATGGTTCTGCCTTTTGCTGTCAGATATGGTCTTATGAAGCAGGATGACGATGCGATCGAGCTTGGGTTAAGACAAATAACTGGCGTTATGCAACATATGATCGACCCGGAAACCGGTCTCCCGTGGCATGTATATACTTTGGATGAGACAGGTGAGGTGCATCACAGAGGGACTCCGGGCTGGGGACGTGCACTGGGGTGGATCATGTACGGGCTGGGCGGTGCCGTGGAAGCATTTGATCTGTATCCGCCGAAGACTCCGGCAGCCATCATGGCTCAGAAGGCTGTCACCGCTCATCTGGAGAAAATGTCGGAGACAGCTGTTAGGTACAGGCGCGGGGACGGACTGTTTGGTTCAGTGACAGGCGATGAATCTTCACCGGCTGATACTTCGGCATCTGCCATGATCATATACGGTCTCAAACAGAGAGACTTCAATGCTGACAGGGGAGTACGCAGACCTGACGGTGAGGGTTATATAGAACCCATTTTGCCCTATATATCTTCCTCAGGTGAAGTAAGACAGGCTCAGGGCGAGTGCATGGATGTAGGAGTATATTCGGATGTATATGCTTCATATCCCTGGTCGGTTGGTATGACGATGATGCTGATATGATGTGAATCGAGCTGATGAAAAGCTGATCTGATGAAAGAGTTGATCTGTCGAAAATGGTAATTATCAGGATTGTGGGCGGTCTGGGAAATCAGATGCAGCAATACGCCCTTTCTCGAAAGTTAATATCGCTGGGCCGTGAGGTCTGCCTGGATATATCCACATACTCAGACGCAGACTACCGCGGGACGGTCAGGTCACTTGAAATCGATCGCTTTCCCGGTGTCCGTTATGATACAGCCACTGAGGAACAGATAGCCGCGATCCGCGGTGACAACAGCCTGATAGGACGCATACGCAACCGTATACTGCCGGCTTGCTCGGGATATGTCCATGAAAAAGGGATGTATATGCCCGGGATATTTAAGCGGGATAACGTATATCTGGACGGCTACTGGAGTGCCGAGAAATACTATGCTGATATCATGCCGGAGCTTCGGGATATCTATGATTTCGTCGAAATGCTCGGAAGAGACCCGGTTGACGGAAGTGACACGGAGATGGCCGGCACCGGCTCGGTTGGGGATGCTCACAGCGGACTCAGGGAGATGGCTCGTTGTATAACCGGAAACGGATATTCATGTTCGGTACATATACGCAGGGGTGATTACCTGACTGCCGAGAACAGCGCTTTCTTCGGAGGGATAGCTACGGACGGGTATTATGAGGCTGCTTTCTCATATGTGAAAGAGAGGCATCCGGAGACTCTGTTTTATATTTTTTCCGATGATCCGGGATATGTGAAAGAGAAATACGGAGATGATCCGTCGTGCGTGGTCGTTGATGTGAACCACGGCGATGATAACATGTACGACATATATCTGATGAGCCTGTGCACCGCTCATATATGTGCGAACTCTTCGTTCAGCTTCTGGGGAGCCAGACTGGATCCGAAGAGGGAGAGTGCATTGTGCATCAGGCCTACCATACATGCCGCATCACAGGTGTTTGATCCGGAGATCATGCGTGATCTGTGGAAAAACTGGATATTTATTGATCCGCAGGGGAACCTGCGCTAAGCGCTATCTGCTTCATGATAGCATCTTCCTGATTATCTATATGTATGCCGCAGGCTTCGGCAGCGGCGTCTTCGTCACGGGCCGCTATGGCTTCGTATATGGCGCTGTGCTCGGCGATCAGCTGGCCGTAGATATCAGAGTCTTTCAGATATTCGAAACGATATCTGTACATCTGTTCCGAGAGATTATTTACCATCTGTTTCAGACGTCTGTTCCCCGTGGCTTCCAGGATGATATCGTGCAGGGCCACATCACAGGCCGCTATGGTCGTAATAGCCTTGTCGGGCGCTTCCGCGGCCTTCTTAAACTCATCACAGGCGGCTTTCAACGCATCGAGAGCTTCGGGAGTAATGCGTTTGCACGCCAGCTGTGCACAGAGTACATCCATGGCGCGTCTGACCTCGAGCACATCTTTGACACTCTCTGCCGATATGCTGGATACCACGGCACCCCTCGAGGGACGCAGGGTTACCAGACCTTCCTGTTCGAGCATGCGTATTGCTTCGCGGACGGGAGTGCGGCTCACACCGAATTGAGTGGCCAGATGTATCTCCATGAGCCTTTCGCCGGGATCGAGCTCTCCGGTCAGGATGGCTCTGCGGAGCGTGTTGAACACCACTTCATGAAGTGGGAGATATATGTTCGGATCGAGTTTGAAGTCGTGTTTCATGCGAATCCTCCATAAAATATCTGTCACGGAATAATAAATGTTGCGTCTGAAGCGTATATATCGGGATAGGCGGCATGTACTTTCTCAAGGGCCTGCCTGCAGGACTGTTCATCATCGAATATCCCGTATACTGTGGGACCGGATCCGCTCATCAGGGCGCCCAGAGCCCCGTTATCCCGCATGAACTGCTCCAGTTCGGGGACAATGGCGTGTTCTTCGCAGGTCACGTCCCTGAGGACGTTACCGAGGCGCGAGGACAGGCCTTTCAGATCGCCCTTGTCCAGGTCGGAGATCATGCCATCGATGTCGGGATGTCTGATATTGTCAGATGAGTCTATGCGTTTATATACATACGCGGTGGATACGTCTATATCAGGCTTGGCGATCAGCAGATGAGCTGTCGGCGGAGCCGGCAGGATCGATAACCGTTCACCGATGCCTTCGGCCAGACGACTTCCGCCCTGTATACAGTACGGCACGTCAGCTCCTATGGTCACACCTGTTTCACACAGCTCATCGACAGAACAACCCAGGTTCAGCAGGCGGTTGATCCCTCGAAGGGCGGCTGCTGCATCTGTGCTTCCTCCTGCCAGTCCGGCAGCCATGGGGATACGTTTGGTCAGGTGCATGTCCAGACCGATATTGCCGGCCGGATCGCGTATCAAGCCCTTTGCGTTGGCATGATCCAGCAGTTTATGTGCGGCTTTGACGATCAGATTGTCATCTCCGCAGCTGAGCTCGGCAACGGCGAGTGTATCACTGACCATATCACAACTGAGCCTGATACCGGGCTCGGGTGACAGGCTGATCGTCAGATCATCATGTATGCTGATGGTCTCCATGATCATTCTGACAGTATGGTATCCGTTGGGCAGTCTGCCGGTGATATCAAGTGCCAGATTGATCTTTGCATATGCTGTTTCGGTCAGGGTTCCGTTTGTGATCATATTTAATCTTGTACACGATTGTATTTTGTATACAATTTTGATTATATCATATTTACAGCTTAGTTTATATCATCTTCCATACATATAGCTCGTGTGGTATGATTTATTGAACATATTACTGACAGAGGGGACATATGACACGCGAAGTACTTCTGGCAATGAAGGGCATGCAGTTTGCTCTCAATGAGGGCACCGGAGAGGGGGAACCCATTGAGATCATAACCAGCGCCAGCTATTTTGAGAAAAATAATAAGCGTTACCTAATGTATGACGAGATGCTTGAGGGAGTGGATGAACCGATATCGAATCTGGTGAAGTTCGGTCCCGACAGCATAGAAGTGACCAAAAAGGGTATGATCAACGTGCATATGGTGTTTGAAGAGGGGAAGCAGAACCTGACGAACTACCGTACACCGTATGGGGAACTGATGATCGGGATCAACACCACAAAGGTCGAGGTCACCGAGCAGGACGACTGTATACATCTGGAGGCACGCTACGGACTCGACATCAATTATGAGTATCTGACGGACTGTATGATCAGCATGGACATCTCTCCGAAGGATCATCTGGATCTGTCATAGAATTAGAGATAAAAAAGGCGCCAAGCCTTATTTGATGGGTTTGGCGCCTGCTTTTTCCTGAAGCTTGTCGACTTTCTCCTGGAACTTTGCTCTCCAGGATTTTTTGACCGGTTCGTTATTCTGGATATTGCCGTGCAGTCCTTTGACTGATGTGATGTAGAGACCGCTGATCGTTGCCTTTACTTCTTTCTTGACGGGAATAGCGTCGAAGATCTTCTCATCGGAGATGAATGACATTATCTGGGGTCCGACTTTCGCCTTGACTATCGGAAGCTTGGATCCGCGCAGATACTTCGGTGTCTGGTCCAGTACCATCTGCGGGAGTCCGGCGTCTTTTAATTTCATGCGTTTTTTATCTATTATGAGCATGCTCACCGTCTGTTTCATCGCATCGAGCTGAGCCTGCTGTTCGTCCTGCTTCTTCTGAGCCTTTTTGCCCAGGAAATATAATACTACGATAGCTGCTATCAGAACTACCGTTATTATTATCATTACTATCTGCCATGTCTGCATGGTATATCCTCCGTTGTTTCACTGTTTAGGCGTCAGGTACGGGCATTCCCTCCGACGCACCCTAACGATGATTTTATCACGATTACGCATCCCTGTGCAAATGTCATATATATGTATAAGCAACACACGGACCACAAAATATGGTAAAATATAAGAGTTAGTGAGCTGATTTCGAAGATATGATCAAAAAGTGCAAAAAAAACAATCTCATATCGGTGTCATCACCGCTTTGTGCCGTGACTGTGGCCGGAGTGCTGGCATTGTCCGTACCCGTGGGCACGCTTACGGCATATGCGACCACCGTGGATGACATTCAGGGGCAGATAGATTCCATCAATTCGGAGATATCCGATCTCGAACAGCAGAAAAAGGATGCCGAGAAGGCAAAGAGTGAAGCTCAGTCCGGGCTGTCCGGAGCCAACAGTCAGATCAACTCGATATCCGGTGCAATGGGTGACTTGAATGCGGAGATCGAGGGCATCAACCTCGAGTTGGTCAGTCTGCTCACTGATATAGACCTGATCGAGTCCGATATCAGGGACAAAGAAGCGCAGATAGTAGAGACAGAGAAAGAGTACGAGGAAGCTGTTGCGATCAGGGATGAGCAGTATGAGACGATGAAGATCCGCATCAAATACATGTATGAGCAGGGTGATGCGACCTACATATCCATTTTCCTCGAAGCTACATCCTCACTGGCGGATGCACTGAATAAGGCTGACTATGTAGAACAGCTGTATGCATATGACAGACAGATGCTTGAGCAGTTCAAGCAGACCGTGCAGTATACGCAGGAGGTCTGGGACAGGCTTGAAGAAGAGAAATCCGAGCTGGAGACATCCAAGGAGGAACTCGAAGGTGAGCAGGCCTACCTCGAAGAAGTGGAAGCCCAGCTCGAAGAGGAGTATGAGAACTATGGTGTGATGCTGGCTCAGGCGAGGCAGCAGGCCGCCATATATACCGCCAAGATAAATCAGCAGACGAACGAGATACGCAGTCTGGAGCGTGCCGAAGCCGAGAAGAAGCGGGAGGCCGAGGAAAAGAAACGTGAGAAGGAAGCCGAAGAGGAGCGTATCAGAGCAGAGCAGGAAGCCGCAACCGCAGCAGCTGCCGGGATAGATACAGGTAATGATGATGACAGTTCGACGAGCACGTCTTCTTCCTCATCCTCATCATCTTCATCTTCATCCAAGTCCTCGGGATCGTCGTATACGGCGTCGGGCTCGGGCAAAGGAAGCCAGATAGCGAATTATGCTCTTAAATTCGTGGGGAATCCCTATGTATCGGGAGGAACCTCTCTTACCGACGGTGCTGACTGCTCAGGGTTCGTACAGTCGGTATACAGTGCGTTCGGTATCAGTCTGCCGAGAACGTCCTATTCACAGTCTTCGGTAGGCACTGCGGTATCCTATTCCGATGCCCAGCCCGGAGATATCATCTATTACGGCGGGCATGTCGGTATATATATAGGCAACGGACAGATAGTTCATGCTTCGACCCAGCGCACCGGCATCAAAGTATCCCCCGCTACATACCGCGGTATCGTCACGATCCGCCGAGTGCTGTGATCCGAATCTTTCACGCGGTTCCGTGTGCTGTGATCAGTTTTTGTTCTCGTGTCTGGATGTGGGATGAAGAAGCTCGTACCATACTCTGGGAGTGAGCAGGATGAGCAGCGGGAACAACTCGAGACGTCCCGCGAGCATATCGAACATCAGGATATATTTTGAAAACGGATTAAAAAAAGCAAAGTTACATGTGGGTCCGACCATATTAAGGCCGGGCCCTATATTATTTATAGTGGCGGCCACAGCCGTGAAATTCGTAGTCAGATCGTGTCCCTCCAGGCTCACCATGAGCACTGAAGCGGTGAATATGAAGAGGAAGGTAAGGAAGTACACGTTCACGCTGCGAAGTACTTCATGTTCGACCGGTTTGCCGTCCATGGTGAGCTTCTTGATGCTCTTGCTGTGGATATAACCGCTGATCTCCTTGAAGAAAGTCTTGGCAGCGAGAATGAAGCGGCTCACCTTGATACCGCCGCCGGTCGATCCCGCGCAGGCGCCTATGAACATCAGTATGACCAGTACGGTCCGGCTGGTCTGGCTCCAGGTGTCAAAATCGGTTGATGCGAATCCTGTGGTGGTGATGATGGATGCAACCTGGAATGATGAGTGTGTAAGCGCAGTAAATGCATCGCCGTATATATGGATCGTGTCGCACATGATTATTGCGATGGCAACTATGATTATACCGATATATGCACGTACTTCCTCCATCTTGAAGGCTTTTCCGGCCTGATGGAAAAGTATCAGGTAGTATGCGTTGAAGTTTACTCCGAACAGGATCATGAATGTCGTCACGATCCACTGGAGGACAGGGGAGTAGCTGGCGAAAGAATCGTTGAGCACACCGAAACCTCCCGTACCGGCTGTACCCATCGCGGTACAGACTGCTTCAAAAGGGCTCATGCCGAATATCAGGAGCAGAACGAACTCTATGAGAGTCAATACGAAATAAATGATATACAGGATACGCGCTGTTGACTTGATCTTCGGAACCAGCTTGCCGACTGAGGGGCCGGGGCTCTCAGCGCGCATCAGGTTGATATTGGAGCCCCCGCTCATGGGGATGATGGCGAGCAGGAAGACGAGTACCCCCATACCTCCGACCCAGTGAGTGAAGCTTCTCCAGAAAAGCATGCATTTGGACAGAGGCTCTACCGCAGTGAGGATGCTGGCTCCGGTAGTGGTGAAACCGGAAATCGTTTCAAAGAGTGCATCCGTAAAAGAGGGGATCTCACCAGATAACCAAAACGGCAGGCATCCCACCACGGAAATGATGATCCAGCTCATTGCCGTGCTCACACAGCCTTCTTTGAGATAAAATACCTGAGAATCGGGTTTTCTGAGAGTAAAAAGGATCCCCAGAACGGTGGAACCGAAGGCCACCGGGAGAAACCATAATCCGGAACGCTCGTTATGAATAAGTGAAATGATAAAAGGCAGAAGAAGCAGTATGCCTTCCACCTTCAGTACTCCGCCCATCACATAACGTATCATAGATCTGTTCATACGCTATCTTCGCCTCACTACGCCAGTATATCGGTAATGTCCTTGAATCCGGTATCGGTCGTTATCACTACCACGGAATCACCTTTTCGTATGACATCATGTCCGCGGGGAATGATGATCTGTCCGTTTCGTATGATACAGGTTACCAGCAGGTTTTTCTTTAGCTTCAGCTCCATAAGAGGCGTGTCCGTAGCGGCATTTGACTCTCCTACCAGGAATTCGAGAGCTTCCGCTTTATGATCGAACAGGTGGTACAGAGTCTCTATATTACTGAAGCCTTTGGAGTTTCTCATGGCTCTTACATAAGCTATGATCGCTTCGGCGGTAATCTTGTTGGGATAGATTACGCTGTCTAAATCCAGTCCCGCTATCACATCCGAGAAACCGATCCTCGTGATCTTGGTCACGATCTTGGCTTTGGAGACCTTCTTGGCGTACAGCGTCAGCATGATGTTCTGCTCATCGATGCCCGTGAGGGGAATGAATGCATCTGTGTTGAAGATACCTTCCTCCTTCAGGATCTCCTCGTCGGAGCCGTCCGCATGTATGATGATGGCTTTGGGAAGCAGGATAGAGAGTTCTTCGCAACGTGCCTGACTCCGCTCGATGATCTTGACCTCTACACCCATATTGGTGAGTTGAAGTGCCAGATAATATGCCGCGCGTCCGCCGCCGACTATCATCGCATTTCTTACGGCATGAGATCTTATGCCTATATAATCCATGAACTTGCGGACACTACGGCGGGTACCCAGTACCGATATGATATCGCCTGCCTGCATACGGAAGGTACCGGAAGGGATGATTACCTCTCCGTCTCTCTGGACCGCACTGATCAGGATGGATTCGGTGTGCTTATTATCGAGATCCATGATCGCTTTGCCGTGTAGTATGCTGGATTCGTCTATTTTGAATTTGATGAGCTGTGCCTGCCCTCTGGCAAAAGAGTCAACCTCCAGCGCCGAAGGCATGCTCAGGATATTGGCGGCCTCGACTGAGGTTTCGAGCTCGGGATTGATGATCAGAGCGAGTCCGAGCTTCTCGCGCAGATAACCGACTTCCTGGCTGTAATCAGGTGTACGTACGCGTGCTATGGCAGCACAGTCACCTACACGCTTCGCTACGGTACAGCAGAGCATATTCAATTCGTCTGAGCCGGTGATGGCGATCAGCAGATCCGCTTCATCTATGCCCGCATCTCTCTGTACGGTGAAGCTGGCACCGTTTCCTATGACGCCCATCACGTCGTACAGATTGGTTATCTCCTGGATCCTGGATGCGTCGGTATCGATGACAGAGATGTCATGGCCTTCGCTTATCAGCTGACCGACCAGAGTGACACCTACCTTGCCGCATCCTACAATGATTATCTTTAAACCTGTGTTTTTCTCGTTTTTGAATAATGACATATGACAAGTATACCACTATTCAGCGCGAAGTGCATCGACCGGATTAAGAGTCGCCGCACGACGGGCAGGATAGATGCCGAAGAAGATTCCTACGAAGACGGAGATAGCCACTACCATAGCCACATCCGAGGCGTGAACCACTGCCTGGATCTCCGCAAGCTTACCGAGTACGGAACTGAAGACGAAGCCCAGTATCATGCCTATGAATCCCGCGAAGAGCGATATCATGGAGGATTCTACAAGAAATTGAAATAATATACTGGATGTACGGGCTCCGAGAGATTTGCGGATACCGATCTCACGCGTTCTCTCCGTGACGGTCACGGTCATGATGTTCATGACACCTATACCGCCCACCAGCAGAGATATGGCAGCGACCAGAGCTATGACCATGGTAACGGAGTCCAGGACATTCGCATACATTTCCATCAGAGATGCGTACGACTGGATCGCGACGGCACCCTGTCCTCTTAAGTCCAGTATATTTTCAGCGAGAGTTTTTGCCTTGGCGGCGGCTTCATCGGCCTGTCCCGGCATCGGATAGATCTGGAAAGATGTAAACTCATCTTTTCCCAGATTATATTTGTCGCTCAGCAGGGAGTAGGGGACATATATGTCGGCGTAAAAGTAGTCGATGTCTCCGCTCTTTACGATCTCACGGAAACGTTCAAGCTCAGCCTCATCGCTCCGGACCACACCGACTACGGTGAGAATCCGGGTCGTTTCGTTGATCGTCAGTTCGAATTGGAGTCCCTGGACATCGGTTGAACCGAAAATCAGCAGAGCCGAGGTCTGTGACATCACGCATACGTCGTTGCCCGAGTCCACGTCGTCCTGGGTGTAATACTTCCCTGAGTAGAAGCCCTTATCAAACTCGCAGGCGCTGCTTGTATTTCCGCCGAATATACGGGTGCCCATCTCTCTCCTGTAGTAGGATATACCATATTGTGTAACATTGGGAGTGACACCTCTGATTATCGGAATGGCATCCGCTATGACCATCAGATCATCGTTTTTCAGTGTCTTCGGGGTCTTCTTGGTATTTATATTGATAGTGACAGCACCACCTACCATGTCGTCAAGCGAACCGGTGAGATCACTTTTCAGGCCGTTTCCAATGGAGAGTATGGCTATGACCGAAGAAATGCCGATTATGATACCGAGCATCGTCAGAACGGTACGTGCCTTATTCATTGTTATATTTTTCCAGGAGCTTTTGATGTATTCCATAACTTGTGTTTTTGAATGCTGATCCCCGGGGCATCAGGCCCTTCTGCTCAATGCATCGACGGGTTTGAGTTTTGCTGCCTTTCTCGCGGGATATATACCGAAGAATATACCGATCACACTGGAGAAAAGTGTCGATATTATTATTGATGAAGGCATGATGATATAACTGAAATTCGCTATCCGGCATACCACTGCCGCAATGATGAGTCCCAGCATGATACCGAATATGCCGCCTATCAGGGTTATTATCGAAGATTCGGCCAGGAACTGGAACATGATGGATCCGGTCCTGGCTCCTATGGATTTGCGGATGCCGATCTCACGTGTACGCTCTGTCACCGAGACCAGCATGATGTTCATGACACCTATACCGCCTACCAGCAGTGATATCGCTGCAACCATTGACATGAAAGCGGTGATCAGATTCATTACCTGATCGATCTCCTGCGAATCGTCATTGGAGTTGTAGCTGTATATTGCATCCTGGCCTCGCAGTCCTTTATGCGCCTCGATGAACTTGATGATCTTATCGTGAGATACGTCTAAGTCTGAACGGTCTGTATATATTTCCAGATCGTATGCTCTGGATACATCCAGATTGAAGAGAGAAGAGGTTGTGGTGTAGGGGATATACACATTGATGTACTGCTCACCGAGCATTTCCATCATTTTCATGATCATCTCGCCGTAGTCTTCCGTTACACCTATTACGGTGAATTCGCCGGTAGTTCCTTCCACATTCAGGTTAACGGTCATTCCGACGGCTTTTTCCGTGCCGAAGAGTCTCTTGGCGTCTGCAGCCATTATCACGCAAACACGCTGGGCATTGTATACTTCATCTTCGGCAATGAATCTGCCGTATTTGATGCCGTTGGTATTGCCGAGAGAATAGTATTGGTTAACGCTTATGACGGAGGCGTCATAGGTACCTTTTCTGCCGGATATCATTCCGTCGGAATAGAAATAGTAGGATGCGCCCTTGACGGCCGGAAATTCATCCATGATCGCTTCGATGTCTTCGTTGGTAAACCCCTGTTCTGTAATGTCGGAGCGCAGAAATACATCGATCATGTGGCTTCCGGCTGAATCAAACTGCTTCTGGACATACTCTTTCACACCTCCGCCTATTGTAATGATGGTGATGACGGAAGCAATACCGATGATGATACCAAGCATCGTGAGCAGAGTGCGCAGCCTGTTGGAACGGATATTCTTTATTGCACTTTCTATATATTCGCGGAATGTATCCATATTATTCTACAGCTTCTGTTTCGACTAACAGCATGCCTTCCGAGATCATCTCCGGATCCTCGGTGATAATGACATCACCTGTGGCCAGGCCTTCGGTGATCTGTGCCATGGTGCCCGTGGATAGTCCGATAGTTACATCCACTCTTACGGCTCTGGAGTCTTCTCCGATGGTGTATACGTAATCTCCGTCAGTGTCGGCGCCGATGAATTCATATGGAACTACCGGAACGTTCTCGGCTTTGTCGGTATGTATCTTGAGAGCTGCCTCGGTTCCTAAGATTATGGTGTCATCGGGATCGTCTATGGTTACGATGGCTGCGACCATGGGGACTCCATTGGCATTCTTCGTGGCGGTACCGGAGATATGGGATACCTTGCCGGTATATGAGTTTCCGGCTATGGTTATATCTACGGACTGTCCTTCTTTGATGCGACCGATATCGCCTTTGGATATCTGCATATCAATCTGGACTTCATCGGTACTGGCTATGGTGATGAGCTTGGCACCCTTGGCTACAGTCTCGCCGGGATGTACGTTCAGTTCCGTTACCACACCGTTGCATTCAGCGCTGATACCTGATGAAGCTTCCTCCACGTCTGCGATGGTTGCCTGTGTGTCGAGTGCGGAGAGAGATCTCTGGGCTTCGAGAGCCTCTTTGTCTCCGGAGGTCATTCTGGCATTTTCGGCTGATGCGGCTTCCGTGAGTCGTGTCTTTTCTTCTGCCAGATCGTTTATCTGCTTTTTCCATGAGAGGATCTCGGGATCGTAGGAGAGGGCATATTGTACTTCGCTTATCGATTCCTGAAGTGCAAGTGTCATCTGCTTATGCTTCTCATCATCGGTCGTTCTGTCCACCGGGGCGGTGTTGCCCTGGGCGGCATCAGTACTGTCGGATATGTTGTTCTGATCTACGTCCATGGTGCTCTTCTGCAGGTCGGTCAGAGTGCGCTGCATGCGAGCGGTCTTTTCCTCAATCCTTGCGTTCAGGGCATCGGTCTGGGCTGTGATCTCATCGAGTCGGTTCTCAATCTCCGTGAGACTCATACCGGTGACTCTGACCGAAGCCTTGGCATTTTTCTCCAATGAGGAGGAATAGTTTCCCTCTGCCTGGGCGGAAGTCAGGTCGGCCTTTTCCTTCAACAGGGCCAGTTCATCCGGATCGTAAGCGATGAGCAGATCGCCTGTTTTGACGCGGTCGCCCACCTTGAGATTCATCTCGGATACGGGGGCTCCGATGACCGAATAGTATGTGTATACGTTTGAACTGCTGACGTTGCCGCTGTAGCTTAAGATAACTTCTATGTCGTCGTTGGTCACGGCGTCCGTGGTGACCGGGGTCGGCACTTCACGATTGCCTGCGATAACTCGATATAATATGAAAAGGACTGCCAGCGCGGCTATTATGATGAGCGCTGTTTTGCCTTTGGTGAGCTTCTTACGCGGCTTTTTCTCTTTCTTTTCTTTTTCCGCTGTTGATTCAGTCTTGATCTCTGTTTCGGTTTTGATTTCCTTTTCCATATCGTCTCCTCAATCGTGTGTCGCTTCAGGGTGTGGTTTATTATTCTTCGATGCTCGGATTGATCTTATCGTCTATGATGTGGCCGTCGCTGATCGTGATTATGCGTTTGGCCTGAGCGGCGATGCCGGGATCGTGTGTGATGATGATGACAGTTCTGCCTTCCTCATAGAGGGAGTGGATCACGTTCATGATATCCCTGCTGGAAGCGCTGTCCAGATTACCGGTAGGCTCATCCGCCAGAAGTATCGGCGGGGCCTGGGCTATGGCGCGCGCTATGGCAACTCTCTGCTGCTGTCCGCCGGAGAGCTCTCCGGGTTTATGATCCATGCGCTTGCCGAGTCCGACTTTCTCCAGAGCTGCTTTTGCCAGCTGATGACGCTGCCTGCGCGGGACCTTTCTGTATATCAGAGGTAACTCTACGTTTTCGAATGCGGTGAGCGACTGTATCAGATTGAATCCCTGGAAGATGAAGCCGATCTCGCGGTTGCGTACATCGGACTGTTCGTCATCTGTCATGTGCGAGACATCCACCCCATGCAGCATATACGTGCCGCTGGTAGGTGTGTCCAGGCAGCCCAGCATATTCATCAGTGTGGATTTACCGGATCCGGACTGGCCGATGATCGCAACGAACTCGCCTTCGTTGATGGTCAGTGATACATGATCGAGGGCCCGTACTTCATTTTCACCGGGGTTGTAGATCTTGCTGATGTCTGTGACCTGAACCAGTGCGGTAGTTTTTTGTGTCTGTGTGTCCATAGTTATGTTCTCTGTGTCGTTTTTTGCCTACAGTCATGAAGTATAGCACAATACATCCGGTTAAACCTTAAGCAAATCTTAAATCTTCGTTAATATGAGCTTTTTATCGCGTTTAAGGGTGTTTATGAGTATAATAGAGAAGATGAATTGGAGCATGTGGTGAGCTCCGGGAGGCCGGAATGAATGTTGCTTATTATTTGGTGTTTTTCGTAATTTCCTGTATATTGACCGTCATCCTGACCGCCAGATGGCGTAAGAGGTTTGACGTGAATCTTCCTCTTATATTTCTGTGTGTTAATATCTGTAATCTGGGTTATGTACTGTATTACCTGTCCGGCGATCTTGAGGAAGCGGTCCTCGCAAACAAGATCATATATCTGGGGGGATGTTTCCTGCCGCTGCTTGTGCTTTTTCTGGTCATCAGGCTGTGTCGGTTCAGGGTGAGCAGGTGGATCAAGGCGGTGCTGCTGACTGTAACCATGATTGTTTTTGCAGGAGCGATGACGACCGGTATATATCCGGTTTTCTATAAAAGCGTAGAGTACCGTCTTGTGGACGGGATAGTTTATCTGGATAAGAAATATACGATCTTTCATACCTTTTTCAATGTTATCCTGATCTCATATTTCGTGGCAGGGCTGGTGCTGATGGTCTATACATCTGTCAAGCGCAAGGATGTATCCCATAAGGTGCTGGCGCTTCTGGTCCTTCCGGGCCTGATGTGCATAACGGGATTCTGGATCTCCAGAACGAACTCGTCCTTTGCCGCCATGCCCGTACTGTATGATGCGTCTCTGATCGTCTATTTGGTCATCATGCATAAGGTCAGTATGTATGACATCATAGATACCGGTATAGAGGCACTGGCCGAAGAGGGCGATACCGGCTTCGTATCACTGGATAACAGGCTCAACTATATGGGGTGTAACGAGACCGCCATGAAGATCCTGCCCGATCTGGCCAGGATCCAGGTGGATACACGTATCAAGGATTACCGGGGATTCGAGGATACGTTGCTGTACTGGCTCGCCGAATTCACAGATGAAGATAAAGACGGCGTCATCAAGGATCAGTTTACGTACGAGACCGACGGCCGTTACTACTATGTGAATGTCAGCTATCTGATGGATAACGGACATCCACGCGGATATCAGTTCTTCTTCATGGATAATACGAAGGAGCAGCGTTACATCCGGGAGATCAACGAGTATAACGAGACTCTGGAGGAAAAGGTAAAAGAGAAAACGGCTCACATCGTGGATATGCATAACCGGCTCGTGCTGGGGATGGCTACAATGGTCGAGAGTCGCGATAACTCCACCGGCGGACATGTTAAGCGTACCAGTGATCTGGTCAGGATGCTGGTTGATAAGATCAGGCAGGATAATGTCCTGGATCTGGACGACGAATTCTGTGAGGATGTGATCAAGGCTGCGCCAATGCATGATCTGGGCAAGATCGCGGTTGATGATAAGATCCTCAGGAAGCCGGGGAGGTTCGAGCCGGAGGAGTTTGAGGAGATGAAGAAACACGCCGCGGAAGGCGCGCGCATTGTCCACGAGATACTGAAGGGTACCGAGGATAAGCTTTTCCGCAGGATCGCCGAGAATGTAGCCCACTTCCACCATGAGCGCTGGGACGGCTCCGGATATCCGCTCGGATTAAAGGGGGAAGACATCCCTCTGGAAGCTAGGATCATGGCCATAGCCGATGTGTATGATGCGCTGGTCAGCAAGCGTGTATATAAGGAAAAGATGAGCTTCGAGAAAGCCGACAGCATCATTATGGAAGGAATGGGCAAACATTTCGATAAGAAACTTGAGAAGTATTATGTTGCTGCCAGACCGGAGTTTGAGGCATACTATACGCAGCTCGAAGATGAGTGACAGTGATACGGGACTAAGCGGAGCTTCGGGCCGGAAACTGCTTTGAGCCGGGTGTCGTATCGGAAAGGAATCAACAGATCATGTCAGTAACCAGGGATCAGGAAAAGATCATAGTCATAGACTTCGGAGGTCAATATAATCAGCTGGTCGCAAGACGCGTCAGAGAGTGCAATGTCTATTGCGAGATATATTCATATAAGACGCCGCTCGATCAGATCAGGGCGATTGGAGCAAAGGGGATAATCCTGACGGGTGGACCGAACAGCTGTTATGAAGACGGAGCTCCGACCGCTCCCCGAGAGCTGTTCGAACTCGGTATCCCGGTACTGGGACTATGTTACGGAGCCCAGCTTATGCAGCATGTGCTCGGCGGCCGTGTCGAGAGGGCATCTGCCAGAGAGTACGGCAAGACGGAGGTTAAGGTAAATACAGCGTGTCCGCTGTTTGCGGGGATAGTGAACAGGGATGGATTGGATTCGGCTATGCGAACTGCTGCCGGAGCGACTGGCGGAGCTGATGTGGCTGCCGGTTCGACTGATGTTGCCGGAGCGACTGGCGGAACTGATGTGGCTGCCGAAGTGACCACGATCTGCTGGATGAGCCACTTCGATTATATAAGTAAGCTGGCGCCCGGATTTGAAACCGTGGCCTACACCGATAATTGCCCCGTAGCGGCTGCCCAGGATCGGTCGCGCGGACTTTATGCGATACAGTTCCACCCCGAAGTTCTGCATACCGTAGATGGTAAGCAGATGCTGTATAACTTCGTTCGTGGAGTCTGCGGATGCGCGGGAACATGGCGTATGGATTCTTTCGTTGAATCTTCCGTGAAGGAGATCCGTGAGCGTGTGGGCAACGGCAAGGTGCTCCTTGCGCTTTCAGGCGGCGTGGATTCTTCCGTGCTTGCAGCGCTTCTGGCGCGTGCCATAGGCCCGCAGCTGACCTGTGTATTCGTTGACCATGGGCTGATGCGTAAGAATGAGGGCGATGAGGTTGAAGCCGTATTCGGTAAGGACGGAGACTTCGACATCAACTTCATACGCGTGAATGCAGCTGACCGATACTATATCAAACTGGCCGGTGTGGATGAGCCTGAGCGTAAGCGCAAGATAATCGGCGAAGAGTTCATCCGTGTGTTTGAGGAAGAAGCGAAGAAGATCGGTGCGGTCGACTTCCTCGCACAGGGTACGATATATCCCGATGTCGTAGAGTCCGGACTGGGCGGCGAGAGCGCCGTCATCAAGTCCCATCATAATGTAGGCGGACTCCCCGACTACGTTGATTTCAAAGAGATAATCGAGCCGCTCAGAGACCTGTTCAAGGATGAGGTCCGCAAGGCCGGTATTCAGCTCGGCATCCCGGATTATCTGGTGAACCGCCAGCCTTTCCCGGGTCCCGGCCTCGGTATCCGTATAGTGGGCGATGTGACCGCCGAGAAGATCCGCATGGTCCAGGATGCGGATGCGATATACAGAGAAGAGATCGCCGCCGCCGCCGAGGAGTGGCGAGCGTCGAACCTGCCGGCCGGATCGGATTCGGCTTCAGGGGCTTCAGTTACAGCAGCAGGTTATACAGAAGCAGCCAGAGGTGCAGCCGCGCCTGTTGAGATCGGGCGCGTGGATGCTACCGGCCGGATCAACCCGCCATGGATGCCCGATCAGTATTTTGCCGCCCTCACCAATATGCGCTCCGTAGGCGTGATGGGTGACGAGCGCACCTATGATTATGCGATCGCACTCCGTGCAGTTAAGACCATAGACTTCATGACCGCAGAAGCTGCCGATATCCCGTGGGAGATCCTTCAGAAGGTTATGAGCCGCATCATCAACGAGGTCCGCGGCGTCAACCGCGTCTTCTACGACCTCACGAGCAAGCCCCCGGGAACGATTGAGCTGGAGTGAATTGATTGTCCAAGGGCAAAGCAGATTATCCTCCAAGAGGTAAAC
>CAMONC010000001.1 GCA_946620235.1 uncultured Lachnospiraceae bacterium | reverse complement strand
GAAGGTTTGCCGCCCTTATGGATGGCAGACTGTGGTGCGAGAGTGTATACGGAGAGGGCAGCGAATTCATATTCACGCTTGTTCAGAAGATCATTGATCCCGCCGTGCTCGGTGAGTTCAATGAAGAGGAGGACAACGAAAGGAAGGGACCTTATGTGCCCCGCTTCATAGCGCCTGATGCGGATGTTCTGGTAGTTGATGATAATCCGATGAACCTGAATGTCATACGCGGACTCCTGAAGGCGACCCGGGTATATGTGACTACCGCTTCGAGCGGGGAGGAGTGTCTTGAGAAGATCAGGTTCACCGATTTCAATATTGTGCTGCTCGACCATATGATGCCGGGAATGGACGGACTTGAGACGGTAGCCCGTATCAGGGAGACACATCCCGATCTGCCGGTATATGCACTGACAGCCAATGCCACGGCAGGCGGTGAGGAGTTCTACAAGTCCAAAGGCTTCGACGGATATCTGGCCAAGCCCATAGACAGTGCGGCACTGGAGGAAACCATCATGCGGCATATCCCTGCCGATATGATGATGAAACCGGCTGCGGCTGACAAAGCTGAGGAACTGTCCGAACTGCCGGATGATAAGCTCTGGATCAGGGATGTGGACGGTATCGATGCCGATGAGGGTATCCACTGGTCCGGTGGTATAGTGACGTATATCCACAGCCTTACGGACTTCCTCGATACGATCGATCACAATGCAGGGATCATACAGGATGCGTATGAGGCGAAGGACTATGATCTGTACACGATCAAGGTGCATGCGCTTAAGACATCCGCACGTATAGTGGGAGCAACGGGATTGGCGGCTCTGGCGGAGTCTCTGGAAGATGCAGGCAAGAAAGAGAATATCGCATTCATCCGCGAACACACGGATGAACTCCTGAATGATTACCGTGCATATGAAAAGAAGCTTTCACGCCTGCGTGAAGCAGATACGGAAAACGACCTGCGAGATATGATCCCGGATAAGGAACTGGCCGAAGCGTATGAAGCTCTTAAGGAAGTGGTTCCGCAGATGGATTACGATGCCGTGGAGATGATCATATCCGGCGTGCGTGAATACCGTCTGCCCGATCAGGACAACAATGTATTTGTCGAATTGGAGAAATGCCTTAAGGCACTGGATTGGGACGGAATGGAGAAATTATTGGGTCTGTAATCTGACCGGGGTAATACAGATGATGAAATTACTGGCAACCTACCAACTTGATTTCATGCTGGTTCTAAGCGGCACATGCGTGATCCTGATCCTGCTGCTGCTGTTTACCAGAGCGATAAAACGAAGGAGGAGATTCATACTTATCCTTCTGGTTTTCAATGCACTGATGCTGATAAGCTTTGACCGTATGGCCTATATCTATTCCGGCGATGTGAGTACACTGGGATACGTGATGGTCAGAGTATCCAATTTTGTGGTTTTTTTCATGACCGCAGGCATGGTGCTTGCCTTTTCGCTGTATCTGGCCGACCTGATGCTTGATGAAGGCAGGATGAGCGTGCTGCCGGTCAGGGTCAGGATCGTTGCATGGGCATCGGTCGTCGAGATGGCTCTTGTGATCCTGTCGCAGTTCATCGGACTGTATTATTATTTTGATGAGAATAACGTATATCACAGAGGTAAGGGATTCCTTATCGCCTATATAATACCGGTGCTCGGGCCTCTTGTCCTGCTTTCCGTGATCATGCAGTATCGTAAACTGTTCAGCAGATGGATCCTTATCTCTCTCCAGGTATTCGTCATAGCCCCCATCGTCGCAGCTCTCATACAGATAGCCGCATACGGACTGTCCCTGGTCAATATCGCTATGGTCTTCGTGGCCATAACCTCATATATATTTTCATACTTTGACTTAAATGAGAGACTCGAGCATGCCCAGCGCCTGGAGATAGATAGCCTGAAAGAGAACCAGGACACTATGAACAGGCTGTTTACTCAGACGGCCAAAGCATTTGTAAATGCCGTGGATGAGAGGGGCCTGCATTCAGCCGGACACTCGGAGAGGGTGGCGGATTATGCTGTGAGGCTGGCCAGGCTCGGGGGCATGAATGAGAGCAAATGCGAGGAAGTATACTATTGCGCCCTGCTGCATGATGTGGGCAAGATACAGACACCGGACAGCATCCTGGACAAGCTGGAGGATCTGACGGATGAGGAACTGGAGGAAGTGAAGAAGGAGCCTGTCATAGGCGGGCAGATACTGCTTTCGATCTCGGATTTTCCCGGCATCGGTATGGGAGCACAGTATTCTCACGAGCGATATGACGGCAAGGGTTATCCGGAGGGACTGTCCGGTGAGGCCATACCCGAGCCGGCAAGGATCGTGGCCGTCGCGGATGCTTATGATTTGATGACCACCTCCAACAACTATCGTGATCCTCTTCCTCAGGATATGGTCCGCGAGGCCTTCGTCAGGGAAGCCGGCAGTGCTTTTGATCCCAAATACGCGCGCCTCATGGTTCAGATGATCGATGAAGATCCGGGCTATCAGATGAAGACCGAAAATGAATATGTGGATGCACTTCTCCATGATGAGTTTAGCTGTGAAGAATACCGCAGCACGGTCTCATACGGTATCAGGATATCAACAGAGGTCACCCTGATACGGTTCAGGTGCGAATCCACACTCGGATCGGATGAAGGGTTCTCGGCTCCGGCGGTCATCCTTTTTGATTCACAGGACAGACGTGTGCATGATACCGTAAGGGCCGTAGAGGAGACCAGATATGTCGAATACGGGGAATTGTGGTTCGACGGGCATGCGAACAACGTTTCGGCCAGAAATATGAAGACCACGGTCACCGAGACGGAATCCGATGACGACGGTATCTATGAGATAGAATCTGTAAAGGCGGGGGATCATATCCGGATCAGATTGAGATACGCCGGCAAAATGACCGAGGTCATAGCCGCTCTTCAGGACAATTCGAGATACGCTTATGTCGGACTGACCGGAGAAAACTGCCATATCTATGATATAGACATCCTGAGCAACGGTCCGATAGCCGAGGACGATGCGATAGAGCGTATAGCCGACGAGGTCAGCTATATCGACCGGCTTGAGAGTGACGTACCCAATGTCCAGGTGGACGGATATCGTACTGCTGCAACACAGGGTATCCCTGTGAAAGAAGGACTTACCATAGATTTCCATACCATGAGTCTGCCGTCTGCCAATCTGGTATGGCACTGTCCGTATATAATCATCTTCAGTGCATCGGACGGGAAGATATACGGTGAAGATTACCGGGAATATGCATTGATCAGGCTGGACGGTGAGATAAGAGATGACGGCATATACTCCGAGAACGACAGGTATTCGGTCAGAGGGGATAAGTTTACAAACTGGGATGACTGGAAAGAGATCAACCAGCGCGGATATGAGGTCAGCGTTACGTTCGGCAGATCGGGTAATAAAGTCACCACCTTCACCGAAAATCACGGTATCAGGATAGAGAATAACACATATGTCAGGGATCCTGATCTGAAGGGGGACATACTGGTAGCTGTCACGGGAGATCTGGTCGCTCTGACAGATATAAGGATTCATTGAGCATACAGGGATACGGATGAAGGCGATATGTGTGGATGATGCTGCACTGATCCTGGATCATACGATGTCGCAGCTTAAGCAGATCAAAGTGATCAATGAAGTTCAGGGATTCACCAATCCGCTGGACGCGCTGGAATACGCACGCAACAATCCTGTGGATATAGCGCTGCTCGATATAGACATGCCGGAGATGAACGGAATAGCTTTGGCTGCAAAACTCAAGAATGTTCAACCTTCATGCGCCGTCATATTTCTGACGGCATATGCGGAATATGCGGTTGAGGCTTTTGCCTTGCATGCGTCCGGATATCTGATGAAGCCGGTCAGCATAGAGCGACTCACCGAAGAGATCGAGTACAGCGTTGCGGGTGCGCGCACACTGCCGTCTGCCCATATTACGGTCAGGACTTTCGGTAACTTTGACATCATGGTGGACGGCGAGACCGTGTCTTTCGGACGGTCCAAGGCGAAAGAACTCCTTGCTTATCTGGTGGACAGGAACGGCGCGAGCATTAAGCGTGTGGAGGCATTTTCGGTACTGTGGGAAGACGGTGAGTACGACTACTCGATGCAGAAACAGCTTGATGTGATCATCAGGAGCCTGCGTTCCACCCTGAAGGATCACGGTATCGGCGATATATTCGAACTCAAGAAATCCACCATGCGTATACGCCCCGAACTGATAGACTGTGATCTGTACAGATTTCTTGCGGGGGATATAAACGCCGTCAGTACCTACAGGGGCGAATATATGAATCAATACGCCTGGGCCACACTCGGTGAGGCGGACTTAAGCAGGCGTTTCAATGAACTGATGGACGGATAAAATACAGGTACTGTGTTTGGCGACAAGGAGACAAATCATGGGTAGAGAGCAAGAAGAACAGTTAAAGAAGAAAAAACAGGTAGAGCTTCAGGTGGAGCAGCCCACCTATGAAGAGATCCAGAATCCGGCATGGATGATGGTGGACAAAGCGACATTTACTTCCGAGGGAACCGGTAAGAATGCCGCTTCTTATGCTGAATATAACAAATACGACATTAAGCAGCTTCGTGATGAGCTTGCCAATGATACAGGTTCTAAATCCGATACATTCATGAATATGTATAACTCCGTGAATGACCTTATCACGCTGGCTACAACGGGCGGCCAGTATGAGGTAGAGAATAAGAAGCTTACCGCCGATTTCTTCGAGACATTCTATAATGCCCGAATGCATGTCAGTCATTATCTCTATACCCGTGACGGATTCCACTGGACCGGTAAGGGTGAGCGCAGAATACAGATCGTCAGACGTATCGGAGCCATCCTCGGGAAGCTCAATAACCAGATAGAAGAATACAAGGCCTCTCTGACTCCGGAGAAGGCACGTATGCTGGAGTACAGACAGCAGAATCTCTCCCCCGAAGAGATCGAGCAGCGTGAGGAGAATTTCCGCATCAAGCAGGCTACCGAAGAAATGGTAAATATCGCTTCTACGGGAGAGTACGGCCCTAAGATGGGTGAAAAGGAACGTACCGAACTGGCCAAGAAATGGATCGTCGGCGGCTATTCAGAGACTATCAGGCAGCTCCTCGACGGCTCGACAATGGATGAACTCAAGAATAAAGATGACTTCATCGCCTTCATAGAGGATCATAATAACCGCATGCTGGCGAACAGGATGACCATAAGCCTGCTGGTTGATAAGAAGAGCAAACTGACATCGGATACCCCCTGGGTCCGTAACTCTCTCATGCAGTATGTCATAGCGGGTCTGGGCGAAGATGCGATGTTTACGCTTAAGCCTCAGGAGATCGCGGATAAAGCGCTGACTCTGATGGATGACTATGCGAATACGAATAAGGATTATATAGAGCGGACATCCAGGAGAGCAAAGAAGTTCTCCAAAGAACTGCATATCCCGCTGGATATATCGGAACTGTATGAGTATCCGATCATGAAACAGCTCATAGACGAATCCGATGATGACGAGTTCGATGAACGTATAGCCAACCTCAAGGAGAGGCAGATGGAGACCGACGAGTTGCTCAGGCAGCAGCTGGAGACCAGGTTCTCTGTGGCTACGAGAGACGCGATCGCCGCCAAGCTTATCAGAAATCTGGGAGCTCTGAGAATATTCGGTACCGAAACACAGATCACGGACCAGTGTGACCGTTTCTTCTCCATGATACGTTATATTGCACCTCTTGAATATCATATCGAGAATGCGATCCTCAATACCATGAAAGGTCTGAAACTTGACTTATCATGCAGGGATCATTTCGTTAAGACAGTCTCCGGTGGTGATCCGAAGAACTATCTGGAGAAATATCTGGCAGGAACCGATGCCATCAAGAAGTATGCCAAGAACTCCGAAGCCAACACCAAAACATTCCTGAAAAAGGCGGATGACAAGTCCACCATGCTGACTCAGGAGCAGTGGGAGGTTCTCGAGAAACTCAGATCCAAATGCGGTGAATACGACAGCAAGATATTTACCGAAATGGTCACCAACACCATGTCTGCCCAGATGACGGGAGACAAGATGTCCCGTCGTGAGTTCTTGAGCAAGCGTGATTTCAAGGACGCTCAGAAGGCCCCTGCGATTCTTCGTAAGGTTAAGGCCGAGAAGAAGATCATAGACAGCATGCAGGGTACGATGGAGAACAGGTTTATGTTCCATCTCTTCGGCGGATCGCTGGATGCCAGCATGCCTTACAGGAAACTTGATGCCGTCTATAAAGGCAGGGATAAGCAGCTGAAAGTTGCTGAAGAGAGAGAAGCCAGGCGTCTGGAAGAACGCACGGCAGAACTTAAGAATGCCCTCAGAACACATGGCTTAAGTGTGCCTGAGATGAAGGTGGTCATAGAGCGTTTCAAACTCATGATGATGGGATTACATGACATCGATGATGATATGAATGATGATGTCAAATTCCGCTTCAGGAGGATCAATCTGGAGCGATACGGAGTCAATGACTGGAGTGAGGCCCTGTCTGCGATCGAGGCATATGCCGAGAGATTCAAGGACGGCGGGGAGCCCGAGGAAGCACGGATCGCCAGAGAGAGATTCAATGATCGCCTCGATCAGGTTGGTAAGCTGTATAACTCCAAGTATAAGTCCATAGCCGATCTTCTCGTGGGAGTACCTGAGGTACGCCTCATCCTGATGAGCGATGATGAATCGAAGTTTGATAAGTTCCTTAATGAGGAACTTGAGGAGAAATTCGGCGCACTTGCGGAAGCCATGAATGAGGAGCAGTATTCCGTACCCGAGGCAATCCGTAAGTCGTATGCATATTCTTATCTGAGAGAGATCTATCAGGGAGCGATATCCGGTAACGCCGAGTATTTCTCTGATCAGCTTAAAGGCTACTCGGCCAAGGTCCTGAAGGTAAGACCCGACGGATTAAACTCAGCTGCGGATAATATCAAAGCGGCAGAAAAGGTCGTGGACAAGGAACTGTCCAAAGCAGGCATTAAGGGCGGTCTCGCAGTCAACTTAAAGCTCGCCGTGGTAGCTTCCATCTATGAAATGGCAAAGGATCCCGATGGAATGCTCAAACTGTTTGATGCCAAGGTGGTCAAGCAGTATGCAAAGGAGCAGCTTGAGATCATTCGTTCCAAGGTTAAGGAAGATGAACTCAAGGATGATGAAACGATAAAAAAGATCCTCGATGACGGTGACTCGTTCTATAACATCCAGCCTGATGTCGCAGAGCACGAGAAGATAGAGAAGATCCAGAAAGAGAAGAACAGGGGACGTGTTTCCAGAAGCAATTATCTGGGGATCGATAAGGCTGTCATAACCAGCGTACGTACCGGCAAGTCTCTGATCAGAGTCAAGGCCAGAGGTGATAAGTCCGTATCTCTCGACACTGCGCTTGCGGATAAGATGCGCGGGCTGATCAAAGAGTACTGCGGTGATCTTCAGCTTCCTCAGGTGCTCGAGGATGCGCTGGTGGAAGAAGGCGCATCCCAGAATGTAAAAGAGCGTCTGACAGGGACCAGATGGTGGTCGGGCACTCTGTATAAGCATGCCTTCTCTATGGCGAAGATGTATGACTTCCTGAGGCAGGAGAAAAAAGACGATCCTGCGATGAGTGAAGAAGAAGCTCAGATGTTCATAGTCAAAAACTACAGCTCAAAGACGGGCAGGAAACTCTTCGAAAATGCCAAAGGACCTGATGTGGCAGAACTGCGTACCACTTCGGATTATAAGAAGTTCAGAGAGGATTATAAGAAGCTCCGTGCATTTGAGAGTATTGAAATTGATGAGCCTTCTCTGGAGAGAGAACGCATGGAGATCGCATCCGATCTGCGTACGATCTTTATGACCGGTGTGGGCTCCAAGAGTGAGGATCTCGGTGAGCTGCTTGACAGAGCCACGAAGTATATCAAATATTCCGCACAGGCAGCGGAATGCATTAGAAAGAGAGTTGAGAGGCACTATAAGGGTGCCGGCCTGTCCGAGCTCTATATAGACAGGCAGGTGGATGCGCTCAGAGAGTACTACATGAATACGATCATCGGTGAGATCGCCTCCGGTGACAAGTTCGTAGCCAAAGACTGGAATGAAGCCGTAACCGAATTCTATTCTGACAAGACCAACCGTGAACATATAGAATTCTCAAAGAACTCCATATCCAGCGAGGAGTATAAAAAGGCTTCACAGAACCGTGTGGGAACGAAGATATCCGAAAAGGATATATCCGAAACCATAAAGCATGGGGAACTGCTGTTTAACGGCAGACTGAATAAGTATGAGAAACTTGATGAAGACCAGAAGAAGCTGTTCATTATCGCGCTGATGATGATGGATAAGGGTGCGATAGGCATGGGTACCTCAGGTACCGCATCACTGCTTGCACCTAAGGATGCCAAAGCAAAAGAGAATTCCCAGCTCACCACGCAGATCCACAATTACGTGGCGGGCGGAATTCTTGATGTACATGTCGACTACAGGGAAGCTCTGTATAAGCTGATCAATTACGGCAAGAACAACATCCTCGATCCCGAGGGTTTCACCTTCTCAGTAACGGCATATAATAAGGCAATGCAGTTCGCCCAGGCTATATCTGCCAAGAGACTCCGCTACGGCGAGAGGGATATGGACCGACTGGCGAACGGATATACATCCATAAATGCGGCTTACGTGAATTACGGCAAGAACAACCAGCAGATCGTGGATTCTCTGCCCGCCAATGACATGACGATAGACAATGTCAGAAAGAAACTGCTCTCGTTTGCCGACGGCGATATCGTATCACGCAAAGATATTGCCAAGAAAATGCTGAAAGCCGGTGTCGGCAGCATAAATCAGTACAGGGCCGTGGACCGCATACTTGCTCAGAATCTGCGGATGGCAAAGATCAAGAAGCGCCTGAACAAACTGTCGGATACCGATCTTAAAGTGTTCACCAGACTTATGCAGGAGAGAACCATCTTCGATACGAGCAGTTTGGATGACGGTACCGGTGTAAAGAAAGTCATCGATCAGGAAAAGAGGGATGCGCTTGTTGAGGCTCTTTCTTCGGATACGAAGATCAGATCGGAAGTTCTGGAAGGCTTCGATGATCCCGAAAGCTGCAAGCAGGCACTTACCACTGCACTGAGCTTCAAACTCAGGGATGATCTGGTACTCAAG
The DNA here is from genome assembly GCA_946620235.1 of uncultured Lachnospiraceae bacterium. Lineage (GTDB taxonomy): Bacteria > Bacillota > Clostridia > Lachnospirales > Lachnospiraceae > XBB2008. Next base: position 55,721 of record CAMONC010000001.1, on the reverse strand, counting down.
GGTAAGACACTCACCAAGGGCTGCTTTGACAGTGAGTCATTCAACCGCCGGACACTTGTCGACTGGACTCTTGTAGAGCAGGCTCTGGACCTGATGGATTCGATCGCCGAGAAGAAGCTGGCGGCACATGCAATGAGTCATGCTGTTGACTATATCGCATTCTCGGGCAATAAGGCAGCTGTCGATGAGTATGTCAAGCTCCGTGATAAATACAGTAAAGAGAAGGATAAATTCAAGCAGGATAACTTCGAGCAGCTGATCAAAGAGCAGGCCGAAAAGGACGACAGTGAAGATATAACACGTGCCATATCCGGATATCATGCACTGACCGCTCAGGAGAAAAATCTGTTCTTCAAGGTTCTGGCCAGACGTGATTTCCTCGATATATCCAGGATCAATTACAAGAGCAGCTATATGGGCTGGGCTGAGAGAGAGTTTGCCAACAAGGCAGGCAGAGATGCTCTTATAGATGAGTATATCGATTCAAGTCTTGAGGGTAATATCGGTATACAGCTGGATGACCAGGCATATTATAATGCCATGGCAACCCTGTTCACCACTCAGGTAAGCGACCGCACGAACTTCTCCAAGAACAACGATCTGACCAAGATATTTGCCAATGAGCGTCAGTTGTTCAGAGGCAGAGCCACTGCCGTAGACTGGAAGCTGTTCAAGCGTGCTCTTCAGTTCGTCAACCGTGCATCCGAGGAACTCGAGTTTGCCGAGGGTAATGCACAGCTCTATCGCGGTGCCGGCGAACTCAGTAAGAACGGTCATATCAACATGAATTACTCGTTCCTCAGGAAGAATATCCACCGCACGGGTAACCATTGGGCCAGGACCATTACACGTATATTTGCCAAAACGGGCAAGGATATCATCGGCGGTTACAAGATCACCGGAGATGTTACACTGGATAAGATCATCAATATCGCCGGTGATGCTGCCAACACCGTTGATGATATAGCTAAATTCATGTTCAATAAGGACGGCCTGGTATGCAAGGGAAGTGCCTGGCTTAAGAGAAACGTGGGTGATCTTAAGGGTAAGTACAAGAAACTTGGCGAGAATCCGACTGAGTATAACATATCAGAGCTTGGTGTTAAGCAAAAAGAGAAGACCGCCGAGGAAAAAGCCAAGGAGCGCGAAGAGGAGGCCCAGAGGCGGGCGCAGCTTGATTACGTGGATCATCTGAAGGAGGGCATGGACAACATCATAGCCCAGGCCAAGAGCGCGGAAGCTGCATTCAAGGAAGTGGCCGACTACTTAAAAACAAATGTGGTTGCCAATTCCGACAAACTCAAATGGTTCAGAGAGGTCAAAGGGGTTTCCGCAGGACAGAATGCCGATAATCTGGTAGTACAGGAAACAAAGAATGCCCCTGTTGACAACTCCTACGGTGACTGGCGTGATACGGCCAAGAAGGTAGAGAAGACCGGATCGGATGTAGCAAAGATCGGCAGTGATGTTTATGATATTGCCAAATCCCTTCCGCGTGTCGGCGACGGATTAAAGGATATAGAGACTCTGTTCAAGAACTCTACCCAGAAGATAGCATACAAGTTCTTAAATGATGCACTGATACATAACACGATCGATCTGACACCCAAGACGGATGCAGACGGTAACACTGTCGAGCCTGATGAACTCGCACTGTATAAGCAGAATGCCGAGAACTATGCAAAGGAGACATTCACTTCAATCCTGAATGCAACGATCGGCGAGGAGAATGCACAGAAACTGCTGGAAAAGGAGCACTATCTGTACAGCATCAAGAATACAGTCACTGAGACCATGTCATCTGTTATTACCGGTATCGGTTATGTAAAGAGATGTGCCGATCATGCCAAAAATATCGCACTGTGTGCCGAGAATATCGGTGCCATTAAGCTGGGATCCAAGAACGCCGCCAAGATGCGTGCGGAGGATGAAGCTAAGCTCAGCAAGGCTGCACAGGATAGGCTGAGCCCCGAGCAGGCTGCGATCGTGGAGAAGATAGTATCCAAGCACCGCGCACTCAAGGGCGTGGCAGAGGATGTAGTGACAGCTGTCCAGGCGTTTAATATATCCGAGGATGTGATCAATATGGCGATCGATGCGGCTACCACGGCCGGAGCCAAGCTGGGTGTAGGATCCGAAGCCATAGCCAAGGCTGTCAAGGGCGGTCTCGAGTTCGTCATGTATGCTGCCAGACTTGCTACTGACAGAGTGGCACTCAATGATTACTTCAAGGAAACCGAAGCAGGCAAGGCTGTGGTTGATAAGATCATGAAGGGCTTCGACAAGACAGGCAGCAAGTCGCTCAAGAATGCGAGCAAGCTCAATCTGGTTGACATAATCTCGGATGCGAAGGGATATGAGCACACCAGTGAGCTGATCGAATACACCGGTATGACCGTAGCTCAGTCCATAGTGTTCTCTGCAAGTAACTATAATCCTCTCGCTGAGACCAGACTGATGGCGATCACCGTCATGAATGTACTGGGACTGGAGAAGGAGATAGGAGATACTTCAGCGGCTACGGTTGAGAAAGTCTTCAAGGGATTTAAGATGTCACGATGACGTGACGAAATGTTTCAGGACAAGTGAAGGAGGAGATTATTATGAAAAAAAGAATGTTTGGAAAGGCTGTAACAGTAATTACAGCTATGGCGATGTCAGGCGTGCTCCTGGCAGGATGCGGCAGCACAGAGGCTGATACACAGCCGGAAGCCGAAGCGGAGCAGGCCGAAGAGACCGCAACGGAACCTTTGGCGGAAAGTACCGGGGAGACGGCAGAAGCTCCCGCAGATATTCCTGCGGCACCCTATTTCACCAAGGGCGTATATGTCAATTATTCCGAGGAACTTGAGAATCCGGATCTGACATACTTCTATGTGTTTAACAGCGATACCTACGGATATACGGCAGACGGTGCCAATAACGGCATAGGCGTTCCGTTTGATGTGGTCAGCCAGGCTGACGGACGTGTGACCCTAAGCTTCGGCGGAGCGGACGAGTCTTCGGAGGAGACTCTGGTGATCACGGCCGTGGATGACACCGGCGCCGTGCACGGATACTTTGAGGATGTCCCTGAGAGACCGATGGTTTTCGAACTTCTGTCCGGAGCGGATGCCGATACATTCAGCGCCGAGAACTACGTGAACGGACCTGAGGAAAGCGTATATCATGATGCCAACGGATGGAGTGTAAGATATAATGCAGATCTCTTTGAGGTTACTTCCAAAGGCCCCGAAACATTCATCGTATATACCGGCGAATCAGCCGGCACGAATATGATCACCGTGACATATACCGTGGAGAGCGGCGCTGAGGAAGCTATAAAGAAACTCGGCGAGAGCTGGGGAGATGCGACCACTTATACCGAGGGACCTTTTCCCGGTGCCGAGGATGTGACGGGATACTGGGCTATGCTGCCACCAGCTGAGGGCGGATCCGGACTGTATGAGACAGCCATGGCCAGAGACTATATGGACGGAGCGCTTATTTTCGATCTTACGGGACATATGTCCGGAGATGAGGCACTCGATATGGCTGTTTCCGATTCAATGGCAGCCGTGATCGATTCTCTTACATGGGATTAAAGTGACACTTGTGTGACATATGTGATGATATAGTGGCAACATAAACAGACCATTCACAGGAGGAATGAAAACAATGGCTAAGAAATCAAGCGAAACAAATTCAATAAGCGAACTGAGCACGGTACTTAAGGAAATGATGAATGAACTCTTCGGAGAGTGCCTGGAGAATGACGGAGTGCTGCGTGCACATGCAGAGCACATGGGTGTAACGGATGCAACCGCCATAGTGGATGTGATGCTGGAGGGCGGACTCAGAGAGGAAGCTCCCTACGGAGTGCTCCACTTCCATACAACATTCGCCGAGAATATCCCCGAGGAGTCTCTTGCCGATCTTCTTATTTCTCTTAACGGACTGAATCATGTGATAAGTGCGGGAGCCTTCCCCGGATTCGGCACATTCGCATACTATGATCCGCTCAAACAGGTCTATCTCTCATACAGAATGCCCGTCAATCTTAATCAGATCGAAGCAGAGTATGACAACATCCGGTATTATCTCGGATGCCTGTACGATCAGATGGATCTGTTCATGGATTTCGTGATGTTCTCCGTGGTCAATCCGGGCGGAATGAGCATCGTTGATTACATGGATTACCTGGATGAAGTTTCGGATATAGACGAACTTGAGGGGAGACTCGCTGCTTTTGAAGAGGAGTTTGAAGCCATAGCCAAGAAGGCCGGGATCGATCCGGATTCAATTGAAGCGACTGAGTAGTTTGCAGAAGAAAGGCTGACATAACTGAGGTGAGAATATGGACGGTCAGGGAATGAAGTTCAAACATACATATATGTCCAAGGACAAGATGAAGAAGAGCGGTGAAGGCGCTTTTGATTCAAAGTTCAAGTCCTATGTGACAGATGGCGAGAGTGCGCTTAAGGACAAGATCATGGGCAATGCATCCCGTGAGGATGTCATGAGGGATGTCCGCCGCAATCTGTTCGAGCAGATGCAGGAGGCCAATAAACTGTCTTCTGCTGAAGCCACGCAAATGCAGGACGCACACAGGACGCTGCGTAACCAGATGCAGGAGGCACTCGCCAAGGCAAAGGAGGCTACCAGGCAGAAGAGACTGCTGGAGGCCGAGATGTATGCCGAGAAGAGCAAACAATCCAGGCATAATGCCGAGGTATCCGAGGTCGAGCTGAATAATATGATCGTTCAGCAGCAGGAGTCCGCAGAAAAGGACGTCGAGAAAGGCGTGGGAAGTGAAGGACTGGCTACTGCAACGGATTTCGATCATAAAATGCAGGATATTGAGTATATGCGCAAACTGAAGGAACAGGCTGCAGCCAATAAGGCTACTGTTCATCAGAAGAACATATTCAGTCTCTTCCGGGCGATCGGCAAGAAAATGGAAAGAAACGGCATAGAGGATCAGAAGAAAAAGCAGGAGGATATCATAGCCGAGCAGAAATCGATCCTCAGAACGAAGACCAAAGAGTGGAATGAGATCCGCCGCAAGAGATATGAAACGGATTCATACCGCAAATACTACAAGCAATATGATGCCGCAGCTGCCAGATACCGGATGATGAACCGCAAGGGAACAGACGGAGCTGCCCCGGAAAAGGCCGTAAAGGAATACGTGGGTGAGTTCGACCTGCAGAAACTCGAGACCTCACTGGACAGCCTGCAGGAGAATCCCTATCTCAATGTGCGTGTGGAAGTGAAGAACAAGAAGGCCGGACGCAGCAATGATGAAAAGGATTTCATCAAAACACATACCAAAATGACACTTTTGGGTGAGGCCGATGAGGACGGATATCAGAAGAGATATAAGCTGAACAGTATAGATTTTACGGGATATGAAGCATCCAGGCAGTTGAAAAAGGATAATCCGACGGCACTTACCGAAAGACGCGCGGTCGTTAAGGAATACAAGTCGGCCGAGGAACTCAAACTGATCACGGAAGCCAAGGATGCCGGCGGCAAGTTCCTCTATACCGAGGATAACGTGGAGATAATGCAGGCCAAGCAGGCTAAGTGGTTCGGAGCCCAGAGACTGAACGGAGTATTCCTGTTCGGTGAATTCATATCCACCAACCGTAAGGTCATATCCGGCAAGAAGGACGCATCCACCATAGGCCTTACCAACAGCTGGGGCAGAGTAGCTCAAAAGGAAGCTGTAAGACGTGCAGTCTTAAGAGCCGAGATATTCCGTCAAATCAATGCAAAGACCATACAGCATGCCATGGGATACGGGGCAGCAGACACTGCCGGCGGTGAAAAGATCATGAAGAAGCTCATGAAAGAGCTTGACTCGCTTATGTATCCGGTCAATTCGATAATCTACGATAAAATGGAGAGTGACGATTCACCCGAATCCATGGTCGGTACCTTCTTTACGCAGCAGGAGGAAAGTGAAGCCCTTCATGCAACTATGATAGCCGAACAGGAGGAGAAGATCCTGAAGGGAGATACACACACTCTTCCGAATGAGGTCGAAGCCGGATGGGAGAATACCTTAAAAACAGGAACAAAGGAAGATAAGGATAAACTCTCGACTGCTATGAAGACCAAGGTGGCTTATGATGTGATAAGGCAGGAGCAGGCAGGAGGGGTCAAGTTTGATCTTAATGATCCTGCCAGCCGTGCCACAAAGGTGCTGACAGCTATCCAGGACGATCATAAGGCCCTGTCCGATCTGGCATTGCTTCTGCTGAGTGAGGATACAGTGCCTGAATACTGGAATATAGCCAAGGCTATCTGCTCTGAACTGATACTTACTGATTTTGAGCGGAAGTGGAAGGGAACCTTTGATTCCAGATTCAACCGTGTACTCGCCAAGAACAGGGAAGCCACCGGACAGCTTATGAGGATAGCTCTGATCGATGAACTGAACGCAAACAGGTCGCACTTTGATCCGAATAATATCCTGGGAGCCCTGATGCCTACCAGGTGGAAGCAGTTCAGAGAGAATATCGAAGGCAAGAGAGGAACCGCAGCTTATTTCCAGAAGAAGCTCGTGGACGGTTCACTGCTTTCATTCGCCAATGAGATATTTACTTCGTTTGTGGATGTTGTGGACGCGTCCGATATATATCCCGCTGAAACCTTGAGAATGCTCCAGATAGGCAACACATACACTACAGCGGTAACCAGCGCCATGGATATGGGAGCCATAGCCGAGCCGGGCGCCTATGCCATCAGTGATCTCTTCGGTGACAGCACATATGAAGCCGTGACCAAGGAGGCCGAAATAAATAAGGAAACCGGAGAGGTGATCAAGCCGGCAGAGACCGAAACCAGGCATACCAGTGATGACCGCAGGAATGTGATAGGCCTGGTATATACCGGTGCCAAGAATATCATGCAGCTGATCAAGATCTGCAACAAATTCAGAAAGACCAAGGCAAAACAGGCAGCTGAGAAACAGAAAACAGAACCGAACTATGATCCGAAATCCGATCTTGCTTATACCGATAACTGCTATTACCAGCTCATAAGTTCAGGCCTGAAGTTCCTGCTCGGGATAGGTACCGTAGTGGCAAAGCAGGTCAAGCTTAAAGAGGTAAAGAATATACTTGGCTGGACAAAGTCACTTATCGGCACATACGAGGAGTTCGTCAACTACAAGAAAGCCTCGTATCAGGTCGACCGGATCAAGACCACGGAGAACAGCTTCACCGCACTTAATGATAAGCAGCAAAAAGATGCAGATGATGTGGAAATGCTTGAAGTTCTCAAGGACAATTCACAGCTGCAGTACGGTATGGCCTGTGCCAAGAGAAAGAGCAGGGAAGACAAGCATAACGCAGTGGCAGGCATGGTATCCAACATAGGAAAGTCCATTATCAACACAGTCAAATCATTTGTGCCCGGCGGAGACAAAAATATCGTTGTCAAGATCGTCGATGCGGTATGGGGAACGCTGATGACAGGCACAAGGATAGTAATGGACGTCGTACATGATAAGCTGGCCAAGAAAGCGAACATAGCCAAGATGCTTGGGGCTAAATACAGGAATGTGAGTAGCTCCGTTCTGGATGAAGTGCTTCGCAGGGAAACGGGTATTGCATCCTCCGATTACCTCACGGATCTGGCAAGGATCTTCATGTCCATAGATACCGATGTCTTCATGAAGGAAGCAAAGACCGATGCGGAGAAGAAGATAGGCGCTCAGATCGCAAAGACTTTGTTCAACAACAATGCATTTAATGAAGGCACCCTGAAGAATATGAACGTCAGCAAGCTTATGGGAGTTATGGGAGTCAAAGGCAACTTCCACCAGATACTCAAGCACTCACTTGCATAACAGATCACATGGGAGAACAGATGTCTGACAGTTACCGATATGTACGAATAAATGATACCAACGCAGAGCGTTTCGCCGGCTATCTTCCCGGCAACGTCACCGATGAACGGGGAGCGGGGGGATACAGTATAGGCATTCTGTGCAATGATGATCCGGTAGGAGCCGTAGTACTTGAGCATACCGGCAGCACTCTTACCGTGCAGAGTCTCAGATACAGTGATTCTTCGGGCGGACAAATCATCCGCCCGGAGATATTTGCGTCGTTGCAGAGCTTTGGCATAAATCATGGATTCAAGATGCTCAGCTACCGTTATGCCGATGATGAATCGGGCATAAACGAGAATGTACTCAGAGATCTCGGCTTTACCGATTTTACGGAGGAAGCATCTGTATTCAGGATTGATGGCTATAGTCTGGGCAGTCTGATACGCGACGGTGCATATGCCGCATCCATGAGGGAGGCGGCTGTCAGACTGATGCATGAACACAGGGTAACCAGTCTTCAGAACGCTTCTGAGGAGAACAGCGGGCTGATCAGGGAGCTTCATCCGGATCCCGGCCTCTCATTTATGACGGTCGACGATTCGGGACACATGGAAAGCTTCACGGTGATCAGTGAGATGCCGGACGGCAGTCTCTATCTTGCGGATCTGATGTGCGCGGATGGACACGAAGAGGATCTGATGGGGCTTCTGTATATGTCGCTTGGCAAGTCCTTTATGCAGATAGGGACCGGAGGAGAATTGTACATAGCCGCCGTCAATGACAGGTTCAGACGACTGGCCGAGTTTTTTACCGCGCCTGTACGGCCCCTTATAAGATCACAGAGGATAATGAACGCAAGCAGGACGCTGAAAGAGTGACAGCCCGACGAGGAGAGAAAAGCAATGGTTTATATAAGTCAGATCTCAACTGACAATATAGATGTGTTTATCCCGCTTATTCCCGGGATACTTAAGACACAGGCTCTTAAAGAGGGGGATATGCGCTTTTACGGGATATCGGTTGACGGTGAAGCGGCCGGGACGGTCGTGATACGTGAGAGGGCCGATATGGCCGAGCTCAGATATATGTATCTTATTCCCGACAGACGCGGATACGGATATATGGACAAAGCTCTGGCTGACCTTGCTTTTATGCTGAGGGATGAGGGCTTCTCCGTGATCACATTTGATTATCTGCCGTCCGAGTACCCGGCGGTAGCGCGTATATGCTCCAGATTCTCTTTTGAGGAGCATGCAGCAAAGAGCGCCTTTTTCAGATTCCGTGTGCAGGATATACGTAAATGTACGGCGGTGTCATACATGCCCAGAGATACGATCAAGTTAAGAGTGCTTCCGGATCCGGCCAGGAAACAACTGTATAAGAATGTTGAAAGGCAAGGATATGACATAAGTCATATCATAAGCGATCATGATGTTCTCGCAAGTATGGAGGAGCACAGCCTGGTATACATGGAGCACGATAAAGCTGCCGGGCTGATGCTGGTCCAGGACATGAATGATTACCGTCTCAGAGACAAGTCCCTGGCTCTCGGCAGGGTATTTCCGGACGGGGCGTCGGCGGATATAGCGCTGGTTTACGTCGGATCATCACAGCTCAAGGCTCCGCTGTACCTGATAAGTGCTCTGTGCAGAGATATTCTGAGCAACTATGAGGACAACGATCTGATAACCGGATACTTCCCCGAAGGGCAGATCACCAGACTGCTGGAGGGGACACTTAACATCAGGGGATTGCATGAAATGACCGCAAGCCTCTCATTGGATATATTGGAGAGATACGATGGGTGATTACGCAGAAAAGATCAAAAAACAGGAAACAGGCTTAAACCGGACCGTCACAAAGATCATCGGGGATAAGCACGTTCCCAATAAGGTGATGGAACTTGACAAGATGCATTATGATGCGCAGTTTGTGTCTTCGGAAGTTGCCGAGCAGGAACAGTTCCGCAAGACATATAAGAAGGCGCATAAGAATAAGGCTCTGGATGGCGTTGAGATAGCCGCTCCCCGATATGACAATGAGGATTTCGTGCTTCAGGAGCGTAAGTACGGTTATTTTGACAAAAAGCGGAGTAAGAGAAAAGCATCCGATATGCTGGATCAGTGGAATGCATCGATGAAAGTCTACCGCGAAGAGGAAGAAGATAAATACGAGGGGCATGGATTCAGCGTGTCGGCCGAAGCGATCAATGAGCATACGGCTGATTTCATGCTGAGCACCAGACGGTTTGAGGCCATAGAGAACAAGAAATATGAGCTTGCAAATGAGATCCTTACCGAGGAAGCGTTGGAGGAGCTGAAGGATAAGAATAAATCCGGCGCATCGGTTCTGGACAACTACAGAACCGTAATAATGAATCTGGGCCCCGCCATTGAGACCGAGCAGAACAACGATGAGCAGATCGGGGATGAGATCAGGTTTACCGCCGAGTCCGTGGAAAGCTACAAGGCATATCTGCGCCGGGTGGCAGAGGATCCTGTGGGCACCATGGAGGCAGCCATCACCGATACCCTGCATACCGTTTTGAACATACCGGATAAGATGTTCGGCAGCAAAGCAATTCCTCAGACTTTTGACCGCCTGATGCAGATCCGCAACAGATATAATGCCATCAACCAGCTCCGTGTACACAGAAAGGTGTCGAGCGAGAAGATCGATGCCGAGGCAGATCCGCTGGGAGCGCTTATGACCAAACTGTATCCCAGGGAGGACAAGGCGCGTGATAAGAAAGGCAAAAAAGGTGATCCCGAAGATCATCATGAGCATGATGAAAAAATCAATTTTGATCATATCAGGCAGATGGAGATCGCCATCAACTCCGATATGACACGCTGTCTGCGTGACGCCGGCATCTCATACAGAAGAGGTATGCTCGGCAGTTCAAATGATAAAACACTCATTGTTTCCGACGGTAACGCGTCAGTGGAGGCGTACACGCAGCTTAAAGCCAGGCTGGCTGCACAGGACGACAAGACCAAAGCCGGGCTGAAGAAGTTAAATGACGAGCATTGGTCGGAACGTATACGCAGTGCATACAAAACAGTAAATGACAGGCACCTGCAGAATGATCAACCCGCACCTGCGGGAGATACATACGGCATTCTGGTGGCTGCGGAGAAGATCAAAAAAGATTCAGAGGAGAAGAAAAAGATCAGATACAATACCGGTCTGGCCGAACAGTTTGAAGACAAGATCCGGAGAATAAGCGAGTCAATAGATGAGCTGAAATTCCGTGTGGATAACGGCACGGAGGTTCTCGGACTTGATCAGGTCAAGATGTCGAAGGAACTGACGAAGCGTATCAAGGCCGAATCAAAACGGGCTGAATATGATCTTTTTATACTGATGGAGCGCGCCAAGGGATACTTAAACGCCTATGACCATGTCGTGAACGGCCGTAAGCTTGATCAGTACGGAAGTGCCATCATGTCCGAACTGGAAAGCACAGAGGAAGATGACTGGGTAGTTCTGAATGAAAAGAAAGCTGTCAGATACAATGTTGATACGGTGAAGCGTATGAACGCCATAGCGGACACCAAAGAGTCTGAAAAACTCCTGGCCGAGAACGATCGTGATGCTGCAGAGCGGGTCAGGGATTATCTTGCGGATTTTGAGAATGAATCAACCAGACTGATGATCGAGATCCGCGAAAACATCACCGGCAACAGGAACAGTGTGATCGACCGTGTCATCACGTTCAGACAGGAGTTCTATAGTGCCAAGAAACTCCTTGATCACCAGACCTCTGACGGAAAGAGCATCCCCGTAGCCATGATCAACACGATCCAGGATGAGAAGGTCAGGAATCAGGCTCTGGCTGCCTATAATAACACTCTGACCAAGTGTCACTATATCTGCTTCTATGCCGAACTCTACAGGATGCAAAACCTGGTGAATATAATGTCTAACGGCAAACTGCCGGACGACATTGTATTACAGCCGTCCGAACGGGGAATGAAGGAAGGCGATTTCAGGCAGAATATGAGGAGTTATCAGCTCCTGCTGGACGGTTATCAGGATGATATAGCCAAATATGAGAAGGAAAGGGGAACGGCGGCCATCAAGGCTGATCTGACGGATCAGCTGGAAGATGAGAACAAAGAGTATGAGAATAATGTAGCCCGCATGCTGGCTGAAGCCGACCTGTCGAAGCTCAGTGACGCACGTTACGACGAAAAGCCTGCGGAAAAAAATGCGGAAAAGCCTGCGGAAAAAAATGCGGAAAAGGGGCAGATCCTGAAAAACGGAGATCAGCATAAAGAGGAAGAGCATAAAGAGGAAGAACACAAAGAGGAAGAACACAAAGAGGAAGAAAATAAGGAAAAGGAACATAAAGAGGAGGAGCATCATGAAGAGCAACATAAAGAGGAGGAGCATCATGAAGAGCAACATGAAGAACAACATGATGAAGAGCACCTCAATGAGCCTCCGAAGTATGAGAAGCGCGTGGTATCGGCCGATGCGATGGCTATCGTAAACGAGGGCTCACTCAGGACTACGAGAGAGTTCGTTGATTTCCTGCGCATGCAGCTGTGCGTTGATAATAAGATAAATAAGGTCACCTGGGATGAGGTCCACAAGGAAGCTAAAGCATGGCTGGTGGGCAGGGAACTTGTCCGACATACCGACGGGAAGAAGGTTAAGATAGACCAAAACAACGTTGATGAGATCATAAATGAGCTGCGCGTGACATTCGATCAGGATGATCTGGTGGATCAGGCGAACTATACAGAGGAAGATGACGCTTTGTTTGCCGATAAGAAAGAGCCGGCACCCGCATATAAGGCCGGAAGTGTGGCATCGCTCATATCCGGAGCTTTTGCCCTCGATTCCAATGAGGCTGTGGCCGGATATGCCAAGGCCAAAGTATCTTCCGGAGCCGACCATGCTAAACTCCAGAAGAGTATCAGGATGGCATATAAGGAAAAATACACCAATATTGTGGCCAAAGAGAGAATAAACGGGAAATATGTCATAGTCAAAGACACCTCGATCCCCAAAGAGGACCAGGCCCATGTTGCATGGTTCATTGAGCATATGCCAAAGGATATCTCCTCGGCGGATGCATGTAGAGAGTATCGCAGTCTGTGGTCGAGAAAAGTAGGTTATGACATGCTGAAGGGCAAAAAGATCTCGGCCAATACTTACAGAAAGATAGTTGCTTTCCTGAATGCATGGGAGTCAGCGGTCGATAATACCATCGTACAGCCCAAGGTGAAAGCGCTGAAAAAGCATCTGGACAATGTCAAGACCAAAACCAAAGTCCCCGATGCCGGGTTGGCCGACGAGGCTCAGACCATCCCCAATGTCAAGCAGTGGTACGGTTTGAGCTGCTGGGCTACCAGCGGGGCGCTCATGTGCAACTGGTATCTGAAGAATGTGCTCAAACCGGAGAATATGCCGCAAATAGATCAGATGACATTCTTAAATCCCTCCAATATCGTCGTCAATCCGTACTCGGAGGATTATCTGCGTAGAGAGAAGCTTGATCAGAGCGGAGACGCCGGAATGGAGAGCGAACTGAATGATATCAAGAGTTACGTCAAGCCTGCCGGAGCGATGGGGAATGTAATGACATCCGCGGATACGATGCTCGCACAGATGTCAGATACGGCTGTCAGGCATTTGCGGTTCAATATACCCGAAAATGACGGCCACTTTGATTACAAAAAATTCACCGATGCTCAGTGGGTCAAACTGTCATATCTTATATTTAATAAAGTGAGCGGACTGATGCAGGGCGGAAGCGGCCCCATGTCCATGCTCATCCCGCCGCATTATCGCACTATCATCGGATTCAAGGATGGCAAGCTCAGGTGCCGTGATTCGGGAATGGATAACGGAACAACGGTGGAACTGGATCTATCACCTGAAGAATTCTCCACTATACTGAAGGCCGGTATCAGGAAAAACAAGGGTGTATCGCTTGAACTTGCATTCCTGCAGAAGCTTGATAAGGATACAAAGGATAAGCTTAAGCAGGAGGCAGGTGTCACCTATAACGAAGAAGGCAAGCTTGTATATACGGACGCATATGAGAAGAAAGAGGCAACCTCACCGACTAACATGATCCATAATCTGGGCGTTACTTTTGCCATGCACAAGGGAGAACCGGACAATGTGCTGGAAAAATACCTTGATGATGAAGTATACGTGCCCAAGAATCTCGATCATACGAAGAATGTTCAGGAGGTCAAGGCGCAGATCGAAGAGACCAGAAAGAAGCTTGGACTGCCTGAAGTGACCGAGGAAGAGAAGCAGGCTATCGAGGCACAGCAGAATGAGTACGCACAGATAGCAAAGAACAAACGGGAAGAACAGGCCCAAATTTGGCAACAGGATCTGAAAAAAGAGAAGAATAAAGGCAAGCAGGCAAAGAAGCCCAAGCAGGGACAGCAGAAGCCCAAACAGGGGCTCGAGGTGGAAGATTTTGTGATCATCGAGTCGTCAAAAACTTCCGAAAAGGAGATATTGAAGCAGAAGAAGCCCGAGCAGCAGAAGCCCGAACAGGAGCAGAAGAAGCCTGAGCAGCAGAAGCCCGAGCAGAAGAAGCCTGAGCAGCAGAAGCCCAAACAGGAGCAGAAGAAGCCCAAACTGGAGCTCAAGGCGGAAGATTTTGAGATCATCCAGTCGTCAGAAGCTTTCGAAAAGGAGATATTGGAGCAGAATACCGATCAGCTCAAAGCGATATTCAAGACTCAGGCCACTCAGCAGACTATGCCGGTGCTCAATAAGAAGCTTCTGTCCTTCCAGGAGCAGATAAGGGCCAAAAAGATGAAAGCAGCCGATAAGAAAGCCACCCCGTTGCCGATGGATATATTCCAGGCTGCTTACGTGGATCAGGAGAAGGCTGAACAGCCGTTTGCCTGGATCCTTACCGGCGATGACATGGCCCAGATCGAGGCGCATTTAAAGAAAACCACGGTATTCGGTCATAAACTTTCGGAGAAGACCGGAAGCCGTCTCGAGGATATCAATTCGGCCGTAAAACTGGCGAAGAAGGGGGATGCAAGCAAATTCAAGCATCTGCCCTCCGTTATGAAGGAATACTTCGCACGCAAGGCACTGGATAAATTCCTAAGCGAAGACAAGACCTACAACGGCGGCAAGGGAGAATTACCGCCGCTTGAGAAGCTCAGTAAGGAAAAGAAGGACGAGCTGTCAGTCAAGGCACATGATCCGGCATTCCGTGAAGCCATCAATATGATGATCCGAAGGAAGGCCAAAGACGGCAAGGGAAGAGATGCCTGGAAGACAGCCAGGGAATATGATGCATACATGAACCGTCAGCTCATTGTTCAGACCCTGTCCGCAGATTATGACGATCAGAAAAAAAGTCTGGAACGGCAGCTTCGCAAAAGCATGGCACCGGAGGAGGCAGAGAAGAAAGCGGATAAAATGCTTGGAAGCCATAAGGTGGAGCAGCGACAGCTTGCCAAGATGATGTTCATCATGCAACTCGGGCGTTTTGACAGACATGATACCGGTGAGGATAAGAAGACCAAGGCCGGGCATTTCGATGAAAACATATCGGAGGCATTTGCTCATGGCGGACAGATCAAGATCTCGCTGCCTGCCGGTACCAAGGCTGCCCAGAGTGCGATTTCGTCAGCACTCAGATCCAGGGCAAAAGGTTATCAGAAAAAGAACGGCTTCAATCTGGCACTTGGCGGACTGGGCAAGCAGACCGGCGGCACCGCGATAGATGACAGCGGGGCATACGGGCAGCTGTCACAGAAGATCACCGTGGGTAACGAGACTACCGGCGGAAGTGCGCTCATTGAGATCGGCGGCGCACAGTCAACCGAGGAGCAGACCGCATTCCATACCCACAGGAGTACTGTCGGAGATGCAGTGGAAGGCCGGATCGTTGACCTGTCACATATGGATGCGGAAATGGTGGCAAGGATGATCAATACTTTTGATGAGAAATATTCCGCGCTGCAGGATCTGGCAAGTCTTCAGATAGATAAAAAGACTGCCAAGACTAAAGAAGGGAAGAAGCTTGCTGCGCAAAAGGCTGCGGCAGTCAGGATGCTTAATGACATAGCCGGTTTCCTGTCAGGTAAGCAGCTGACAGTGGAGGCATTGTTACACCTCCTCAAATTCATGGGTGCGGATGACAGTGTGGCCAGAGATGTCATCGTGTCAGCCAGAAGCGTGGAAGGTGCGGGGTATTCAGCTGATAAAAATATGAACCTGGATGAGAAGGACAAGAACAATGTCGGAGATGCACCCGATGAAATGACTGCTTCTACGAAAGCATATAATGATGCATTTAAAACCGAATGACTATAGTATTGTGTGAATGTGAGAATGACTGAGATAAACAGGAGGAGAATAAGAAACGGGAGCATACTGAACCAGGTAAGACTGCCTCTCTTCAGCTTTATGTTCGTGATCCTGATCCTGATAATGGGACTTGGGTCATTTCTGATCATCAGGCTGGGATTGAACGCGTCCGTGCGGCAGATCGACAGTCAGGCCAGAATGGCTGCTTTGAGAGTGGAGGAGTTTAAAGCGAGATCATCTCTTGTCGAATACTGGCTTGAGCATCGCGACGACCTTGATCATGTGTATGACTATGAGAAACTGGATTCGATGGAGAGGGAGTTTAAGGCTCTTCATCCCGAGTTTATCATATTGCGCGATGTGACCGATGAGGAGTTCTTAAGCCTGAATGAAGAAGAACGCCGGCTATATGCGGAGCTTTGTCTGGGACGGCTTTCCCTGGCTTTCTCGGAGATCAAGGATTCCTTTGATCCGTTATGGCTGTTCTGCTTCGTGATGGACCGGGATTCCATGTACTACATGGTGACGGGTACAAAGAGCGGCGAAAAGAGGATCTCCGAGGGCGGAGACGTCTATGAACTCGGAGTAGTCGATCATGTCGACATGAATGATTATCCTCAGCTCGAACGCCTGATCAGTGATTATGCGGATGCATCCGAAGCGTCAGCTACCGGGCCGTCAGGCCTGTACAATGATGATGATTCCGACCTGCAAACCACCGGTGCCTGGGTACCCGTATTGGACGATGACGGAAGTCTCATAGCGGTATGCGGAGCTGCCATGACTGACAGGATGCTGCTCCAGGCCGGATTTATATCAGCCAATATACTGGCTGTGGTCGTCGTGCTTGCGTTTCTTCTGATGCAGTACCTGGTCATAAGGCTGCTGAAGAGAAAAGTAGCCGGCCCCATCATGGACGAGGAAACTACCATCCGGTCATACATGGATACCAAGGACGCGGCTCAGACAGTTAGCAGACTCGGAGAGATAAAGTCCGCGAATGAGATAGAGGCTCTGGCAGACAGCTTCTCGCAGATGATCGAGGAGATTGACAGGTATATGGAGGAGATACGCTCGATCACGTCCGAAAAGGAACGCATCGGAGCCGAGCTCGGTGTAGCCCGTCAGATACAGGCCAATATGCTTCCGAGGTCACTGATAGGATATACGGGCGAACCGGATTTTGTGATCCTGGCGGATATGAAGCCGGCTATGGAAGTCGGCGGTGATTTCTATGATTATTTCGTTATAGATGACGATCATATAGGAATATCTATCGCGGATGTCTCCGGCAAGGGAGTACCTGCGGCGCTGTTCATGGCGGTATGCAAGACCCTGATCAAGAGTGCCGCCAAGGATGATGAGTCTCCGGCCAGTATAGTGAGCAAGGTTAATGAGAGGCTGTGTGAGAACAACCCCGATATGATGTTTGTCACTGTATGGGTCGGCATATATACGATATCGAGTCATGAGATATGCTATGTAAATGCGGGACATGAGGATCCGGCTATCTACCGGGCGGCTACGGGCCGCTATGAGCTGATCCTCGAGGAACATGATATGGTACTGGGGTTTTCTGCCGAAGCCGGTTTCAGGGAACATACCATCACCATGTCCCCCGGAGACAGGCTGTTTGTCTATACAGACGGAGTTCCGGAGGCAACGAGCGCGGACGATGAGCTGTTCGGTACCTCCAGGATGCTCATGTCACTGGATTCTTCGGTTTCAGGCTCGGGCAGGGATACGTTTGAAGCGCTGCGCGAGGATATTGCGGCATTCACAAACGGTGCCGAACAGTTTGACGATATTACCATGCTGTCTTTTGAATACAGGGGTGACCAGTGAGAAACAGGGTAATAGAGAACGATCTTTTTTATTTCGATTTTGATGATTTCTCTCATGTGATGAGACATACCGTCAGCCTTAAGTGCGGTGATATATCCGGTGATGTGTTGAACAATGCCGTACAGCGGGCCGCTCTCAGATATCCCTATTTCTGCATACGTATCCTGCGGCACGGGGAGTCTTATGAGATCATTCATAATCCCGATCCTATACCGGTCCGTTCCGGCACCGCTCCGATCCTGCTGGGCGGAGATGAAGCGGACGGTCATCTGATTGCGGTTAGTTATGTAAACAACAAGATCATCTTTGATATATCACATAATCTGACTGATTCCAAAGGTTTTCTGCCCTGGATCCAAACAGTTATCTATCTGTATCTGACCGATGCACTCGGTATACATCTGTCATCTGCCGGGATCAGACTGCCCGGTGAGGACTTTCTTCCCGGAGAGGCGGAGGATCCGTATGAGCATATGGAGCTGGATGATGTTGACCCCGTACCGTTGCCGAAGGATCCCGAATGCGTATTTGTGCCTGACATGAGATATGCGTCGGGTACCGAACGCTCCGATTATGTGTTTACGGTTTCCGTAGATGACCTGATGCGGCTGGCCGGTTCGCAGGACGGGAGTCCGGCATCGGTTCTTGCGTATTTCTCCAAGGAGATGATCAGGGAACTCTTCCCTGACAGCAGGGGGACTCCGATCTCCTGCAGCATGCCTTATTCCTTCAGACCGATCGCCTGCGGTGAGAATAATTACCATCCGCAGACTGTTCTGCTCAATATCATATATGATGACAGATACGATTCCATGCCCATGGACAGACAGCTGACATGCACCAGGGGCACCGTTATCGCCCGGTCGGATCCCGACAGTGTCAGATACAGACTCAGCCGTTATGCCGGGTTTGTGAATTCGCTCGATGATCTTCCGACCATAGATGAACGCAGAAGCAGATATCATGAGAGGCTTGAGTCGATCGTTCCGGAGACGTTCGCCGTAAGTTACATCGGACGCACGAACTGGGGAAGCATAGAGGCTTATATGGACGGCATCATGCTCGAGAGTGCCGCGATCAGTGCACCGATCATGTTCATTATGGTTCCTGTCGGGGATAAGTTTCACGCAACCATGATGCTTAACCAGACTTCCGATGTGTATGTTGAAACGCTTGTCAGGATCCTTAATGACCAAGGGATCTCTTCTGAGTATCTGTATACCTGTAAGCAGGAGCTCTGCAAGGTTCATATGCCGTGAGTGTATTTGTTGGAAGTTTGTTGGAATGCTTTTGTTAGCATATATTTATGCTATAATGTTATCTGTATGTAACTATGCCTTCAGGTGGCATGCAAACGTTTTATATATACTTTTTTTCGGGGGTAAAAGTTAATGCCAAACAGTCAGTTATATCCGTTTGAAAGGAACCGCTATTATCCGGGTAAGATGCTTACTACGGCTGATTTCCAGGCGGAGCAGAACTACCACATCGACAAGCTCAGGTTTATGAACAGCCTCATGTACGGATCGGGTATCGTATGCGGGTGCGGCGTGTTTAATCTGGACGATCTGTCGATACTGGTTGAAAGCGGTGTGGTCATTGACGGTACCGGGCGTGAGATCATCATTGACTCATCCATCGTCAAGAAGCTGTCCACGATATCGGGATTTGATTCTCTTCATACCGATCTGGCAAGTCTCTGCGTGAGATACAAGGAGAATGAGATACATTCCGTATATGCCGTGAGCCACAAGGATACGGACCAGGATTATGAATTCAACCGTATCAGTGAGGGCTTCGAGTTATTCCTCTGCGATCGCGAGGATTATGAGGAAGGACTGGAGCTGGAGTCTGAGTTCCTGACGAAGGAGCAGGTGTTCTCGGGAGCGAACTTTACCGGATTTATTGTGATGCCAACGACCGTATGCAAGGACCGCAATGTAAAGATCAGGCTTGAGATACACAAAAAGACCGATGCGGACGTGAAGCTTTCGTTCAAGGGAATCCTGGATATACCGGCATTTACGGCACCGGACGGTACACAGCAGATAGAGATCTGCGTGGATGATATAGAACTGCCGGAGGGCGGTGTGATGTACAGGGATTACTGGGTGAAGACCATGAGCCAGCCCGGTATAGAATCCAATGTGATCCTGAGGAGCGGATCCGCGACGGCATTTGAGGATGATAAGGCTATAGGTGCCGAGAGCAGCATAGCCATAAGAGTCAGACTTTCGGAGGATTCTCCCTCAGCACTTGTCGGACGCGAGCTCGGCAGACTCAACCTCGAGATGAGACAGGGTATGGGTACGGATTCGATCCGCCTGGCCGATATCAAACTGATGCGCACCGACAGCGCTTATGTGATCGAGGATGTGATTGATCCCGCAACCGATGCTTATATCGATCTGCCTGCACAGAATTCGATCCGCACCGAATACATGGAGTATTACGTCAAGGAAGCGGATATATCCGTCCCCGAAACAGCGGATGCGAATTCTTCATCGGATACTGCCCCCGCTCCGATCACCGGTTCTGAGCTTAAGAATGTGGCTACGGGCGTGCTGGAGATCCCTTTGGGCAAGGACGCCAGAGCCGGAGATATACGCTATTCCGGAGAGATCACGCACGGGCTCGGCAGCGGCAATGTATATGTATCGATAGGATATGAGTACCTCTCCGCCGATCAGGCACTCGGGGCCAATGCCAAGAGTACCGTATACGGTAATCCCGAGCTTTTCTCCAGACAGTCACAGCAGCTGGTTGATGCGGAGACCGCGGTCAGGGTGCTCAATGACAAGGGCAGCTTCGTAGTGGCAGCCAAGCTTTTGCATGACGTTGATTTCCTTGTGCTGACATACAGATGGGTAGCCATCAGGTTCCCTTCGGGTGACGACCTCGATACTGCGGATTATTACGGCAAGACCATCACGGCCAAGACCCCCACTGTTGTCATGAGACCTCGTGAGAATTATTACTTCGGTGTACAGTTCAACAATATGGATCCCGTCAGCATCACCTATGAGCTGACAGCATCCGGCAGCGGTGAAGTGTCCACTGACGGAGTATATACCGCACCGGCCAAGGAGGGTGTATACGAGATCAGGATATATTGCTCCGATATGCCCATGGTATGCACCTATGCATACGCGATAGTCAAGAACGATGCCAAGGAGTCGGATCCGGGCGGAACACCCGAGCAGAAGCCGGAGCCCATGGTTGATATACCGAAACTCGATCTGTAAGGAGCCCATCGGATGATATATGAATCCGGCAAAATGCGTCTTCTGACCGTGAGCACCAAAAGTGTCGGTGAGGTCAGTGACTGCTATATATGCAAGGACTTAAACTCCGGCGGGAGCATTATGTACACGGTGATCGTTGTGCACAATCACACGAGGGTACGCCAGATTCTCGAGCTGTTTAATATGTCAGACCGCACCGGAGACGGGGTGCTGATAGAGGAGTTCGCACACGGCGATCAGGAGATCCTGGTATTTCCGTATCACCGTGAAAGGCCTCTTTCGGAGTTCTATAACGGTGAAACGCTGACTCTCGCACAGTGCGAAGAGGTGTGTATCAGCACGATACTTGCATGTATCACCTGTAATCTGCCTTATCCGATACTGTATCTGCTGCTTACCGGTGATCAGCTTCAGATGGCGAATGACAGGTCGGTATACTTCGGATATGAGATGGATCTGGCCGATCTCGATCCCGAGATAGGTGAGAGCGAGTGCACGGGTGTGTGTGCGAAGCTCCTGCTTAAGATGCTCGAACCCAAAGCCGGTCAGAAGGCTACAAGCTATTATCTGCTGGAAAAGAAAACCTCGAACGGAAGCTATGACAGATTTACCGATCTGTACAGGGACGTCACCATCGCCGCGGTCAGCACGGAGAAGCTGACACCGTACAGACGCTTCAGATTATGGCTTACCCGCAATACGGACAATATACTCGGCATACTTTTCTGGATCAGTGTGATACTCGGTATCGCGGCGCTCAGTATATTGCTGTCGAGGTTATTCCTTGGAGGCAATTCTTGGCTCAGACTTCTGTTTAACACTTTCAAACAGATAGGTACAGAGAGCCTGCTCCAGTAGACGGTGTTGATTTAATCGTATGAAAGACAGGATCAGATGAAATTACGTAACAGGATCATCATAATCTTATACATCATCAGTTTTACCGTGTCGATATTCGTTTTTGCGTCATTTATGAACGGCAGAAGTGCCACCGTTGAGTATACCGCGTACACTCAGGGTGCATACAGCGGGGACAAGATATTCCTCGCCGCCAACGTGGCCGGATGCGGGCGCATATTCCGTATGGATGCGGACGGAGACGTGAGAGCGATGTTCTCGTCACGGGAAGCTGACGAGGAGAGGGTCGAGCTCATAGACGTGAATAATGAGGGCGTGTACGCCGTATTATCCACGATCCAACAGGCCGATGCCGATGACGGCACGGATTCATCCGTTTTCTACCGCATCATATTCATGGATCACAAGCTTAGGCTCCTCTCCGAGACTGAGACGTTTCTGCTGGGCGATGAGATCATAAGCGGATTCTCCGCCGAGTCCGGTGGGCTGTATCTGACCACACTGGCCGGGGACGGGTCGTATGCGAGCGTATACGGCATCAATAACAGCGAGCTTAAGGAACCGGATTCCCTGACAGGATCACAGGTCATTGTCGAGAGTCTTCGTAAGAAGGTGGCTCCCGAGGGGAGATTCTTCTCTCAGGCCAGATACGGCAACGGCGAGATGCTCGCCAGAACCGATGCGGATGCGCCTTTCGGATATTTCAGACCGGATGAAAACGTAGCGTATGCCGTGAACCACATGAGACTGTCACCCGGACAGATATTCTCTCTTTACGGTAATTACATACTTGCATATATCGCCATACTCCTGATCTGGTTTGTGATCCTTTTCCTGCTTGTCAGAATGTTCATCAACCGTAACCGTATGTTCTACTTCGTGGCTATCGCCGAGGCGGTGCTCCTGGTGATCGTCGGGGTGGGAGTATATACCGTGACAGCCAGGACCTCGGAGGCACGCAAATCCGAACATTCACGGTTCGCCGTCATATCGATGCTGAGCCTTGCGGACGAAGCGGGCATCACCGATTATGTGGATTACAGTTCGCAGGGATTCTATGATTCGGAGCAGTATCAGTCCATCAGACATGCATTGACGGATTTTGTCAGGCGTGAGGGCAACTCGGATATTTTCTATGATGTACTCATCGTGAGGCTTCATGACTCGGTGACAGTGGCCAGCGCCAGCGGACGCAATCTCCAGAGCCTCACTTCGATATTCGGTAACGCGGTGGACGGGATCAGCACATCACTCTTCAAGGGCAACAGATTTACATATGAGGATATGGTGATAGATAACCAGAGAAGCCGTGCCATAGCTGTCGCAGATGATGATACCGTTCCCGACTATGCTATCGTGGGCATCATTAATGACACTTCGGATACAGCCGGGGTGTGGGTGGACAACAGAGGCGCGATCATACTCTTTATCCTGTCGTTCGCATTCGGATCGATCCTGATCCTGGGCATATGGTATCTGCTTTCGCGCGATATGCTGATACTTGAGTCGGCTCTGTCCGACACGGCTCTCGGCAAGGAACTGCCTGACAGACCCGTGGTGATGGGACGTGACGTTAAGGATATGTGGGATTCCATGACCGAGATAAGCAAGAGAGTGGAGGAGCTTCAGTACAGCAAGCTTCGTATCCTGGAGGCTTATTACAGATTTGCCCCCAAGAATATCGAGAAATTCCTGCAGAAGGACTCGATAATCGATGTCAGAAACGGAGATCATATCTCACTCAGGGGAACCGTGGCTACCATCAATATGCCTCCGGGCGGGATCAGGGATGTGCGCGGATATGACAGGATCATAGGAAGCATAGGTGCATTCCAGAAGACTCACGGCTGCATGCTCGTCGGCAAGGCTCCCGATATGAGTGTCATCCAGATGTTCATGCAGGATTATGAGAAGAACGTTACCTCATTCCTGACTGAAGTGTTTGCCACATATAATCATGGCAACGGAGGAAGCCTGTCGGCATCCCTGTTCTATGACAAATGTTCTTTCGGCGTGGCTGGAACCGAAGAGGAGACTACCACGTATGCCGATGCGGAGCGCAAAAAGCTCATATCGGCAGCCCACCGCATCGTGACCGGGCTTCATCTGGGGCTGGTGATCAGCGAGGATATCAAGGAGCGTGAAAGCGTTACGGGCGCCCTGAGATTCATAGGATACATAGGATGCGGCAGCAGATACGGCGGTATCAAGCTGTACGAGGTGCTTGACGCATATCCCGCCAGAGTCAGAGCGGCCAGACTGGCTGTGACAGACAAGTTCAATGAGGCACTCGGTTCTTTCTATGAGAAAGACTTCTATATATCCCGTACTTTATTCTCGGATATCCTCAAGGAGACACCGGATGATGATCTGGTGAAATGGTATGTATTCGAGAGCGACAGATACCTGAACGAGAGCGTGGACGAAGAAACCTTCAGAAATCTCCATGTATGACCGGAGGAAACGGTAAGTGGGCGGTAACAACCTGTTAAATATTCTCATACAGACCGTCAAGTCCAAGATGACCGGATTCGTGACGAAGTTCCGCATGTACACCAGCTGGAGCTTCATCAAGACGCGTGTCGTAGTCAAGATCAGGGAGTTCTTCTCCAATCTGCTGGGCTTTAAGCCCCGCAACAATGAAGACTACTTCACTGTAGGACGATGGATGATATCCAGACGCCTGGTCTATGCGCTGGTACTCATCATAGGCGTCGTGAGCATCTGGTACATCAGTACCGAGACATCGCTTTTTAAGCATTTCGATGAGGACGGGGTCAAGACATACGACTACAATTCATTGAGACTCAGGACCGCCAAGGGCCATGTGAGGATCCTGGGCAAGTCGGGATACCGGGCATTCGACGGTAATGTAGAGGAAGGATATGTGACCGGAGAGGGTACTCTGTACAATCCGGCCGGCAATGTCGTATATACCGGTACCTTTGACCAGAATAAATACGAGGGTCAGGGCACATTGAACTATCCCGCCGGGAATATGATGTACCAGGGCACGTTCCATGATAACCGGTTCGAGGGCAACGGTACTCTCTATCGTGAGAACGGTACCAAGGAGTATGAGGGAAGCTTCGCCCGCGGCATGAAGAACGGGGCGGGCATCCTGTATGATTCCGGCGAGAATGAACTCTACATCGGATCATTTTCAAGCGATAATATCGTCTACAGTGAGATGCTGGGCAAGACCGCATCCGAAGTTGCCGACTGCTACAAGGGAGCCAGAGATCTCTACATGACCGATGATGAGTCGGTCGTGTACATGACCGGTATCGACGCACTCTATCACGGAGTCAGGGACGCCGAGGCTCTCGATGACGAAGAGAAGGTCACGGAGGTTTATGTCCTCCACGATTACTTCACCTACGGCGGAGAAGTCGTGGATACCATCCCCAATATAGAGGATGTACTGGGATCGCCCGTTTACGAGGGCTTCAGTGATATCGTTCTGCCCGAGGCAATAGCCATAGACATCATCAATTCCGGCAGGAACGCATTTGACGGAGTGGCCGATCTGGTCACTACGGACAGCTTCTCCGATGTATCGACGGTGGAAGCTTATGACAGAGATTATGAGGTCTATATATATACATTCCGCAGAGGAGATGTGTTGTATTCATTCGTGTGCCCGAACAGGGCGGGATACTTCGAGTTCTATTATGTCTCGCAGGACGAAGAGGAGACAGCGTAGTATATGAAGCAGCTGACCGGCATCCTAAACAGAATAACGGCCATACTTCTGGCATGCGCGATACTTATATGTACGCCCGTCGGGGATGTCATTGACATCGCCTGCACCGGTTCCATCGAAGCCGAAGCAGCCGCAGAACAGAAGATCACACTCAAGGCCTGCCGCCTGCTGGCCATACAGAACTCACTTGAGTATGAGAACGCAGAGGACGCCATTGCATCCAAACAGGCTGAATATGAGAGTGCGGTCAAAGCCATCAAGCTGAAGCAGGAATCCATGAGCCAGTTCAGATGGTCACCGCTGCTTAACTTCCAGTTTCCCACGAGCCCCAATATGGCGGAGGCGTCGGAGTTCCAGTTCAAGCCCGTGGCGATACAGTATGATATCAAGGTCGCCCAGCACAACCTGCAGGATAAGACCTATGAGATCAGCGAGACTGTCAACAATCTCTACGTTGAGATCGTGGTATTGCAGGAGACCATTGAATTTAACGAGCGCAGAGCCGAGAGCCTTAAGGACGGTCTGGCCAGAAACCAGGCGAGACTCCGTACCGGTCAGGCCACGCAGGCTGACGTGGATAAGATACAGAAGAAACTGGACAGCACCAATGACAAGATCACATCGGACAGACGTACTCTGGAGGCGGATCTGCAGAAGCTGACCAAGATGATAGGCATAGATGTGACCACTCAGTACACATTTGAGAAGCCGTATCTGGAATCCGAGGTATCCAGAGACCAGCTCGACGCTCTGATACAGTATACCGAGGACCGTGACGAGACCTATTATGAGGCATGCATAGCGGAGACCACAGCGAGAGCCGAACTTAATACGAACTGGGGGCTGGTCAAGAACAAATACGGCAGGGACGCCAATATGATCGCGTCATATGTGAGCGCAGCACTGAACGGCAACAGCATCAACAAGAAGTCCTTCAAAAAGGATTACAAGGATTTCCTGACCAAGATAGACAGCTACTGGAAGGGGAAGATCAGGATATTCCTCTTCGTGAAGATCCCGAGGCTCTGGTTCAAGGGCAACATGGACGGTACCCGCTATATAGATGATGATCCGTATGTGCTGTTCCAGAATGTTCTCGATTATGCGGCAGCCGCCAAGGAAAAGGACGCCGCGAAGGAGACACTCGACCAGACTGTCACGGATACCTTTAACAACTATATATCGGTGAAGAACTCATATAAGCAGAGCATCAGTGATCTGGACAAGGCAAAAGAGGAGCTGGCCGCAGCCGAGCTCAAAAACCGCCTGGGACAGTTGACCTTCGAGGAGTATGATTCCCAGCTGGAAAGCTACGAGGAACTCCAGAACGGTCTCCTGGATGCAATGAAGCTTTACTCCCAGACACTGTACTCTTTTGACAGACTGACCTGCGGCGGTATCAGCGCTATACTCTCAGGCACGGATGCGGATATGCAGACAGCGGTAGTGGGTACCAGTTATGTTGAGAAGAACAAAGCCGACGGCGCATTCTATTCCATCGAACGGATCATCCAGGATATGGCATTCGAGGTTAACATAACTATACCGGATGATTTCGCTGTGGATATTACCGATTATGAGCTCTGGATCAATAATACAATGGTAGGGGAGCGTACCGCCAAGGACAAGCCCTTAAGACATCTGGGTCTGGATCTGGAGAAGCTGGATGAGGTCAAGATCAGACTGTATAACGGGGATGAGTTTGTGGACGATTGTATCATAGATCCGAGTGAGGAGTCAGGTCCCTTGAGCATCACATCAGGCTACGATATCAAGAAGAACGAGGGAGATGTCCTCGGTACATTTACGATAGAGCTCGATGACACCAATCTGATACAGCTTCAGATCACGCCCGAAGATAAAGAGGTGAAGAGCTTCTGTATCCTGTACAAGGACGGCACTTATGTGGGCGGAGATACAAAGGTTGAGATCGATAAAACATTTACTTATCTGCCACTGCTCCAGCAGTCAATGGATGATCTGAAGATAGAGTTGTATGATGAAGCCGGCGGTGTGCTCTACACAGGCAGATTTGATGCGCTGAACGGGCTTATAAAGAAACTTCCGGAGTAAGTTTGACGAACGAGAGAGAAAAGCATTGAAGAAACTATCCAAGACATACAAAAGAATACTGAGCTTCCTGATGGCGGTATTGATCGCAGGATCCGGTGTGGCTGTATTCATGAGCAGAGACATAATAGCCGATGCGATCTTCGATACAAGCACGGCAGTCACGTATTCGGAGTTCAAGAGCAAGACCACTGTGGATAATTCCGTGCTCTTCATCGGTACATATATCATCCATATCAAGGCACTTACCGGCCCTTTGCAGGAAAAGGCCGCTGCTTCCGCTACAGAAAGCGGGCAGAACAATATCTACTATAAATCGGAATTCACCAACGGGCAGTGGTATGAAACAGACAACGTGGATAACGGACTGGCAGGCATTTCGAAAGACGGTGTACCCGTGGATGAAGCGGTGCTCGATCCTCTGTATGTATCATACTATGCCGGATCCGACGGTATCCTGCGTGATGCCAAGACCATGACTCCGGTCAATACGTTTGACATCCCCGATCCTTACGATCTGTCCAAGCTTCCGGAGCTACAGCCTCTGTGGATGCAGTATACATATTCGGAGGAGGCACAGGATATATCCCGTGACGACTTCATCAAGAACAGGAATTCCGAACAGACGGGCAACTTAAGGACTGACGTATATTATTTCCGGCTGCTGAGCACGTTCTTCGCACTTGATATCCGGGATGCAGAGACCAATAAGTGTGACGAGGATCTGCAGAAGCTTAACAGCTGCTATATCAACCTCAAGGCACAGGGTGCCGATGAAGAGGCAGCCATCGTATACGGCCTGATGGAAAAGGTGGATGCCAAGCGCCGTATGCTTGTCATGGACAGACTCGTGGTGATGGATCCGAACCTGCTCAATACACTCAATACTCTGGCCACAGGATCCAATTATACGCCATACGGTAATTTCAAGGATTCATCCAATGATCCCAACAATGCGACCAATCCTGACTATATCAACGAGCTCGAGGATGCCACCAAACATGATTTCTCCGCATCCAGCCTGGCAATTAAGGCTCCGTGGCTGTCGGCCTGGTTCAGCTGGATGGGCATCAAGGGTAACTCTGACGGATGGTGGACCATACTCGAGGAAAGCGTGGAGAATGACAAGAAGCGTCATGAGGAAGCCAATTCCGAAAATGAGGATTATGTATATGATGAAACTCCGAAGGAGAATGCATTTGCCGCGGATTCGGCACTGACCGAAGCTATCGGTCAATGCATGTCCAACTGCTCCGACAGTTATACCAAGCATCTGTCCAAGAGCCTGGAGGATACCAAGGACATCCTCGGGCATTCCGAGTACGACTACTCGGTCCAGGTCATAGATTCGTCATCCGCATCCGGCACCGGAGGACCGGTCACATATCTGAAGCATGTGATCAATATCAAGAATAATAAGGTCAGTGATAAAGCGGGCGAGCTTGATATGCTCATGAGCAGCCTGATACCTCAGGCCGACTCGGCATATACACAGCATGCACAGTCAGGCCCCGATCCCGACTATTCGACGCTGACCGGTGAGAATGCACGCACTGCCTTCCTCGATGATCAGAAGACCTCGCTTGAAGCCGACCGGTCGATGCTTCAGTTCCTCATAGACGGTGTCAGACAGCGTGATACGGCAGCAAATGCACTGGCATATGTATACCAGCGGCTGGATCTGGCGGAGAAACTCAATGACTCTCTGCCGGACAGTGATTTCAAGCCTTATGCGAAATCATCCGTGGAAGCACATATAGTATGGCTCAAGGAAGAGGCCCAGAAGATCATTGATTCCGATAAGAGCCTCCAATCGGATGCCGACCGTCTGAAGGACAGAAAGGCTGAGCTGTTAAAAAAGCGTGATGAAGCACTTGATAATAATGATCTGGCCGGTGTCAAGGCATATGATGCATTGATAGCGGCAGTGGATCAGGATATCGCAGGAGCCGGAGGAGGAGCCTCCATGGCTGACTCCCTTACGGACAAGGCCATGAATAAACTGGCGGATGATGCGAATGCGGATTTGAGCGGCATAGCCGATGCACTCGCAGCAGCGGGGGCCGATGATGCACTAGATAAGCTCAAGGATAAGGCAGCCGCGAGCGGGGCAAGCGCAGCTACCCTGCGTGGCATACAGAATGCGATAGATTCATCGAAAAGTACCGACAGTGCGGCCTCGGAGGATGAGCTTCTGGCGCAGCTTGAAGCCCTCTTCGGCAAGAGCCTCGATGAGATGAATGACAGGGAGCTTGCCATAGCTTCGGCGGTCATGTCGAGACTGGCCAGATCCGGTATAGCACCGGCGGAGAGTCTTACATCCAAGCTGGTCAACAGGCTGATATCCGGAGGCAATAAATACTTATACAGACAGTACAGTGATAATAAATCCATAGAATACATTGACTTAAGAGTCATATCCGCTGTGACCTCGTACAGATATTTCTATGATGAAACGAAGGCTACCGCCACAGTCACATCGGGATCGAAGGTGTATATCTTTAAGCGTGGCAGCGACCTGATGTACAGGAGCAGCACCGACGAGGAACCCGAGCAGATGAACACTGCGGTGGTGTCACAGGGTGCACTCATGATAGGCGAGAATGACGGCAGCACGTATTTCGGTTGCAGTGCGGAGTATGCTTACGGTACCGATTACGCCATATGCCTGACAGGCCCCATGCAGGCCAAGGTTCAGGAATATACGGAAGCACTTACCGAATTTGTCAAGGGAGAATAACAGATGGCAGATTATCCGATAATATCAGATGTAAGCGCATATATAATCAAGACGCTCAGGGAGAAAATGTGTCCCGAGCCCATCCCTTCTCCCAACAATATAGAGATATCGTCCCCCATGTCTCAGGACGTGGACTATATCGTAGGTCTGTATCTGTATGATATCAGAGAGGACGTGGAAGTGACCGGTCCCAGATATGTACAGGCAGGCCGGGCTCAGATATCCAAACCGCCCAGACCATATGCATTATACTATATGGTCTTTATCAACGGATCCGGCCAGATGGGCCTCAAGGATCCCGATATACAGAAAATCATTGGGCGCATAGCGCAGATAGTGAACGATAACAGTTCCGTCAGGCCCAATGAACTCCAAAACTGGCTCGACACGCAGGAGCCTCCGATAGTACTGTCTCAGGCGAAGATAAGTCTGGAGGAAAAAGTGCGGGTATGGCAGGCGATCAACAAGCCTTATCAGATCAGCCTGTTCTACCGGGCGGCACCCGTATACCTGTCAAGCGGTGAGATCATCGATACACCTCGTGTAACCGATGCCGGTTTTGAGATCAGTGTAACCGGAGAGGAAAGGAGGTAGGAGAAGAATTGAGTGTAGTGATCAGAGCACGCCTGTCTTTAGCGCTTCGCCTGATCGATACCACCACAGGGAGAGAACTGACAGAAACGGATATACACTTTGATTCCGGCGCGGAAGTGCTCAGGCCCATGTTTAAGGGCGACGGCTTCTGGGTATTCACGGGCGAAAGCAGGGAAGACTTTTCTATGCATATCAAGGCCCGGGGATACGAGGAACTGGATCTGGATGTCCGTTACGAAAAGCTTGATCCCAAACTCCCTATATGCGATGTATTCCTGATGCCGTCAGAGAAGAATCGCACAGCAGGATCCGTAATAGAGATCCACGGGAACCTTTCCAAACTGGAATCCATCGAAGCCGTAGCTGTTACACGGCCGATCTGCGTCTTCCACGAAGCCTCGGCAAGGAGAGATGTATATTACATGAACCTTATGCCGCTGACATCCGGAGGAAGAGTAGTGATCGATAATATGCGTTACGCATTGGTATCGGAAGATGGATCGCGCTATGAAGTGTTCGGTATCGCGGAAAGCGATAATCCGACACGTGTTGTCCTTGAAGAACCGCTCAAAGGAGAACACAAACCGGGTGAAAGAGTATGCCGTATCATATACGGCAGAGCGGGCCCCGAAGGAGATTACACGCTGAAAGTGAGGGATGACGGCAGCACACTGCCGCACTTGATACGATTCACCGCAGGCGGTAATGAGTACTTCAGACCGATCGATTTTCACCAGGAGTCCGGAGAGATCGACTTGATGGACAACGCAATCAAGGTATTGCCTTATACCGGAAAGGAAACTACGGATCATGAGTGAACTGGTAGCAGCGGGAGGAACCGCAATGTGCACAATGGGCACGGCACCCGCACCTGTCAAAGTGACATCACAGGCTAAGGTCATGGCGCAGGGCAAGCCCGCAGCAACCATCGCGGATTCACAGGGAGGAGCCAATATAGGACCCTTCGGACTGTGTACATCCATGGCCAATCCGGCAGTCGCGGCAGCGACCACGGCAGCAATGGGAGTGCTTACACCACAACCGTGCATGCCCATGCCGGCCGGCACCTGGATCCCCACCAAACCGAAGGTGATCATAGGCGGCAAGCCCTGTCTTACAGGTGACTGTAAGATGATGTGTGCTTACGCAGGCTCGGTATCCATCACGTTTCCGGGACAGGTTAAGGTAACAGCAAACTGAAGTTTAATGAAAAGAGGTAAAGTATATGGCAGAGTATTTATCACCGGGCGTATACGTCGAGGAATATGATAATTCGCCGCGTAGTATCGAAGGTGTCGGTACCAGTACGGCAGGCTTTATCGGACTTGCGGAGAAAGGCCCCCTTACGGGCGCTCCCCTTCTCGTAACAAGTATGCGTTCATTCCGTCAGCAGTTCGGCGGATTCTTATCGGAGTTCGGCTACGGTGAATACCGTTTTCTGGCCAACAGCGTTGAGCAGTTCTTTGATAACGGCGGAACCAGATGCTTCGTAATGCGTGTGGCACCCGCTGATGCCAAAACTGCCGAGGCCAAGAAAGGTATATTGACCGTACAGGCAACTTCCCCCGGTACCTGGGGCAACAAGGTACAGATCATCCTGGCCACCAATAAGAAGCGTAAGCTTCAGCTGGTGGAGAAGACGGCTACGGGTTATAAGGCAAAGACTCTGGACGGCTTCAGAGAGGGAGACCTCGTGGTATTCGAGAAGACCTACACCAGGATCAAGACCATCGTTGACAACGAGGTAACATTCGAGAGCGAATTACCCAAGAATGCCGTTGATGCGGATATCGTACCCAAGTCACTGCTGTATCTCGTAACCATGGATATGTCCATCCGTTACGGCGATGATGTGGAGAATTATGCTGAACTCAGCTTCAATACAGCATCACCCAGATATATCGGCAGCAGGCTCGCAGGCAGCGATCTGATCAAGGTTGAGGTTACTCAGCCCAAGGCACCCGGCAATCCCGTATCCGAGATCCTCGGCAAGGACATCACCGACGGCGTATTCTTCCTCGAGGGAGGTACCGACGGTTCCGTAGCCAAGATCAATGCCGCAACATATATCGGCGAGGATAACGGCCCCGGCAAGCGTACAGGACTTGCAGCATTTGAGGAGAACTCACTGATAAGCATGCTCGCTATCCCCGGCATCACGATGCCCGAAGTAGTCGTAGCTCTGGTTGCACATTGTGAGAGACTCCGCAGCAGATTCGCGGTACTCGATATGCCCAAGGAGATGTACAAGACAGCCGATCTGATCGGTTACAGACAGATAGTGGATTCCACATACTGTGCTATGTATCATCCCTGGATCCAGGTATTTGACAGATCCAGCAACAAGTCCGACTACATTCCTCCGTCGGGAGCAGTCATGGGTGTATACTCCAGAACCGATATCGCCAGAGGCGTACACAAGGCACCTGCCAATGAGGTCATCTTCTGTACCGGTCTGTCGGTTAACTACACCAAGGATGAGCAGGATATCCTGAATCCCGAGGGGATCAACCTCATCCGTAATCTGCCCGGACAGGGTATCAGGATCTGGGGTGCACGTACCGCATCCAGCAACAGCGCGTTCAAGTATGTCAACGTCCGCAGGTTGTTCATCTATGTCGAAGAGAGCATCAAGGCCAATACCAACTGGGTTGTATTTGAGCCCAACGATCCCGCTCTCTGGCAGAGAGTTCACCAGACGATCGCCAACTTCCTGGACGGACTGTTCAGAAACGGAATGCTCGCAGGCGGATCCGCTTCGGAGAGCTATTTCGTAGAGATCGGTACTTCTACCATGACAAGAGACGATATCATGAACGGAAGACTGATATGTAACGTAGGTATCGCACCGTCCCGTCCTGCTGAGTTCGTGATCTTCAGAGTAACACAGCATACATCGGAAGCAGGCGGCGGTGAGGAAGCTTCTGAATAAGCTTCGGAGAACAGTCGTAGAGTTTAACTTACAGAAAGGAGTCATGAATTATGGCTACTGGAGCATATGAAAATGACAAACGGTCAGCATATCCGTTGACCAAAATGAACTTCCTGGTGACTGTTGATACCGTAGCGGGAACAGCAGCTTTCAGCGAAGTAACCGGCATAGAAGCCACAGTCGATGTTATCGAGTTCAGACAGGGTAACTCAGGTTCACTTGCACCTGTTAAGGTTCCCGGACTCGTTAAGCACGGCAATGTAACACTGAAGATGGGCTATATCATTTCCAGCCCGTTCAAGACATGGATCATGGAGTGTGTGAGTGAGTCCAGAGGTCAGATGCCCCGTAACAACGTTACGATCGAGCTGATCGACATCAACTCCGGTGCACCTTCATCACTGGTAGAGTCACCTGTAGGTACCAGACAGTGGACACTTACCAATGCATGGGTAACCAAGTACAATGCTCCCGACTTAGACGCTAAGAACTCTGATGTAGCGATAGAGTCAGTGGAGATCGCGTACGAGGAACTTATTATTCCCAACTGATTTTTTGTCTGCATATATGGGGCTCATCGCTTGATGAGCCTCAGAGTAAGCGGACAAAACCGTTACAGGACGGTATGTACACACTGATTGATATCGGGAGGATATAGAAGATGGATACCTTATATGACTTCACACTACCGAAGGGATATATGGATTCGGCTGGAGAACTGCACCGCAGAGGCCGGATGCGTCTGGCTACGGCCGGAGATGAGATCTCCGCTACACGTGATCCCAGAGTGCTCTCCAATCCCTCGTATCTGACAATTGTCATATTAAGCAAGGTTATTACTGAATTAGAGGGCATTGAGTCGGTCACAGCAACTACGATAGAGCAGCTTTTTACCGCTGATCTCGCATATCTGCAGGATATGTACCAGCGTATCAACGACATAGAGCCTCCGACGATGGAATGTGTATGCCCGGATTGCGGCAAGGTGTTTGAGGTACCGCTAAATTTTACGCAGGAGGGTTGAGACTCTATCCCAGTGATGACCTGTACCGGGAGATGTCATTCATCTCATACTACTTCCACTGGAGCGAAGCGGAAGTGATGAGTCTCCCGCATGTGGAGAGGCGCAGATGGTGCAGTGAGATATCGGGGATCAACAAGAGCCTTAATCCCTCGGAGAAGAAGGAAAAGAGCATTTTGGATATGAAGCCGACGAGAGGATAGGATCCGCCGGCAAAGCAGGAAACAGGTAGAGTATATGAGCAGTGGCTGGAGTGCATGGGGCAATGATGACATAACCGATCGTAATGCCCCGGTCAACAATCCCATAACGTCCTTTAACTTCGTGCTCGAGGTTGAAGGAGTATATTTTCTGGCGCTCAAGAGTGTAAAGGTATTCAACAAAGAGAATGAATACGAATACATCCGTGAGGGTGGTGTAAATGACTATGTTCATATGAGACGCAAGCCCATATCGAAGCCTTTTACATTCCAGGTCGAGAGATAC
Source organism: uncultured Lachnospiraceae bacterium (assembly GCA_946620235.1). Lineage (GTDB taxonomy): Bacteria > Bacillota > Clostridia > Lachnospirales > Lachnospiraceae > XBB2008. The sequence goes on along the minus strand of CAMONC010000001.1, from coordinate 20,086 downwards.
GTGGGCACGGAGAGATTCCTTGATCCTCTGGCCAACGGAACGGAGCTTATGCTGCCCGTCATGCTCTATGTATACAGACACAAAGCCAGATCCGAGATCATCGATGCCGCGCCTGCAAGTCCCGCGCGTATATACACCTTCACCGGGTGTGTGGTTACAGCCAAGGAATACGGAGAATTGAACTCCGAGAAGAGCGCGATCCTGACTGAGACTACCACCATAGCCTACAGAGAGCTGATGGTAGTGACCAATCCCTTTGAGGGATCACAGGAGCTTGAGCCTTATAAATTCAAAAAAGAAGATAATACAGGTAATCTCGAGAATAAATACGCCAGCAAGCTGGGTCTGAGCAAGGATAGTGAATACTACGAGCAGAAGAGTGTGGATTATGCTGTGAATCCTATACGGGTACGCAAGGATACAGCCTATGGCGGCATAACGGATCCACAGAAAAGAGCCACATCAACCAACAAACCCTTCTGGTCTATCAAAGGTGTTGAGGGGCACAAGACCACATATGCCAACCCGAAATCAATCGATTGGGCAGCCAAATCATATACGTCGGGTGAAAACGGACTCAAACGTGTAGACTCCAAAGTCAAAGAGAGACTGGATGCGTATGGAGAAGGAACCGAAGTCAAGTGGGCCAACGGCAACAACATGACAAGTAAGGAGCATTACTCCAAGCAGGATGACGGCAGCTGGAAGATGACCGATTCTTCAGCCAAGCCCAGAGCCGAAGAAATCAAGGCCGGGGATAAGGTCAAGTATGCCAATCAGAGTAATGAAACTTCATCAGATCATTATACGCCATCGGGACCCGGAGAGGGAGGCTGGGAGAGCACGGATATAACCGCCAAGAAGAGGCAGGAGAAGTATGACGGCTCCAAACCCACTTATGCCGATAGCACCAATGCGGTTAGTGATGACCATTATACACCCAAGCCCAAGGAAGGCGGCTGGGAGATGTCGGACGGCACGGCCAAACCCAGATGGGATATCAAAGCCAACAAGACTGACCCCAAACCCGAGAATGCCATACCGGCCTTTAACGGGGATACACCTCCGACGGTGATGAAGCCCTGGGATATAAGAGCAAATAAAAAAGATCCCAAACCGACCTATGCCAAGCCCGCAGAGAACGGAGACGGCCTGCAACCCGCAAAGACACCGTGGGATATCAAAGCCAATAAAGAGAACCCGAAGCCGTCTTATGCCAAGCCTGCCGTAAACGGAGACGGCAGACAGCCTGCCAGGGAACCGTGGGATATCAAGTCCAATAAAGATAACCCGAAGCCGTCTTACGCCAAGCCTGCCACCAACGGAGACGGCTTGCAGCCTGCGAAGACACCGTGGGATATCAAAGCCAATAAAGAGAACCCGAAGCCAACCTATGCCAAGCCCGCCCCCAACGGGGATGTGAAGCAGACACCGGTCACATGGCCGCCGACCAGACGTGCCCTTATGGCTGAGTCACTTTCGAAGAAATAAAAATGCTGACTGTCAAAGCTCCTATAGAAATAAAGGCACGAACCACATATCTGTCAGCTCCCGAAGCGTTTTACCGACGCATAACCGGCAACTACTCCCTGATGGAGACTCCGGTCACGTCCGAAGACCTGCTTCATTTAAGTACGACACCTCCTGAGATATATGTTCAGGAAGGCGGCGGGATGACGAGTGTTATTACGTCCAACACCCGTAATGAGACCAATCTGCAGAAGGTCGAGATCTTAAACAATGTGCTTAACCGCATAGTCCTTTCGGCGGATGCTCATGTGACCTATCAGGACAGGGTCTTCATCACGGATGCGCTGTATAAGCTGGGCATACGTGACGACAGACGCTTCATGCAGGCCTTCTACCGTATGGCTGAGGAGACCAGGAACACCAACACTCTGATTAACCTGTATCTGGAGAAGGGTATGGAACTCAAGGAGATGGTGGAGTCAATGGAGACCGAGCTTGTGACCGCCGTGTCCGGAGAGAGCACCGAGACCGTCACCGAGAGGGAAAACTTCCTCTACGAGAGGATCATGGATCGTCTCAAGACCGGTGCGGTATATCAGATAGTGAGCAACTTCAACCGCTCCGTGGAGGAGACGGGAGTAGAGAAAAACGAATATTCCATAGCCAGCCAGAGCTATACGGCCCAGCACATACTGCTCTCGATGCTCAGAGAGCAGGCCGGCATAGCCGACGAGAACCTTGTATATCTGAATACCAACACCTATGAGGAGAGCCTCGAGACCACCGATGTGGCCATCAACCGGGTCAGGAACGAGGTAAACGGAGCCGTCCTCATGGATATGCTGCAGAATCTGTACCATACCGCTTTTGACAGATTCTACTTAAATGCCAATCAGTACTACAGATTCGAGGACGTGTTCTTCGGGGCATCATTGAGTACTCTGCAGAGGCTCACGCAGTATCAGGGCGACCTGAGTCTCCAGGTACTCGAGAGCGAGCAGATGCTCACCGAGAACAATTATCTGACCTCCAGTGAGATCGAACTTCTGTCGGGAGATACCGAAGGCCGCATATCCGAGGAGGAACTGATAAGGATCACTCAGACGGTCAACGAGATGAACGTCCGGAATGAGCAGCGCAGGCAGGAATACTCACGCATGCTCGAGAGATTCAGACGAAGAGAGAGAGCTCAGGCCGGAGAGGGCGGATTACAGCAGACCCTTAAGGATGGCAGGCTGGCACTGATGTCACCTGAAGAGCTTAAGAACAAACTCACAGCCGAGGAAGAGGTCAGGGCGGGACGTGAGAAAGAGATCCTGCGTGAGATGGCACTCATATTCCCGGAGGAGGCAGTCAGGATATATGAGGTGCTGGGTGAATATGAGCAGAATCCTCTGGCGGTACTTCAGAGCGATATATTAAGACCCGCCGACGAAGGCGAGCTTATATACGATATCAGACAGACAGAGCGGGAGGTCGAAGAAGAGGCGGAGGAGAAAGCCCGCAGGGCTGCCGCCGATGCAGCCGAGCTGATCGAATCGATAGAGAAGTCGAAGGCAGCCGCCCCGGTACACAGCAGACCCGTCATGCATACATACGAGGCGGTACCCACGATACATAAGAGGACCGAGTCGCTCTCTCAGGAAGAGCTTGAAGAGCATCTCGATATGATGCACCGGGATATCAGCAGACAGATCCGTAATGAGACGGTCCATGATACGGAGACTCAGCTGAATACCACCAGGCAGTCCACAGTCATCAACAACACCGAGACCGTCAAAAACTATGATGAGCGGCAGCTGCGCAGGATGATCGACGAGGGCGTGAAGAGTCAGGTCTCCGCGATCAGCAATCAGGTATTCCGTAAGCTCGAGACCCAGATGCGTAATGAAAAGGTCAGACGCGGGATATAATGCGGCTGTTGATCGACTTGAGGGAAAGGAGGGATAGAGATGGCATTTTCAAATATGATGAGTAACTTAGGCTCCAGTGCCAAGGGTATGTTTACCGACGGCGCCGGCGCGAAGGCAGTCATCTTTATACCCAATCCCGATAAATATCTGCCTGATGAGAGAGGAAAGACTGATCCGAACAAACTGGCGGCATTCAACGAAATCGCGCAGGAGTTTGAAAACGAGCTGATTCAAAAAAGCTCGGAGGGCATGGGATTCAAGGATTCCATGAGTGCTGTGGGTTCGGGACTGAAAGGTGCCGGATCCGCTGTTAAGAATGCGTTGAGCTCAAAGGCTAATTTCGTTGCTGCGGCCAAGAGCGCGAAGGGAGCTATCGGAGATGCTCTGGCCGGTGGCGGCAAAGATCCGAATAAGGTCGGTGAAGTAGCCAAGGAAAACGATAATTTCTTAAGGATCCCGGTGCAGTTCAATCCCGCATCCATGAGGATGGACTCCGTAAACGGTAAGATCAAGAGTATGAACAACACGGGGAATAATACCGCGAAGCTGTTGAATGAGCAGGAGTATTCGGGCAGGACCAAGCTGTCATTTGAACTGATATTCGATGATGTGGATCTGTCGGACGCCTTCATGCTTCAGGAAGTGTTTGACTTAAACGCGAGCAAGGCTGTAGGCAAGGTTGCCAATGTATGGTCTCACGGTCAGAACTTTTTCAGCGTCAGGGCGCGCATGGAGACATTCATGACACTGCTGGTATCATCGATCACCCAACACGTGATCTTTCACTGGGGCAAGATGGTATTCCGCGGTCAGGTGACCGGTGTCAGCAACACATATAACATGTTTAACACCAGTGGTAATCCAATCCGCGGTACGATGCGTCTGGAGATCACTCAGGATGACCGCAAGGAGAACCAGAAGGATCCCGACAAACAGGGCGATAACTTCAGTTATCAGAACAAGCAGTGGAAGGATTCTTTCAATAAGACATTCAAAGAAGGCAAGGGTGGCGGTACATCCATGGCCAGCAAGGTCTTCAATAATAATATCCTGAATATATGAGAGGATAGGCGGATATGGGTTTTGGATCGACTCTGTGGAACGGAGCAAGTAAAGCAGCCGGCTTTGTAAAAGGGGCGGCCTCATCGGTAGCCAATTCTACTCTGGGCCAGATGGCAGCCCAGACAATGGGAAATGTGGAGAAGGCTGTCATAGAGATAGCTGACTTCTCCGGGCGTAAAATCGGCGAAAACGAAGCCCCCAAACCCGGAGGGGGACACAGCGCAGGTATGAAGGGGCTTGGTGGTTTCGATGAAGGCCTGGCCGCCAGCTACGGAGCTACCATGGGGGCTCTCAAGGCGGCAGCCGATAATGCTGCGGATATGCTGAATGCCGACGGTACTGTTTTTGACATAAACAAGGACTTCCATAAATTCAGATTCGAAGTGCCGTTTAATCCGTCCGAGCTTACGATGACAGGTTACGGCGGCGAGGAGATGATGGTCCAGAGCTTCACAAACAAGGATGCCGAAAATGACAAGAAGGGTGAAGGCCAGCAGGGAGAAGAAGGAAAACGCAAGGGTAGACCGGCAAACCGGATCAGTGCCGTGACCTCGCATATAGAGCTGAGCATCCCGCTCCTATTTGATAAGACCAATAACCAGGATGCGTTCTACTCGGATAAGTTCACTCTGGGTGCCACCAATATAGCCAGAGGAGTGGGCAAGCTGGTTAAGGACACGGTCAAAGGTGAGAGTAATTATTCCGTTCAGAACGAGGTGGAGGCCTTTACCTATATAATGCGTAACAAGAACATGCACCTGATGAGCTTCACCTGGGGCGATATGTCCTATCAGGGCATATTAAACGGTGTTAATGCCGAGTATACGATGTTCAACGTAAACGGTGAGCCCTGCAGAGCCACGGTCACCCTGAGACTGGTGCTTCTGGACAGTGACTTCGAGGATCAGAAGAGGATCTGGATACAGAAGTTCAAGAACAATACCGGAATGACCGATCAGAAGCAGCTGGTAAAAAACATCGCAAGCATGAACGTTCATTAAGACGATATGGCAGAGTTCGATTTAAGTAAACTGTTTGAAAAATATGAAGGTTTCACACATCCGGTCAGCAGAGTCTATCTGGGCGGCAAGAATCCCGAGGAAGACAAAAAAGCCAGGCTGGGTGTATCAGACTACACCATTGAACTGACCAGTGATTTCAAGGCAAGCATAGCGACATTCAATATCACCGGAGCCTTCGATGAGTCCGGTGGAGTCTATGACATGGAGGTACTCAAGAAATACATCGGTCTGGGCAATGACGTCAGGATCCTGTTGGGACATGCCGCCAGCATTACCGAGGTCTTCAGGGGATATATAGCCAGAGTTGAGTTCATATATCAGCCTTATGAGGATCTGCTGGGTGCGGTACGTATCACCGCTATGGATGTAAAGGGCATCATGATGTCCAATAACAGCTCCAGGAGACTGGAGGCCAACTACTACTCCGATGCTGTCAAGGAGATATTCGAGGGGGCAGCCTACAAGGATCTGGTCAACAGACAGGTCATCACCGATCTGGCTGTCAGTGATACTCCGGACAAGCCCTCCGGGCCCGGAGGAGTCTCGGGCGGGGCACCGGGAGAGACACCCGATAACCGTATAGAAATGGTCGCCGAGAGTGACTATGATTTCGTGATCAGGGCGGCGAAGAAGTTCAATTATGAATTCTTCAGTATAGGCGGGAACATCACCTTCCGTCCGGCTAAGAGTAATACCAAGGATCTGATAGATATCATACCCGCGGTCATCATACAGAGCTTTGACATAGGCTATGACATAACCGGTCTGGTAGGTGAGGTCAAGGTCCGCACCATAGATATAGCCAAGGCCCAGAAGATAGAGGTCAAAAAAAAGAACACCGGCAAATTCTCACTGTCCGGCAAAGCCAAGGCTCTGGTATCAAAACAGACATATGTATATACGGATTCGTCCGTGGAGACCCAGACCGACGCAGACCTCCGTGCCACATATATCATGGAGGACATGTCATACAGGTTCGGAAGTCTGAGTATGACGCTGTCCGGGATGCCTGAGCTGGTGCCCGGGAGATTCATTACCCTGACGGGATTCGGTGACGGTGTATCCAATAAATACTACCTGACCGATGTGATACATGAGAGCGATTCGTCGGGATACTATACGACCATCATCGGCAAGGCGTCCACGCTGCCGTAGGTGCTTATGTTTAGGAGGTTTCAATGCCCTTTTTCGATATAATGGATGATGTCGCCAGACATCAGATAGACAAAACGGATATGGGTGACAACCGTCTGATGGGAGTATTGGTATGTCAGGTGGTCAAAAACTATGACAAGGATCATCAGGGGCAGGTTCTGGTTAACATAACAACCAGAGACTATCAGGAGAACAAGCTTGTCTGGGCGAGGATCGCATTTCCCTACGGAGGCCAGAAATGGGGCGAATACTTCGTTCCCGAGGTGGGAGACCAGGTGCTCGTGGTATTCGAACAGGGCAACATCGACAAGCCGTTCATCATAGGTGCCGTACCGAAGCTCAATTCAAACTTCGTCCAGAAGGCATTTGATGAGGACAACCAGTATAAGAGGATACAGACCCGTAACGGTAATCTCATCGAGATCATGGATAACAAGGAGGGCGAGGGTGAGAAGGATCATATCGTCATCAAGACAGGCAAGGATGCCTTCAAGATCGAGATGGATAACGATAAAAAGAAGCTGTTGATCTCCGACAAGGAAGGCAAGAACAAGATCGAGATGAAGACCGAGAACGGCCAGATGGAGATCAATGCGGATCAGAAGCTTACGATCAAGTGCGGTGACAATATCAAGGTGTTCATGAACGGGTCCAACGGAACCGTATCGATAGATGCGAGCAAGGTCAAGATCACTTCTTCGGACAGCACGGAGATCAAGGCAAACAGCAGACTGAATTTAGAGGGCGGCAATGTCAACGCATCGGGCAACTCGATGCTGAAACTCAAGAGCAGCGGCCCGGTATCGGTGGAAGGAACTCCGATCAAACTCGGTTAACATAACACAACTATAGGAAAGTATTATGGCAAAAGATCATTTAGGAACAGGCATGGCGTTTCCGCCGCGTATAGATCCCGCCACGGGGAGATTCGTAACCAGCAGCGGTATGCAGAGCGTCAGGGAATCCATATATCTGATACTTATGACTCAGGTCACCGAACGTCTGACACGACCGTCATTCGGTACGGACAGCGCGTCGTATGTCTTCATGGATGTGAATCTCACTGAGCTTACCATCATGAAGCGTGATCTGACCGAGAGCATCCTGCGTCAGGAACCCAGGGTTTCCGATGTGGATATCACGACCGATATGCAGGCACAGCAGGGATATATCATGATCAATATAGATTATACGGTTGCGGAGACGAATCAGTTCGGCAATCTCGTATTTCCCTTTTATCTGAATGCGGAGCCTGTACCCGAGGAGGAAGAGGAGTACTACGAGCCTGAGATCATAGATATAGACGAGTACGGTGAAGGTTAAGACGGATGAGTAATATCTGGAAACCCCTCACAGCGGGGGAGATAGAAGATCAAATAGAGAAGCTGGCGGCATCCTATATTCCGGAGTGGCATTTTGACCGCGACAACCCGGATATAGGTTCTGTCATTGCACAGGTTTTTGCCAGGCAGACCGAGGAGAACTACCACCTCATGAGTCTGATGCCCGAGCGGTATCATCTGGAGTTCGTGAACATGCTGGATTTCACATTGAATCCGGCACAGCCCGCAGGCAGTCTCGTCATATTCAACCTCTACGGCGGGATACTGCCCGGAGCCAGGCTTCCGAAGGGAACCAGACTCAGTGCGGAGTCCTCGCGATCGGAAACCGGCTATATCATATATGAGACCGACCGCAACATCTATGTGACTGAAGCACAGATCAGGGCCGTGTTCCTGACCGATATGGAGCGCGGTACCATCTCTCCGGTATTCGGCGACTTCGCTGTTCCCTCCATCGTACCCGAGTCGGCAGTCATACAGCCTGTCATCGAAGAGAACGATGAATCGGACGCTGAGCCTGAGACCCCCGTATTACTCTCCGATATCCTGGACGAGGAGATGATACAGACTATCCCGCCTTTTGTACTCTTCGGTGAGCAGAGTAATCTGGGACAGAGCGTGCTCATCATATATCACGACAGACTGTTTGACGGAGTGAATGAACCCATATATATCAGACTGGCGGGCGGCGAGGATATAGCTGACAGGATAAGCGGACGGGAGTTTGACTTCCGGTATCTGACTCAGAGCGGATTTGCGGATTTCGACAGCGTGAAGCTCTTAGACGACGGTATCACCTTTGAACTCATGAAGTCAGGGGAATGTGCGCATGTATCCATGGGCGGACGTGAGATGTCCGTGGTGATCCTTGAGGCACATGAACCGATGACGGAGTCTCTCAAGGTGGAGGATGTGAGCATATCTGCCGGTGGTGCATCCAGGTCACCCGAGTATGTCGGTGACGGACAGATGGAACTGGAGCCGGGCAAATTCATACCCTTCTCCGATACTCTCGCACAGTACAATGAGTGCTATATAGGACACGATCCCTGCTTCTCCAAGAGAGGCGCCCACATAACCCTGGACTTCGATGTCACCTATCAGGATAACCAGATCAGACTGACCGCGGAGCAGGAGGATGCGGAGCTTACGGTCATCAAACGTAAGCCCAGGAAGATACCCTACGATAATCCGTCACTCGTCAAGGCGGATGAGATCACGATAGAGTACTACAACGGCATAGGCTGGAAGAAACTAAACTGTGATACCGAATATGCGGGACTTTTCGCCAATGCCGAGAACGGCAGGTATTCTCTGAGCTTCACATGTCCGGAGGACTGGGTGAGCTCGGAGAGCGGCCCGTACAGCGGACGCACGCTGCGCATGCGTATCACCAGATCCGATAACTGCTATATGCGGCCGGCCATCCACACATATCCGATCATAGAGGGGCTGAAGATAACCTACTCCTATGAGGGCAGGTATGTGCCTCCGGTCAAGCTCGAGAGGATAGCCGGTACGGTCAAGTCCGATATCAGCGAGCAGATAGGCACGGGCAAACCGTTTACGATATTATCCGGCAGTGAATATGCCGAGGATACATTATACATAGGTCTCGACCGCAAGCTTGAGGAAGGACCGATCAGTCTGTACTTCCAGCTCTCGGAGATCAGTAACCAGAACGGTGTGCGGTTCAGGCTCGAGTATTCATCCCCCACCGGATTCAAGGAGATGAGATTCACCGATCTGACGGAGGAGTTTACACGGTCCGGCACCATCATGTTCCTGCCTCCGGCCGATATGACGGAGATGACTCTGGAGGGCAACCGCCTGTACTGGATACGTATAGTCAGAAGCACCGCACAGAAGAATGAGGGCAGCGATGTGTTCCTGCCCCATATCGTCAGGATGTGTCTGAATGCAGTCACCGTGACCAATGTTCAGACAGGTGATGAGACCGACTATTACATAGACGAAGTGATGCCCAACATGCGGTTTACACTCGGGTCGTCCAATATACTGGATGCCGAGATATGGGTCAACGAGGCCGGATCGCTGCGTAAGGACGAAATGGAGGAGATGCTTTCACAGACTCCCGAGCGTGTCCGGGCCGAGTATGATCTGCTGGGGCGTATATCCGCGTTCTATGTTCTCTGGAAAGAGACGGATGATTTCTACAACGCTCCCGACAGAAGATGCTACCGCATAGACAGGCTTACGGGAGAGGTGATGTTCTCTGACGGCAATCTCTGTGATATGCCCAGAGTTACGGATAATGTGGCGTTTATGGCACGCATCAGGTCGACGGACGGTGAGGACGGCAACCTGCCCGAGGGAGCCATCACATCCTTTGCCGGAGATGCTCCGTATATAGACAGCCTGTATAATCCGATACGTGCTCACGGAGGCAGCAACCTGGAGACCCTTGACCATGCGCTTATGCGCGGGGCGGGCATCATGCATGCCAGAGGCAAGCTGGTCAGCGAGGGTGATTACATACGCTACATCATGGAGTACAGTGACAGCATCGAGAGAACCAGTGTGGTGGTAGGCGAGACCATAGACGGCGGTGGCGATGCTTCGGATATCTCGATCGTTCTGCTCATGAAGGACTTCGCCGACGGATCCTTTTCCTTCCACAGGATATCGGCACTGCTCAAGAAGGATCTGCTCAGGCACTGCGAGCTGACCGTGTCGGATGACAATCTGCACATCGTGGAGCCTGTATTCGTGGATATCTCGGTCACCGTATGGGCCACTGTCATGGATATGGATGACAGCTTCGAGGTTCAGAATGAGTTAAAGAGCGTACTCAGTTCATACTTGAATCCCGTGTCCGATGAGAACAATTCCGGCTGGGCCATAGGTGTGCTGCCCAAGGAATCACAGATCCTGATGAGACTGAGTGTCTTGAGAAGCCGGGCCATCATCCAGAGGATCACCGTGATAGGCACCTACACGGACACGACGGGCTCACACGAGCTTGACACCAAAGACATAGAGATCACCCCGTTCATGGTAACACGGAGCGGCTCACATAAAGTGATCATAACCAACAAGTGACATACGGGTATGTCACGGAGGAAAACAGAGGCACTGAATAATGCTCAGAGTTGAACAGCTTCAAGGCAGAACATATGAAGAGAGGATGGACGACATTCTTAGGGAACTTCCCTTAAGAAGCTCGGAGTGGACCAATTATAATCCCTCGGACCCCGGTATCACCATCCTGGAGAACCTGACCGCTTTCTCGGCCCTGCAGGGTGCTGAGATCGTGGCTCTAAGCTATCGTGCGCGTATGGCGCTGCTCAAGATGGCCGGATTCACTCCTGCCAGAGGCAAGTGCTCGAGGGTTCTGCTGTCGGCCGATGAACTCGAAACACCGCTTACGCTTATGTCCGGACAGAGATTCCATCTGGGTGACATCTGCTTTGAGACCAACAGGGAGACGACAGCAGGCGCCGGACGCGTAACCGCGGTCTATGCCGGGGATAAAGACGGGTATAAGGATATCAGCTTCGTGCTGGATCGTGAGCTGGCCGTACCCGCACGTATATTCGGTGAGCATCCGGAAGCGGACAATGCTCTCTATATCATATTCGATGCCGACCTGAGCGGACTGCATGAGATCATCATGTATATCAGGATGGTGATAAACAGCAGACGCAATCAGACCGAGAACCGGACCGAGCACATCTTCGCGGATGTGGAATGGCAGATCCATACGGCAGACGGCTGGGAGACCTTAAGCGTGCGCGATTTCACGGGCGCATTCAGCGGCAGCGGGGAGATACGCATATCCCTGCCCGATACTGAGCCCACGGTATTCAGCGATACTCCGGTAACCGGTTATTGCCTCAGGGCGGTCCTTAAGCGTGCGGACTATGATATCGTGCCGAAGATGACTAATCTCTACGGATTCCTGTTTGAGGTGTGGCAAAAGGATACATACGCATATTCACAGGCTTTCTCGAGAGCCGACCGTGTAACGGTCAGATCGCCCATAGGGCACGATGTGTACTATCTCGTCTTCGGACGTGACGGACGCGGTGAGCCGTACCGCAGGTATGAACTGGTGACCGGTGGCGGCATGCGCGGCCGCTTCTGCAGATACAGGGAGACAGAGGACGGCATGACCTTCATATTCGACGGACGCGAGTACGGATATGCACCGTCGAAGGGCAAGGAGTGCGTCAGAGTCATCCTGTATAACGAGCAGATCATGAGACGCTACAATGTCGGTACGGTTATAGGATATGACGATCAGGAGATCGCACTTCCTCTGGAACATATCGTGAGCGAGAGCTTCTTCCTCATAGCCAGGAGGCAGGATGAGGAGGGTTATACATATGACTTCGTCAGACCGGAGAAGAAATCCCCCGGTGCACTGTACTATCACCTCCTCGAGAACGAGGGACGTATAGTCATAGAGGATGCGGGCGACTTCATAGGGGCGGATCTGTATATGGGCAGCGCGGCCGTTACATCCGGTCCCAGAGGAAATATCTCCGCCGGAAATAAAGTGAGCATGGATGACGGGGATATACCCGTGACATTCTATAATCCGGGTGAAGGCACGGGCGGCGTCTACAGAGAGACACTTCAGGATGTCAGAGGCAGATTCATCAGGGATATGCGTACACCGTATACCGCAGTCACCGCCGGGGATTATGAGTCGATAGTAAGTACCACACCGGGACTGTGTATCCGTAAGACACGCGCCGTGATGGATGAAAGAGAGAATCTCGTGAGCGTGGTGGTGCTGCCTGACACGGATGAGAGATTTCCGAAGCTCAGTGAGATATACAGACAGAGGATATCATCGAGGCTTGAAGAGAGGAGACTCATCACCGCCAAGTTCAGGATACTTCAGCCCGTCTATGCTCCGGTAGGGGTCAAGGCGACGGTGTATGTCAAGAGACATTTCGCGGACTGCAGGGAGCAGATCGAGGAACGCATATACAGCAGACTCGATTATATGAATTCGGATCATAACATAGGCGAGACACTCAGGTTCGAGGATGTCTTCCATGCGATAGAGGAGCTGCCATGCGTGGAGTATGTGTATGAACTGTCGCTCCATACGGAGAACTCCAAGCTGGCCCAGCTTAAGGAGTATGACATCATACCGCGCTATGACTGCCTGATCTATCCCGGCAGTATTCAGATACAGATAGTTACATCCGATAAATGAGATGACACCGGAGAGATAAATGGCTAACGGTATATGGTATTCGATCAAAAGCAACAGAATAAAGAGCGCATATGTGCAGGGATTTACGTACGACACTGACGGGCGTATCACTCTGGATGAGAGTGCGCACGAGCATCATATCTTCTTCCGCCCGCTGGACGGTGTGAACGACGGATCCGAGTGGGGACGCATCAGCGCCGGACTTGATATATCCGAGGAGATGGTATGCTATATATATCTCCTGGCCACGGATCATACGGAGGTTCGTACCGATGAGCACGGGCTCATCTCCATAGCGGATATGCTGTGCGCACCCGATATCAGTCCGTATGATAAGATAGGATTTATGACCGGGCACGGAGCGAAGCGTCTGGTCAACTGTGAGGACGCGGTACTGTATGACCTGCAGGGGAGATACCTCTACATCGCCATAGAGATGATGGGATACGGAGGAGCTTCCATAGACAGGATCAGAGTAAGCGCCGTGGGTGATAACTTCATGGATACGTTTCCGCAGGTATATCAGGAGAGGAACAGCTTCTTCCACAGGTACCTGTCGGTGTTTTCGAGCATATATAATGATATCTCGGAGCAGAACGAACATCTCTATGAGATGCTTGACTTAAATACCTGCTCCCCCGAGCTGCTCGAGATGTACGGTTCCTGGTTCGGTATAGACTTGAAGGGCGGATTCCTCGAAGAGGATGTACTGCGCAGGATAGTCAGGGAAGCCTATACGCTGAACAAGCTCAAAGGCACGCGCAAGGGTATCGAGAGGATACTGACGATAATACTGGGTGAGGAGCCCGTGATACTGGAGAACAGAATGCAGGGAGGCGGAGTGTTTGACATCACGATACTCGTGAACCGCAAGCTGACCGAGGAACTCAGACACCAGCTGACATTCATGGTGGATCAGTTCAAACCCCTGCGTACGAAACTCAGGATACTGCAGATGGAGCACGAGGCAGTCATGGACGGCAACTCATATCTGGATATGAATGCCGCCATCCCCGCCGACAAGCAGATGATCCTGGATGAAGAAGCATTATATGACGGAGCGTTTGTTCTGACATAAGTACAGAGGAGTGAGTATGAACGTAGAAGAAATAAAAGGAGAGGGCATGGTCCAGCTCAATGTGAGCGGCAAGATCGATGCCATAGCCGCCACTGAATTCCAGAATGCCATACTCAAGGGGTTTCAGAAATCAGGCAATGTGATCCTGAATATGGAAGGGGTCCAGTACGTCTCCAGCGCAGGCTTAAGAGGTCTGATGATCGGGCAGAAGACGGCGGCGAGCAAGGGCGGCCGATTCACCGTGATCAACGTGACCGACCCCGTGAAGGACATCTTGCGTGTGACGGGACTTGATAAGGCACTGGCAATCCAATGATCACCTTTTCCCATATCAGTCATTCATATGAGGATGAAGACGGGGCACCGGTGGTATACGATGACTTCTCCGCCGAGATAGCGGATGATGAGTTCGTCGTACTGACCGGAGCGAGCGGCAGCGGTAAGACGACACTTCTCAAGATGCTGCTCAAGGAGATAGAGCCGACATCGGGAGATATCATCGTGGACGGCGTAAACCTGCGCAACATACCCCGGAGGAGGATCCCATTCTACCGCAGAGATATAGGTGTGCTGTTTCAGGATTTCAGACTCATCCCCGATGTGAACGTGTATGATAATCTCGCGGCGGCGATACTTGCTACCGGAGGCAGCGGTAGGGATGCCGAGACCAAGATCACCCATGTGCTCACCATGCTCGGGATCGACCATCTGCATAAGAGATATCCGCGCCAGATGTCAGGAGGAGAGCAGCAGAAGGTGTGCCTGGCGAGAGCGGTGATCAATCATCCCAAGCTTCTGCTGGTCGATGAGCCCACCGGTAATCTGGATCCCGTATCGACTGCGGAGATTCTGAGACTTCTGGATATCATACACAGGCAAAAGATCACGATCATCATGGCTACACACGATCTGTCGGCAGCGGAAGCCGCTCACAGACGCAGGATAGATCTCGATGAGCTTACAGGCAGCAGGGAAAAAATAAATGACTCGGAGGTTTACATAAAATGAGAAATTCGCAGAAATTGGCGATAATAGCAGCGAGCATATTCTATGTACTGACCATATTGGCAGGGTTTACGATGCCGCTGCCGTATGTGCTGGTATTCTTTCTTCTCTTCACACTCTCTATGGTTGCCTTTGCATATATGTGTTATGCGACGCACAACGACTATACCGGAGCCGAGCATCTGCAGCAGGAGATAGGTATGCTCAAGGCTGAGAAAGAGCAGCTGCGGGCTGAGTGTGACCGGTCCATCGAGGAGAAGAACTCCGACATACGCAGGATGCAGCTGCAGATAGATGATCTGGTATCCAAGCTCGGTACCACCGAGGCTGCGCTTCAGGCTGCCGAAGAACAGCAGGTACGTGCTGCGGAGGAGGCCGCAGCGGTCACTCCCTCCGATTCCTCTGTCGAGGGCCTGCTTCCTCCGGATGATGAGGATCCAGCCGTCACGGTCGATATCATAGATGTGGCCAGACGTGCGATAGCCGAGCTCGCGGATGCGGCCAGAGAGGCAGGGCTCAGAGTCAATATCTCCACTGCCTCCGATAAACTGATGGTACATGCGAGTGCCAAGCGTCTGCTCATCATGTTCCGCAATATCATAGATAATTCCATCAAGTATATGCAGACCGAGGGTACTCTCGTGGTGACCATATCCGCCATAGAGGATGATATATTCATCGTGCTCAAGGATACCGGCAAGGGGCTGCCCGAAAACGAAACCAAGCATATATTTGAGCTCAATTACCAGGGATCGAACCGTATCAGCGGAAACGGTCTGGGGCTTACACAGGCCAAGGCCATCGTAGAGCATTACGGCGGCACGATCTATGCAAGAAGTCCCGAGGGAAGCGGCATGGGGATATACATACAGCTGCCCACGTCATGATGTGCGGGCTGTGTTTTGAATTGATAAGATCGGTATAGGTTGAGATAAGTATAATGAAAAGGAACTTAAGGATATTCATAGCATTAGCTGTATTCTACATAATAGTGGCGCTGTTTGCGCTGATACTGCTGGGAGGTAAAAGCTCGGTATTTAACCGGGACCGTAAATCCTACGGCGCCAAGCCGGCCGCCCTGACACAGACAGTGATAGGAGAGTCCGCAGAGGTGGCTGAACCGGCGGCGACAGAGCCCACCGGTGATGTGACAGATGTCACAACGACGGTTCAGGAACCCGAGCCGGCCGAACCCGAACCTGAGCAGGCTGAGCCCGAGCCGGCCGAACCTGCCCCTGAGCCTGAACCGGAACCCGAACCCGAACCTGAGGTGTTCGAGATCAGATATTTCTCATTCAGGACGACCAATACACAGCCTGACTTGAGATTCCGTACCGGACCGAGTGAAGACGCTTCAGTCATCACGAAGCTTTTCCCCGGCACCGGAGGGTATATCACCGAACCCGGCAACGAGTGGTGCAAGGTCGTATCGAACTCGGGCAGGGAGGGCTATCTATCCACCCGGTATCTGGCGGTCACAGAGCTTACAGAGGAGACGTTCCCCGCGGATTTCATCGATATGGTGGAAGCTCCCACCGAGGAACTGACGGCGCCCCAGTTCACCACACTCCTAAAGGATGGATCGGAGACGGAACCGGCCGAGGGTGACGCACTCACGGAGCCGTCCGCCGCTGAGGACGCGACTGCAGACACGGAGACTGCCGCACAATGATCAATGATGACCTGATACGTAAGAATAAAGAGAAGAACGAGAAGGATATAAAGATCGGCAGCGGATATTACGACGAAGAGGAAGAAACCTACATGTATGATGTCCGCAAACGCCAACCTTTCATAAACGACACCGAGGCGGGGGTTTTTGATATAAAGAACCAGACCGGGATCAATACGGCCAAGAGTGTGTTCGACCGCGAAGCGGTGTTCCATACAGGTTCATGAGTGTTTTGCGATAGCAGGAAACGGATATGGCAAATTTCAATGAAGAATTAAACAATCAGCCCTTTAAGGATTACAGCGAGTATATGCAGTATGTATTCGACTGCGTGAACTCCAGCATCGACAGCTATATCGCTCACCTGAAGGTCATATATGCGAACGGCGACGGCGGATACAAGAACATAATGTATCCGGATATCGAGCTGGCTGAGGCTACCTGCCACTCGAGACTGACCGAGTCGTATAAGAACAAGATGCCGTCAGATACGGCTGAGGATGAGTCAGCAGGTCCGGGTGAGGATTCTGTTGCGGATGATGATACCGATGACGATACCGATACGGGTATCTCCGATGAACTCGGTGAAGATGATGATGACGATATAGACGACGATCTCCTCGGTCTGCTCGGGGACTTCGCTGCCAGCAACAGTTTCGACTTCGATGCGACCGACGATGAGCCGGGTGACGATGACAGCGAGATATGGAATGAGATACGCAAGGATGCCGGCCTGCCTATAGTGGAACGTCTTGAGACTATCAACCGTCGTGCGGCGATCACCGTGGAGCAGGGTATAGAGCTTCCCTTCTATGAGCTGTGCCAGAGGCTGGAGTTCGAGTACTTCACCCAGTTCTGCTTCGCCTGCGGTATCCTCTCATCGACACAGACAGACTACGCTGGTGTGTTCCATATCATCAATGAGAATGCCAATCTCTCCGCACCTACCATAGAGTCTGCAGCCAAGGTTTTCTATGGGGCGGGTTTCTCCATCAACGGAGCGTACGGAGATATGTCCGCATGTCTCGAGCAGCTTCTCCCGGTACTGCCGCTGCAGGTATATGACAGCATGCCCTTCAGCACTGTCGTATCACCGGATAAGCGTATGATCGACTTCCTCTTCGGACGTAATCCCCTGGCACTGGATGCGAACTACGACCGCTTCATATACATGCTGACCGACGATAAGGAGCTTGATCCCGTCATGGCCAATGAAAGCCGTCTTGAAGCCATGAAGATATCGTATGATGACGGTGTCCGCATCTTCTATTACTACGGCGACGACGGCAGCGGGCGAAGGTTCTTCGTGAAGCATTTCTGCCGTGAGAACGGCCTTCGCGCGGTTGCCATTAACTGTAAGAAGCTGTTCATATATGATTACGGCTTTGTTGAGAAAGCACTGTGGTCGGTTACCAGAGAGTGTATTCTCACCAAGTCATGCTGCTGTCTGACAGAGCTTACCTACCATGATGAGGAGAAGGAGAAATTCTTCGGCTACATGGATCTGGCTTTCTCCAAGCTTACCGAGAAGGGTGTGCTGGTGTTCGCCATGAGTAAGCTCTATATTGATTTCCGTGAGGTCACCAAGAGTGAGTTTACGGATCTTGAGCTGCCTACACCCGACACCGGTGAGCGTCTGACCTGCTGGGAGTATTTCTCCAAGGGCTTTGAGCTGGCCGACGACGTGGATCTGCTGGAGATGTCCACCAAGTTCCTCTTTACATCGGGCAAGATACATGATGCTCTGGTCAAGGCCAAGTCACTCTCCAATATGGAGAAGGAGGATAAGATATCCAGAGCCTGTCTCTTCAAGGGCTGCTATGCCCAGATGAGTTCCGAGCTCTCACAGAAGGCCACCAGAGTTGAGGCCAAGTTCGGATTTGACGATATCGTCATGAATCCGACCCAGCGTGAGACCATAGAGCATGCGATAGAGCAGATGACCTACAGGAAGCAGGTCTACGAATCATGGAACTATACGAGAAAGTATCCTTACGGACGCGGACTTACGGTACTCCTCTTCGGTGCTCCCGGTACCGGTAAATCCATGATGGCCCAGGTTCTCGCGCATGAGCTGAATCTGGAACTGTACAGAGTGGATATATCCAAGGTTGTGGATAAATACGTCGGTGAGACCGAGAAATCACTGTCAATGATATTCAGGGAAGCGAAGAAATGTAATGTCGTACTCTTTTTCGACGAGTGCGATACCATATTCGCCAAGCGTTCCGATGACGGCGGCTCCAACCAGGCCTCAGCCAACAACAAGACAGCGTTGCTCCTTCAGGAGATGGAGGCATATGACGGTGTCTGCGTACTGGCCACCAACTACAAGCACAACATAGACCCCGCATTCTTCAGACGTATGAAGTACATCGTGGAGTTCCAGTTCCCCGATGTCGATACCAGAGAGATGCTCTGGAAGACGACCATACCGAAGGATACTCCGCTGGCCGAGGATGTGGATATCAGATTCCTCGCCGAGAAATATGAGTTTGCGGGTGGTAATATCAAGAACTGTATCCTGAATGCCGCCTTCCTCGCAGCCGCCGATCCGACAGCCAACGGTGAGGTGCATATGAGACATTACTTAAACGCCATCAAGTACGAGTTCGTCAAGGTCGGCAAGGTCTTCACCAAGTCGGACTTCGAACCCTACGCCGAAGAGGTGGGACTTGCATGACCCACGGGGACGGAGTCAGTGGTTCATTTTGGCCCGTTGCCGCCGGCATTCGATGTTGGAAGTTTGTTGGAAGCGGGCTGATATAGTAGAATAAATTATAATGGTGTTGTTGTATCCTTGATCCGGTGCATATGCCGGTATGGAGAATGAACATGAAGATCGTCAAGAATTATAAGGGATTGAAGAAATGGGCTAAAACGGTGTTTGTAGCCCTTATGACTGTGTGCATAATCTTTACAAGTACGGGAGTGGCATCGCTTATCGCATATGCGGAGCCGGAAGATGAGATTACCACCCCCGCCCTGGAGTATCAGACAGGCACGGGAACCGGTGATACGACCGGAGACGGAACTGCGGCAGGAACAAGCGGGACTGCGACAGGAACCGGCACGAGCACTGATGGTACAACCGGAGGCGGAAGCACGGAAGGAACGAGCGGGACTGCGGCAGGAACCGGCACGGGAACCGGTGATACGACCGGAGGCGGTG